>JAHCSU010000489.1 GCA_023522315.1 Nostoc sp. CCCryo 231-06
GTGACATCTCCTACACTCATCGGAGTACCGATTGAGTGTAGGCTTCGCAACCAATCCGGCTATTGCTTAGGAGGCGTTGCGCTTTAAGAACGGAATGCCCTACCGCTCTATTTTTTATGTTTATCGCAGCATTGTGATCGCGATCTAAACTGCACCCGCAACTAGGGCAATTGTGCCACCGGATATGCAGTTTCTTAGGAACTTTCACACCACAATTAGAGCAATCTTGACTAGTACCTGATGCTTTGACTGGCACAACTAATAAACCAGCGTTTGCGGCTTTGTTTTTTAGTATTGACAAAAAGTTTGACCATCCGGCATCTAATATAGACTTCGCTAATCGAGTCCGTGCAAGTCCTTTCACATTCAAATCTTCAACCGCTACAACGTCGTATTTTTTCAAGAAATTGTTCGCTGTTTTGAAGTGAAAATCTTTTCTTTTATCTGCAACTTTTTTGTGCTGCCTTCCTAATTGCTTGACAGCTTTTTGTCTGCACTTACTACCTTTTTTGCGGCGTGATACTCGTTTTTGAATAACCCGCAACCGTTTTTGAGACTTGCGATAATACTGGGGAATGGCAACAACTTCATTCTCAGAAGTTGTCAAGAATTCTTTTAGCCCAACATCAATGCCTATTATTGAATCAGGATTGAAGTCTGGTTTAATTGTAGGCACAGTATCATCTTCGAGGCTTAGAGTTACATAATAACCATCAGATTTTTTAGTAATGGAACACGTTTTTATTTTGAACCCGTCAGGGATAGGACGGTGTTGTACCAACCTTACTTTTCCAAACTTAGGCAGAATTATAAAACCACTATCAATACAATCGCTTTTGACTTTTGGATAGGTAAAAGTTTTGTATTGATTTGCCCCTTTGAATCTTGGCCTTCCACTTCGTTTGCCATTGCAGTCACCACCAAGAAATCTATCAAAGGCTAACTCAACTCGTTTAGCTGCATTTTGCAACACCTGAGAGTGAATCTCTTTGTACCAGGGGCGGTATGCTTTTAGTTGTGGTAAAGAGTCTTGTTGACTATTGTATGTAGGGTTATTTCGTAACTCTGGTAGATGGCAAACTAATATTGAGCAGGAGTTAATTGAGCATCGATTTTCTTCATACCAACGAAATCTATCCGCCAACAAATAGTTGTACTGGCATCTCAACATATCTAGCCATCTATCAAGCTGAATAACCTGTTGTTTTGTTGGGCGTAATCTGTATTGGTATGACGTTTTCACCTTTCTAACCTAATTGGTGTTACTCTTTTAATATACACTGATTTAGAAAATTATGAAAAATGATTTTGTTTCTAAAGGGAGGTCTGTTAGTGACCTGAAAGTACATTTAGTGTTGGTAACTAAATATCGTCGGAAAGCTTTCACAGCAGAGATGCTGGCTAGGCTGAATATTTTAGTTGAGGACTTGCTCGAAAAATGGGACTGTAAGCTTATAGAGTTCAATGGAGAAGAGGATCATGTCCATGCACTTTTCCAATACCATCCAGATGTTGAACTCAGTAAGCTTGTAAATAATCTAAAGTCTGTATCATCCAGGAAATTACGCCAAGAATTTGCAGAACACCTGGAAAGCTTCTATTGGAAAGATGTGTTCTGGAGTGGTTCATATTTTGTTGCAAGTTGTGGAGGTGTTACCGTGTCAATGCTTAGAAAGTATATTGAAGCGCAAGTTGCCCCACAAGAAAAAAATTAGAAATAGCTCGTTTCCTCCATGTTCTCCTCTCTCTCTACGAGACGCTAGCGCGAACGCCTTCGGCATTGGTCGGAGAACTGTCGTCAACTCACTCGCATTCACTCGCGGTGCGCTGTAGACGGGTTTCCCGTCGCAGGCGACTGGCGTC
>JAHCSU010000490.1 GCA_023522315.1 Nostoc sp. CCCryo 231-06
AGAGGGATTTAGGGTGAGGGCAAAAACTACGGTTCTCAACATAGATGAGGTTTAAGCTACCAAGTGTAGGGTAAAAGTTAAGGGGAAAAGAACAAGCCCATTCTTTTTACCTTTATCGCTTATCCTCGACAACTGCTGCAAAGCCTAATATCAAGTCCCGTTTGCCGAAAAAAGGTTTCTTAAAAATGACACAAATACAACCAACGATTACACCTAAACTAGAAGAGCCTAAGTTTGGCTTTAATGAATATGCTGAACGCTTGAATGGTCGAGCTGCAATGATTGGCTTCGCTTTGTTGCTGGTAATTGAATATACAAGTAATCAAGGGCTGCTATTATGGCTGGGTCTGAAATAGTGCCACCCACAAGCACAAGGTAGAAGTTGTAAGCTAATAGTTAAAAGAGTTTCAACCAGCTGGAACAACCAGTTGGTTTTGACTTTAACAATTGATAGCCAAGTACTTCGCCCTAGATACTTTAATTAGACTTATTCGTAAATTATTGCCCTAGAATGTAAGCAAGAGAGGAATCGAAATATTTATAAGTGATAGTAATATTATAGACTTGCAACTAGTACAGTACCGCGGAAATTGAGCCACTATGTCAATTAACAACACTTGGCAAGGGGCAAAATCCCATAGTTCAAGGTAGGCAAACTTCCGCCACAGTCTACTAGTATATACAAGGCGATTAATGAGTCCACTTCCTCCCCTTACTAAAGAAAATCATAATTAGTATCTGCCTTGGATAAGAAAGGCAAATTACGGGTGAGGTATTCTTGGTAAATATACACAAAAGGTGAACTGGAACCAACCAAGCTGTGATGAATGCTGTATTACCTCGTTTTTTAAAGTCAACCTACCGAAAAGAGCCACTAATCAGTGTATTGATTACGATGGGCGCTATAGATGCCCTGATTGGCGGATTGAATGATAGCTGGTCGTTGTTCGCTTTTGGTTTGGGAACAACAGGGATAGCGCTAGCTTTTAAGTTGTGGCGTTTCCAGCAGCGTCGTTCTCTACCAGAGGAACCTGTAGTACAACACTATTTGCCCTCTCGTTCTTCTAGTGCGCCTTTACCGATGTTAAGCATTTCTAAGAAAAAACCACCTCTTTAGGAAGTGCAGAGTTATTAAGTAATAACTCTGCAAAATTGATTGGAGTAACCGGATCTATAAAAGTGAGGAAAAAGTGTGAGTAGTGAGGGAAGAGTTGGGGGTAATTTTCTACGCCCGTATATTATCCTGGCGTTTATGGCAGCTGTTGCTCTTCCAGTGACTATCTGGCAAGGGTTTTATATTCATAAAGCTCATGCTGCCATTGAGCTAACACCAAACTCCCCAACTACCAACAGCTTTGCTAATGCCCAGCTACTCTACACACTCATAGGACATAACGGAACTGTTAAATCTCTCACTTTCAGTCCAGATAGCAGAGTTCTTGTGAGTGGAGGCGCAGAAAACGAGGGTGTAATTCGCCTGTGGAACCCAGCAAACGGCAAAAAGTTGGGGAATATTAACAAAGCACACCAAACAGCCGTAGAATCTTTAGTGATTTCACCAGATGGGCAAACCCTCGTTAGCTGTAGCGATGACAATACGATTAACCTCTGGAACCTGAAAAATTTTAAATTTAGCCGCTCTTTTGTTGGGCATACGAGTAACGTATTATCTTTAGTGGTGTCTCCTGATAGTAAAGTTCTCATCAGTGGAGGTTTGGATGGGATTCGGATATGGGATTTGCTACAGCAGCGCCCGCTTGGTACTCTAGTACGTTTTGATAATTTGATTTATACCCTAGCCCTTAGTCCTGATGGGCAGACCTTAGCTAGTGGTGACAATAAGGGTGTAATCAAGCTGTGGAATTTGAGTACTGGTAAATTAATCAATGAATTTGTAGCTCATGACAATGTTGTTAGTAGTGTGATATTTACACCAGATGGACAGACATTAGCTACTGCTAGCCGCGATCGCACAGTCAAACTATGGAATATTAATACTGGAGAATTAGTCCGCACCCTTACAGGACATAATAACTGGGTGAATGCGATCGCCATTAACCCCGATGGACAAACCCTTGCTAGTGCTGGCAGAGATGGGATTAGATTGTGGAATTTAACTACAGGTGAGTTAATAAATACACTGAGTGGACATACAGACTGGGTGAGTGCGATCGCTTTTAGTCCTGATGGTAAAATTCTTGCTAGTGGTGGATTTGATCAACAAATCAAGATTTGGGGAACTCCACTAAAACGTAATTAACAGCGATCGGACAAAATAATCGTGAACTAGTAGACTAAACCTCATCTATGTTGAGAACCGTAGTTTTTGCCCTCACCCTAAATCCCTC
>JAHCSU010000491.1 GCA_023522315.1 Nostoc sp. CCCryo 231-06
GCTATTAGACTCAGAATTTATTCTGAGGCGGGCTAAATGAGAATGAAATAGCCCTATTCCCTATTCCCCTTTTGTAAAAAATCGCCTACTAAATAAAGGGAACCACATAAAACGATTAAATCGTCTGTGGTTGAGGTTGCGGTTTCTAGTGCTGTGAATAAATCTGGATGGATTTGGCGATCGCTTAATTTGGGACAGAGGCTATCAGCTAGGTTTGCTAAGTAGTCTAAATCAGCAGAAGTTCTACCTGGCCAAGATTCTATTGGTATTGGTACTAGAAAAAGGCGATCGCCTGGCCGCAGTAGGGCGGTAAAAATATCAGCATGATCCTTATCGGAAAACATTCCCATAACCCAATTGATTGGCTCATGGTTAACTGCGTCTAAGCTATCGACATACTGGCGAAGAACTTGAGCAGCTGCGGTATTATGAGCGCCATCAAGTAATAATTTATGGTTTTTCCAGGTAGTCCATTGCATCCGCCCGGGCCATTTAGTTTTTGCCATACCTTGAGCGATCGCTTTTTCAGAAATCTGCCAACCCTGTTGTTGGAGAATTTCTAAAGCGGCTAAAGCCAAAGCTGAATTTGCTAATTGAATTTGTCCCGCTAATGGCAAAGGGTATTTAATTAAGTTTGAATTTTGAATATTTTGATATTCTGCCCATCCTGTAGCGATTTGACGGGCGGGTTGAGGCGTAAAAATCGGGCATTGTAATTCTAAAGCACGCGATCGCACAACTTTCTGTGCATCCGGTGGCAATGCTCCAACCACAACGGGACATCCAGGTTTGAGGATACCAGCTTTTTCTCTAGCAATGTCAGCAACAGTAGGGCCAAGCTGCTGCCAGTGTTCTCGGCTGATGGAAGTGATGATCGTAACGAGGGGTTCCAAGCAGACATTGGTAGCATCCAAGCGCCCTCCTAGTCCGACTTCTACCACAGCCACATCAACTTGCTGCTGGGCAAAATATAACCAAGCAGCTGCGGTAATTACTTCAAACTGAGTTGCCGATTCGTCTTCAGGGCGAATCGCCGCTTGGACTTGTTGGAATAATTGACTCAATTCCTCAGAGGAAATTGGCTGTTCATTCAGACAAATACGTTCCGTCCAATCGACTAAATGGGGGGAAGTATAACGTCCTGTACGATAACCAGCCTCAGTAAGTACTGAGGAAAGATAGGCACAGACCGAACCTTTGCCATTAGTACCAGCAACGTGAATTACTGAGACTTGGTGATGAGGATTACCAAGATTTGCTAAAAGGTTGAGGATGCGATCGAGTCCCAGATGGACACCAAACCGTTGCAGGGGTTGTATTACAGAATCGATATCCAAGGAAGGGGGAGTGGGGGATGAGGGAGCAGGGGAAGCAGGGGAGGCAGGGGGAGCAGGGGAAGAAGAACTATTGATTCTTCAGCGATGCCCAATGCCCCATGCCCCATGCTCAATTAATCATTTTGAATAAAACCGACTGCCTCTGTGAAGAGAAACAGCCGGTTGAAGATTGATGATATTGAGCCGAACTTAAGCTTCTCTATCTAAAAAGCCTTGAATTTGTCTTAAAGCCGCAGCGCCAATATTAAACACTGCCCAGCTAGCAGCAATGACAACTGGTGCTAAAACGATCGCTATACGGTAATCGATATCCATATCTAGAACCCCTCTCTTAAGTAGAAATTAAAGTTTTGTCAACTGCTCTCATTTTTATTTTTAGCTGAAGTGGGCAACTTTTCCAAGTAGATATGTAAAGAATGATTAAATTATGGGGCATTGGACATTGAAAAGAGGCAGAGGGGCGGGGTGCGGGGGGCAGAGGAGAAAAACTTACTGCAATTTCTCCTCTGCTCCCTGCTCCCTGCTCCCTGCTCCCTGCTCCCATTCCCCACTCCCCACTCCCTAAGCCTTGCTAAAACCAATATCAGTACCCTTACCAGCATGAACTAAAGCTAACTTTTGGTAACGTTGGGCGTGTTCAATCAGTTCTGCGGCTTCAGCCTCTGTTAGTTGCCGTAATACTTTGCCAGGAATACCCACAACTAGGGACAAAGGCGGTACATTTTTAGTTACCACTGCACCAGCACCGATAATGCTACCAGCGCCCACTCTTACCCCGTCTAAAATCACTGCGCCTATGCCAATCAAACTTCCACGCTCAATGTAAGCGGAATGTACCACAGCGCGATGCCCTACGGTAACATGATCTTCTAAAATTGTCGGAAACCCAGGATCGCCATGTAAAATTGCACCATCCTGAATATTTGTGCATTCGCCAATTTCAATCCGTTCTACATCTCCCCTAACCACTGCTCCATACCAAATGCTCACCCCTGCTGCTATATTTACCGAACCCATAACAACAGCGTTGGCTGCGATGAAGGCAGCTTGAGAAAAATCAGGAGATGTCCAGTAAGAAGCGGTAGACACGATAGAATATGAATATGGTACCCAGGAACACTGGAGAAACTCCAACCTTTGAGGCTGGTTGCACAACTAGGATATCACAGCGTCAAGCCTCTACAGTGAGGAAAACACTAGTGAACATTGTTGCTGCTGCAACTCCGTGTCTGTGCAGCAGTGACCAATTAACCCAAAGTGGTGGAGCCAAAGTGTATAATACAATACACTAGCGCTGGTGAAGACAAAATTATGTTTGTACGCACTTCATGATGAATCCAGGCTTGCAGTACCCGATGTTTGGGCCTGAAATACAGTGTCCCCATTGTCGCCAGACTATTCCGGCGCTGACATTAACAGATACTTATTTGTGTACGCGTCATGGCGCGTTTGAAGCTAATCCTAAAAATGGAGAGTTAATCCATTTGCAATCGGGGCGTCATTGGCGCAGGTGGAATAATGAATGGTATAGACAGCATACTCATCCCGATGGTATTCGGTTTGAGATTCACGAAGCATTAGACAAGCTGTATACCCAAGGCTTTCGAGCAACAAGAGTAATAATTGCTCGGCGCTATCAGGAATTGATGAGTGGCTACTTGGAACGCAGCACACCTTGGCGTTCTGGACAACCAGAAGCGACTGCTGCGCGTTTGTACGGTTTACCCGTGGAGTTTAGCCCCGATACCTCAGAAGATCCCTGTTGGGAAGTAATTAATTTTGACTTGGAAAAAGAGCCTGGCGTCCCTGTACGCTACCCTTATTTCAGGTTGTTTGAGTAATAGTCATTTGTCATTAGTCATTTGTCATTAGTGAATAACAAAGGACAAATGACTAAGGACTAAGGACTAAGGACTAATATGCACCACGCTTCTATTCGGACTGCCAATATTCATCGAGCGATCGCTTTCTACGAACATTTAGGGTTTACAATTTCGGAACGCTTTACTACAGGCTATACCCTAGCTTGCTGGATGGAAGGATTGGGCGGCAGAATTGAACTGATCCAAATTCCCGAACCAAAACCAGCCCCAGATGCGTTTGCTGACGAACATTATGTGGGGTATTATCATCTATCGTTCGATTTAACTGAGATTACACCAGATTTAATTAGCTGGTTGACAAATTTACAAGAGCGTGTATTAGTAGCGGGTGAGAGTCAAACTGAAGAATTACAACCGTTGAAAGTACTTTTAGAACCGACACAACAGCAAATAGGCGATCGCATTTACGAAGTCGCTTTCATCGCCGATACCGATGGCTTACCTCTGGAATTCATTCGGGTTTTAGCAAAACTCCCATAATTTAGCTTTTTTTATTACCTTTATTGCTAATATATTGTTTGTTTTTCTGTATTGTTACTGAGGCAACAGATTTTTTGGACAGATTAAACTATCCTCACTTTCAAAAATATATCTGTAACTTAAGTTACAGATATATCTGCTAAATACATGTATCGATTTTCCAGATTTTATAAATATCCCTTGCCATTATTATTTTTAAGCTTATGGCTAGTAGCGGTTTTTTTGTTAAGCAATAAACCTGCTCATAGCCAACATGCAGCCATATCTAACAAAGAAAAATATCAATCAACCTTGCTAGCAAAAAGAATAATGCCCTCAACACTGACACAAAATGTCCGTAAGACAGTGCTGGAGAATGGTCTAACTGTCCTGACAAAGGAAGTGCATACTGCGCCAGTAGTGACGGTGCAGGTATGGTACAAGGTTGGCTCACGCAACGAAGAACCGGGCGTGAATGGCATTGCCCACCAGTTGGAACACATGATGTTTAAAGGTACTCTAAACCGTCCAATTCAATTTGGCCGTTTGTTTAGTGCTTTAGGTAGTGATTCCAATGCTTTCACCAGCTATGACCAAACTGCATATTACGGTACTGTGGAACGAAACAAGCTGAAAGCGCTCTTAGTGCTAGAAGCAGACAGAATGCAAAATTCCCAGATTGAGCCAGAGCAACTAGCGAGTGAGAAGCGGGTAGTAATTTCCGAGTTGCAGGGTTATGAAAATAGCCCAGAATATCGCCTCAACCGTGCCGTTATGAAGGCGGTGTTTCCCAATCATGCTTATGGGCTGCCTGTAGGTGGCACGAAAGCTGATGTCGAGAAATTTGAAGTTGAGCAGGTACAAAAATATTACCGCAATTTTTACAGTCCCGATAATGCCGTCTTAGTGATTGTTGGAGATTTTCAAACTGCAAATACCCTGGAAATAGTTAAAGAGGTGTTTGGCAAAGTACCCAGGAGGCAGGGGGCAGGGGGACTCGGGGCCCCCACGGAGTGGGGATTGGGGGAGAGGGGGCAGGGGGCAGGAGTTATTTCTTCCTCATCTCTCTCATCGCCGATAGTATTGCGAGAACCGGGAGCAGGATGGCTTTTGCAGGCGGTGTATCCGCTACCGGATGCAAATCAACCGGATGTGCCTGCGCTGGATGTGATGGATTACATCTTGACAGAGGGACGGAATTCTAGACTTTATCAGGCATTGGTGGAATCAGGTTTAGCTAGTGAGGTTACAGCCTCCGTTACCAGTTTGCGAGAATCTGGCTGGTATGAGGTGTTGGTGACGGCTGGTTCTAAACAAGATTTGAAAAAAATTGACTCAGTGTTGAGCAGCGCGATCGCTAATGTAGCAGAAAAAGGCGTGACATCTGAGGAAGTTGAACGAGCCAAAACCCAATTAACAGCAGATGTAATTTTGAGTAACCGTGATATCACTTCTCAAGCAATGCGCTTGGGCACTGATGAGACAACTGTTGGTGATTATCGCTACACAGACCGCTATTTGGCTGCTGTCCGTCTGGTGAAGCCGACGGATATTGTCGCTGTGATTAATAAATATCTGACAAAAGGAGCCAGGACAGTAGGCTTTTTTGAACCAACTCAAAAGCAGATAACAGGGGTTGGTGAAAAACCAGACTCAGCCCAAACTACAGAGAATTTTTCTCCTGGCGCACCTGTGCTTACTTCTGATGTGATGCAGTACTTACCGCCTGTGGACTTAGCTACAGATACGATTGCTCAAGTATTACCACAGGAATATAAACTTACCAACGGATTACGGTTATTACTGTTACCGGATCATAGTACTCCCACTGTTACCCTGAGCGGTCACATTCAAGCCGGGACGGAATTTGATCCAGATGATAAAGCTGGACTGGCTGCTTTTGTAGCAGACAGTTTGTTAAATGGGACTAATAGCAAGGATGGCTTAACTATTGCCAAAGCTTTGGCAGAACGAGGGGCGAGTCTAGACTTTCACTCCTACCGCGAAGGTGTGCATATCGAAGGTGATAGTTTAGCTCTTGACTTGCCGATACTCCTTGAGATATTGGCTGATGTTGTAAAAAATAGTAGCTTTCCAATCAAAGAATTGGAATTGGATCGCCAACAAACTTTAACTGATTTGCAACAGGAATTAGATGAGCCATCAGAAGTAGCCAGAAGAATATTTGTTCAGTCAATTTACCCGAAAAAACATCCCTTACATACTTTTCCCACAGAGGAGAGTTTACAGCAGATTCAGCGCCAGGATGTGATTGATTTCAAAGCTAAACATTATCGTCCAGATACGACAGTGTTAGCGCTGGTGGGAGATTTTGATCTAGACAAAGTGCGATCGCTGATTAAAAATGAGTTTGGTAACTGGGAAGTTAGCGGCCAAGCACCTAAATTAAAATATCCTACGGTGTTAATGCCGCAGAAAATAGTCAGTGTCAACCCAGTTTTACCAGGTAAAGCCCAAGCTGTGACATATATGGGTTACACAGGCATTAACCGTTATGATCCTCGATTTCACGCAGCCTTAGTATTGAACCAGATTTTGGGAGGCGATACTTTATCTAGCAGACTGGGTGCAGAAGTGCGCGATCGCCAAGGTTTGAGCTATGGAATTTATAGCTCCTTCCAAGCCGGGAAGAATGCAGGCACATTTTTGATAGAAATGCAAACTAGTCCTGAAGATAGCAGTAAAGCGATCGCTAGCACTCGCCAAATACTACAGCAAATCCATCAACAAGGTGTCACTGCACTAGAAGTAGAAACAGCTAAACGCACCCTCATCAGCAACTACAATGTTTCCCTGGCAAACCCAGAGGAATTAACAGATAGAATTTTGATGAATGAGGTGTATGGACTAGATAAAGAAGAATTGCACTCCTTCACTGACAAAATCCAGAGAGTCACCCTTACCCAAGTTAATCAAGCGGCTCGTGAGTTACTCCACGCAGATCAAATCGTAGTCGTTACTGCTGGGCCATCTTTGTTAGCAGAGAAAAGCTTTAAGTAGTACAATGTCCAAGCTATTGAGGGTTTTTAGTAAGGGCTTTGGTGCTTAAAAAAACAAGGACTAAAGTCCTTACTACAAACTTGTTTACTCATCAATTTAAACTTGACCAGTAGTAGAAATGGGCATTAGGCATGGATAATATAAAGAATGGGTAAGTAATTTTTCCCGTGACCTATTAATAGCATTGCCTTTTAAGAACTAGTGATGAAAATTTACAACCATTTTTACAAAATTGTCATTAAATCTCTTACTTTCCCAACTTCTACTTGGCTGCAAATATTACGACGAAACTACGTGATATTAACGTTCCTCCTAAGCTTAAATTTCATCGCTGCTACTCCAGCAATGGCGGCGAATAAGTCTTTTGATTTGCTGAAGCAGCCAGCTACAGAAATTACAGTTAGCTTGGGTAATTCAGCCAACGAACTCAAGTTTGAGCCAAATCATTTGGAATTCGAGGCTGGTAAACGGTATCAACTAAGGCTTACCAATCCCAGCCAACTGAAGCACTATTTTACTGCTAAAGATTTTGCTGATGGCATCTGGACACAAAAAGTCCAAGCAGGCAAAGTAGAGATTAAAGGAGCCATTCACGAACTAGAACTTAAGCCGGGTGCTGAGGCAGAATGGGTATTTGTGCCCCTTAAATCTGGCACTTATGGCTTACGTTGTCCAATACCAGGACATACGGAAGCAGGTATGACTGGAGAAATTGCCATCAAGAATTAAAAATTATTCGACTAATAAAGATAATAGAGCAGTAGCAAATTCTCTGCGTACCTTTGCGCTTCACTGTGTGCCCCTTTGCGTTAAAATTCCAACCCTCAATTTGCCACGATTTTACACAAAGCTGTACTAAGTCCGATAGTGTGCAGGGAAAAATAAGTTATGGCACTTTTGATTCAAGTCCAACACATTAGGAGTACGCAAATGTGTTATTATATATACGTTAGCGGCTAAACTGGAAGAATCCCTATCAGGGATTAAAATAACTTAAATTATAGATATTATTTCTCAAATAATTTAGAGAAAGCATTAATACTCAGTGTCAGAGCCACCAGTAATTATTAATTCCCCATGAACATTTTCACTAACTTGCTTCCTCAAACAACTCAGCCTGGAACATCGAAAAAACAACGCCGAGGAATTGAAATTAAATCGCCGCGTGAAATTGAAATCATGCGGCAATCAGCGACAATTGTGGCAACTGTCCTAAAAGAAATTTCCGAGCTAGTAAAGCCAGGAATGACCACGGCTGATTTGGATGCTTATGCAGAAAAACGTATCCGCGAAATGGGTGCAACACCGAGTTTTAAAGGATATCACGGTTTTACAGGTTCTATTTGCTCCAGCATTAACAATGAAGCAGTACATGGCATTCCTAGTCCCAAGAAAGTGATTCGGGTGGGGGATGTATTAAAAGTAGATACGGGCGCTTATTACCAAGGCTTTCATGGTGATTCTTGCATTTCGATTGCTGTTGGTGAAGTGACGCAAGAAGCTGCTAAATTAATTCGCGTAGCAGAAGAAGCTTTGTATAAGGGCATTGAGCAAGTTAAGGCTGGTGCATACCTGCTTGACTTAGCTGGAGCAATTGAAGATCATGTAAAATCTAACGGCTTTAGCATAGTCGAAGAGTTCACTGGACATGGTGTTGGTCGTAATCTGCACGAAGAACCTTCAGTATTCAACTACCGTACCCGCGAGATGCCAAATGTTAAACTCCGTGCGGGGATGACGCTAGCAATTGAGCCAATTTTAAATGCGGGTTCTAGACACACCCGGACATTATCTGACCGTTGGACAGCAGTCACTGTGGATAATTCTTTGTCGGCTCAGTTTGAGCATACAGTTTTGGTGACAGAGACTGGTTATGAGATTTTGACTGACCGTTCTAAGGTGTAATTGTTAGTTGTAATTATCTGTTGTTGAGAGAGGTGAAGCGTCAAAAGAGGGCGATTTACCTCTTTATAGCGTTTCTTGTTTACGTGAGGTATACCCGTAGGGGCACGGCACTGCCCATACGTGTCAACTTAAGAAAAAATCTGCTTTGAGAAGACGTTTTGCCCTCATCCCCTAACCCCTTCTCCCAACTTGGGAGAAGGGGAACTGGAGAATTTGCTCCCCTCTACCAATTTTGGGAGAGGGGTTGGGGGTGAGGGTCAAGCCTAGAAAGCTTGCCAATGCTAGCTTTTGCTTTAAGTTGACACCAATGGGCACTGCCGTGCCTACCTCACGTAAACGAGAAACGCTATATACTCCGCAAAACTCGTTGTTAAGCGCCAACTCTTGGAGTCGAGAGTAATCTTTCACCTAGAAATGGGGAAATTTCCGTACTTGATACTTTGCTGACTCCACTACTGGATAAGATTCTCTCAGTGGTTGGATGAATTCATCTTTAATAGTCTGTAAATCTGCTTGGGGTAAGGCTTTCCGCTGCTCCAGTGTTGCCCAAAAAATGATGAGAGTAACTTCTGTGTGGTCATTGAGGCTAATCTAAACCTCTTTAGCGAGAAATCTAGGATATTCAGCCAGCCGTATTGTCCAAATTTATGCGTCCTTCTGAATAAAATTTTCCCTTATATTCGAGGCAACCTTAAACTTGAGTCGTTCTGTAAGCACACCCTGTGATCTCTGTGTTTGCTAATTTGCCAAAATAGAGATGTAGGCTAGAGTAACTACGCTTTTGGCATAACTTGATTGCCTACACTCAGGAACAATGATCACCTGGTTTGAAACAAGTAAGAGGAAGGGAGTATGGACAGCAACAACTGGTTGCAACAGTTAATGATGGTTGGTCTTGGCACGACATCTTTAGTAGGAGAAAAACTGCGCCAAGTCAGCGATGATTTAGTTAAAGATGGTAAGCTCAATCCTGAGCAAGCCAAGGCAGTTATAGATGATATTGCCCAGCAGTTAAAGTCGGAGCAGGGAAACTTAGATGTCCAAATGCAACGGCAAATGCGAAATATGATGCAAGATTTGGGGGTAGCTCGCCAGTCGGAAGTGGACGAACTGCGGGGTAGAATTGATCGTTTAGAGCGTCAATTGCGCGATTTAGAAAATAAGCTTTGGCGTTAGGATGTCCTTTCTGATTTAAACTAATTGTGTCCTGTTGGTAATGTTTTTGCCAGGATACCTAAGTAAGGAGAACTGATTTTGAAACCAATTTTCCTCAGCGTGGCGTTCATGCTGGTGTGTGTTGTACTTTTGACTGTAGGGCAAGTAGGCGGTAAACAGAATACTGCCATTGCTGCCCAGATAACCCAAATGCGGCCAGCGCCCCCAACTTTAACTGAAAATAATACTCTAATTGCGAGCAATACTATGTCTGATGCTAATGCCGTGACTACTCCCTCTGGATTAAAGTATGTCGAGTTAAAAGAGGGGACTGGGGCGACTCCTCAACCTGGACAAACGGTTGAAGTTCACTATGTCGGCACTTTAGAAGATGGTACTAAGTTTGATAGTTCACGCGATCGCGGTCAACCCTTCAGCTTTAAAATTGGCGTTGGACAGGTAATCAAAGGTTGGGACGAAGGAGTTAGCACAATTAAAGTAGGCGGTCGTCGTCAGTTAATCATCCCCTCTGAGTTAGGTTATGGCTCTCGTGGTGCTGGTGGCGTTATTCCACCCAACGCCACTCTGCTATTTGATGTAGAATTGCTGGGAGTTAAGTAGAAACTAGGGTATTGGGTATTGGGTATTGGGTATTGGGTATTGGGTATTGGTTTTTCCCAATCCCAGTCCCAATTCAATGGCTAAATTTTTAAATTTTGAAACTTTGTAAACTGTGGATTAAATAGAAGTTTCGCAGTACCAGTAGGCCCGTTGCGATGTTTAGCTATAATTACTTCTGCAATGCCGCGATCGGGAGTATCTGGAGAGTAATATTCATCTCGATATAACATTATTACTAAATCGGCATCTTGTTCAATCGAGCCACTTTCGCGCAAATCTGACAACATCGGACGCTTATTAGTGCGTGCTTCGACTCCTCGACTCAACTGAGATAAAGCAATAACTGGTACAGATAATTCACGCGCTAAACCTTTGAGTTGACGCGTAATTTTTGACAATTCTTGTACGCGATTATCACCTGCTCCTTCCATTAGTTGCAAGTAATCTATTACAATTAATCCTAATTCAGTTCCAACTTCTGCTTGCAGTCTTCTTGCCTGACTACGCATTTGTGTAACTGTAATATTCGGCGTGTCATCAATATAAATTGGCATCTCAGAAAGGATACCAATAGCACGGCTCAAAGGTTCCCACTGTGTTTGACTCAGGCGGCCAGTTCGCAGATAACTACTTTCAATTTGCGCTTCGCTAGCTAATAGACGTTGCGTCAATTGCTCTTTGGACATTTCCAAGCTGAAGAAAGCAACTGGTAATTTATAAGAAGCGGCGATGTTATGAGCAAGGTTTAAGCAAAATGCTGTATTGTGGACACAGATATCATTAGCAACAAAATTGTGTGTTTCTGGAATTGTCAAGTCATAAACTTGCTTATTACCCACCGACTCAATAGAAACAATTTCATCCCAATATACATCGCTGGTTGCTAACTGTTGAAGTGGCAAGTTATCTAAAGCTGTGGCTAATATCCAAAGTCTTTCTCGCATGAACGCACGTTTACCAACATGTATATTTGTATAGCTTTGAATACCTGCACGTCTAGCTAAACTACTCCAAGTTTCATTACCTTTTGCTGCTGCTATTTGTTCCCAAATTTCTACAGGTATCAAGTCACGATTAGTTTGATATCGCTTTTTAGATATTGCATCTGCAACTTTTGCTAATGCTTCTTCTTTACCCAAAATACCTATTTCTGAGATAAAAGTTTTGATAGACAAGGCATCAGTAATATCTAATTGCCATGCTGGTCTGCGGGTATTATTATATTTTACAGAACGCTTTTTAAGAGAGGCAATGATGCCAAATCTTAATAAAAGATGTTGGATTTGTCTTGCTAGTTTTTCGCTGACTGTTCCATAGCCTAACTGTGATTGACCGCTAGTAAGAAGTGTAGCCCATCCATCAGTAGCAAACAGACGATTAAGAAATAAAGATACTTGCGATCGCTCTAATTTAAAAACGATGTTTGGGATAGTTTTACCATGAGCATTTTTGCCCCACAAACCTAATTCTTCTAACCAAAGTGTCAGCGAATTCTTCCGAGATTTGCTCATGCAGGCAAATCTATGAGATATAAAGTCTTCTGACTCTAATTGTAAAACTTCGGATAATAGCTCAAAAGTTTGTAAATTTGGTACACACACTCCCTGTTTCCAAGCGCAAAGTAAAGTAGGGCTGACTCCAACTAATTGACTTATGTCTTTTCCTGTCAATGACTGCGATTGAATCTTTAGTTTAAAATTTTCAGCAAAAATCTGTCTTTGAATAGCAATAAATTCAAAATCTCCACTTACACAAAGTGATGGTGTGCGTGTACCTTGAGAATTTTCCCAACGCACTGTTAAACCACCAAAATCCACAACTGCTTGCGAAAAATCGGCTTGCAGCAATGGATTCCTATTTGTAAATCGTGGATTGCAGTTAGTTAATCCGCCATCGCCAATTAAATAAGCTAATAACTTTACTTCGCATTCACGGATGGTTTCTGTACCAAATACATTTATTTTTCGCGGAACAGCAATCCGATCGCCAACTGTTAAATTTTCTAATTTTTGCCAGCCTTTAATAGTTAAATATGGATGGGTGATTGTAGTTTCAATAGACCTACCTAAGCGAGTTGTTACCCGAAAAACTGGTTTAATACCATCATCTACAAATGCACAGGGTTGAGTAAAGGTAAATTTCCAGTCGTTGTTTAGCGTCAATAATGAGCCATGACGTTGTTTATATAATTCTTCAATTGTGGTAATTGTTCCATCTGCCAAAACTATTTCTGAATCATGGCTGAGGCATTTTCCCATTGATGGGCGACCCGCGACAATAATCAAATCAGAACGCTGAAAGCCGCTAGTCATCGCATCCAAATCGTAAAACCCGCAGGGAATACCAGGTAAGGCAATGCCTTGATTTCGATCTTCAATATCCTGGAAATTATTAATTAGAGTATCAGAAATGTGAACTAAACCCGATTGGGGACGCTCTTGAGTAACGGCAAAGACTTTCTGTTCTGCCTGATCTAAAACAGTTGGTAATTCGGTTTCTGTCTCGTAACCAAGATGTACAATTTCATTGCCAGCTTTAATTAACTGTCGCCGCAGGTATTTTTCCATCACCAACCCTGCTAAGGCGTCGATGTTGACGGCTGACACTGTGCGGTCTACCAGAGTTGCTAATTTATTTCTACCACCAATGCGGGCAAGCAAATCATGGTCAGTCAGCCAGCTGGTGACTGAGAGCAAGTCTGTGGGTTTACCTTGGGCGTGGAGCCTCACAGCTGCTTGATAAATCTCTTTGTGAGCGCTAATGTAAAAAGCTTCTGGAAGGAGGCGATCGCTAACTCGACTAATCGCTTCTGGATCTAGCAAAATACCCCCCAAAATCGCTTCTTCCGCCTCAATATTTTGTGGGGGGAGGCGTAGTTTACCGCCGTAGGTATCGCTACCATCGCCTTTAAAACTCAGTTCTTCAGCCATAAACGATTTTAGTTTTGAGATGAAAGCTATTTGAGAGTGGGGAGTAGGGAGTAGGGAGTGGTGAGTGGGGGTTAGGAGTTATCAGTCACCCTTACTTCCCTTGCTCTCTCATCTTCCTCATCCCCTTCATCTCCTCCCGCCTAACTTAGCTAGCGACTACTTGAATATCGACTTGTGCCGCTACTTCCGAATGCAGCTTGATTTCGGCTTGATAAGTACCGAGGTGGTTAATGTCGGGGATGGTAATTCCACGCCGATCGATTTCTTGACCGGTAGCTGCCTTAATTGCATCTACAACATCTTGAGTGGTGATAGTACCGAAAATTGCTTCGTTTTCACCGACTGGCTTGGCAATTGTCAAGTTGCCAACTTTTTCCAAAGATTCTTTTTGCTCAAGAGCTTGTTGTCTGAGTTCTAATTGCCGTTGACGCTCTTGCTCACGACGGCGTTCTACTTGCTTGAGAATACCAGGAGTGGCATTGGTTGCCAATTTTTGGGGAATCAGATAATTACGAGCGTAGCCAGGAGCTACTTCCACTAAGTCGCCAGATTTTCCCAGCTTGCTGATATCTTGATTTAAAACTAACTGTACGCGTTTCGCCATCGTTTTTCCTGTAAAATCTGATTAATTTGGGTTTGGGTAAGATAGCTCACAATGTCAGTGCTGTATTCCAAGCTTCTTTGCCTATACCCTAAAGCTTACAGATCGTAGCGAAAGGAAGGGTGCGATCGCAACTATTAGAGAAAATTGAATGAATTCGGGAGTGGGGAGATGAGGGAGATGAGGGATTAGGGGAGGCAGGGGAAGAATAATTAATGACAAATGACTAAAAGTTATTTCTCATTTCTCGTATCCGGGCAAAAGTTTGCACTGCATCGCTACTTTTAACAGTTAATTGTAATGATTGCTGATCCCAACGTAAAAAGGGATTTGTTCGCTTCTCCACTCCCAGCAGCGAGGGGATGGTAGCTTCTCCTCGGCTACGGTAAGATTTTACTTCATTGAAGCGTCTTTGTAAGTCGGCATTGTCACCATCCACAGTTAGGGCAAATTGCAGATTTTTTAAGGTGTATTCGTGGGCGCACCAGATGCGTGTATCATCGGGTAGCGATCGCAGTTTGCTTAAAGAGTCCACCATTTGACTCGGTGTTCCTTCAAACAAGCGACCGCAACCGCCAGAAAATAAGGTATCACCGCAAAATAAGTCGCCTGTCTCACCAGCTTTTTCCGGGGGAAAGTAGTAAACGATGTGAGCGCGGGTATGTCCGGGAACAAAGATAACTTCAGCTATACGCTCTGCAAACTGGACGCGATCGCCTTCTTGCAAAAACACCTGCTGTCCGGGAATTCTACCACGATCCTCCGCTCCTCCATAAACTACCAGTTGGGGGAATTTTTCTATTAATTGCTTATTACCACCCACATGATCGTTATGGTGGTGGGTGTTGAAAATTGCTACTAACTCAGCTTTTAATTCTGCCAGTTTCTCTAATACTGGTAGAGACTCCGCCGGATCGACGACGGCGGCAATATTTTGTTTATGGTCGTGTAGCAAGAATATGTAGTTGTCTAAGAGTGCTTCCAGACGGATTACCTGCATTACCTCTGCCTCCCTTACAACATAGATATTTGATATCGAGTAGCAATCCTAAGTCTCAGCAAGTAACCAGGATACATGTATAAAACCTATTAAGTATTTATACTTAAACTAGTTCAAATGTAATGCCTCATTAACAGTTATGATAGTATACAACCGTAGTTATACGGTAAACATACCAGAACAAAGCAAAATTTATCTGGATTTATCAGTGAATTTTCTCTGGAAATAGCGGCAAATACAAAGTTAAATTTATTGGATTATTTCCTATTCTCAGGATACCAAAAAATCAATTCAATCATAGTGGATATTTCTTTTCGCCTGTTAAGATTAATATAATTTAAATTTTATGTATTTTAAAGCTTCAGTAAATATTATTACTCTTGATTTTTAGAGGTTTTATACATGCTAGTAATTTCTGCCAAATCTGGACAATTAGGCAACAGATTATTGTTATCTGCTCATTTTATGGCATTTGCGAGTGAAAATAATTTCACAGTTCTAAACCCAGCACTTGAAGAATATGCTGATTTTTTTAGCTCAACATCTCAAGACTTTTTATGTTGCTACCCTTCTAAACGATTTTCAATTGCAGGAAATCAATTGCTACGTAAATACTACTATAAAATCAATCGTTATTTAGCTGAAAGTGGACGCTTTAACAGAATTGATGTTAAGCGTGATCAGCCCTTTAGCTGGAGTAATTCAAGCATCACAAAAGAGTTGAAATCAGGGACTATAAACTTTTTTCAAGGATGGGTATTTCGGGATGGATGGTTTGTAGATGATATATCAAATCTACAAAAACATGGGGAAGAAATTCGTGCTTACTTTCAACCTTTAAAGAAGTATCAGCTAAATGTAGCAAAACTTATATCCAATATTCGTAGCCAGACTGATGTGATCATTGGAGTCCATATCCGTCATGGAGATTATCAGCAACATCAAAATGGCAGATTTTTTTATTTAGTTGAAGATTATTTAAAAGTTATGAAATCAGCACAAATGCTATTTCATAACAAAAAAGTCACATTCTTGATTTGCTCCAATCAGAAACAAGATGACGATTGTTTTCAACATTTATCTTATGTTTATGGCAATAATCATATAATTGAGGATATGTATTCTTTAGCTGAATGTGATTATATTATTGGCCCTCCTAGTAGTTATAGTATGTGGGCATCATTTTACGGTGAGCGACCTCTCTATATGATAAGGGATGTTAATAAAACGTTAGAAATCGAAGATTTTGTTCATTTTTATCAATGGCAAGGAGTTTTTTACTATAACGAAGACTGGAGTAAAAGTTTTTGGGAATGGACGCATTAAATTAGATTGACGGACTAGGATTAAAAGTAATAATTATTTAACTTATTTATGAAAACAGAAAATAGAGGATTTATTACAATTTTAACTGGGCTTTATTCTTTTCAAGATTGTATTCATTTTTTAGCAGCGATTAGGAAGTTTCATCAAGAGCCGATAATTATTTTAATTGACCAAGTTCCGTTATTTCTCTATCCGTTATTAAAGGTTTTCAAAAATGTAATTTTAAAGCCAGCGCCTGCAAATAAAAATACTGTTTTAGCATCAAGGCAAGCAAAACTAGCTCTATATGCAGCCTCTGAGTTTGACAAAACAATTTACCTAGATTCAGATATTTGCTTACTTTCTGATATCAATGATGTATTTGAGTATCTAGATGAGTATGATTTTTTGTTAACTGAAGATGTGCAACCTTCTATTCTTAAAGCTACGAATTTATTGCGTGGTAGCCAAGAAGAACTTTTGCCAAATGTTTTGCCAATTCTGCAATCAGTAGGTTTACCATTACAAGCAGATAGTGTGCAGTATAATGGCGGTTTTATGGCTTTTCGGAAAACAGAAGTAACTAAGGGATTTTTTGAAGAATTTAAACGTTATTTTGAGATTATCAAAAATAACCAAGATAAATTACTCCTAAAAGATCAAGGTGCTTTTGCTTCTGCGATCGCATCTGTACGCCCTAACATGAAAATACTACCTCCCACCTATAATTATCTCAGTAAATGGGAGGAGGATTATGATATTCAAGATAAAATTAAAGTTCTTCACTGTACCTATCCTTATCGACCTCAATATGCTAAAAATATTACCCGTTCTTTGTACACAAGGGTATTTGACAGATTTGATAAAGTATTTTTACCGAATCAAGTTACAAATCCCTGGCGCAAGAAATGACACTTTTATTATGGATATATGCACGAGCCTTTTTCCTGTATCACATTCTGAAAAAATTTAAATATTTATTAATATTTAAATTGCGAATTTACAGAAGGAAACATCAAAATTGAAAGTTTCATTAGTTGTTGGTGATTTATCTGGAGGCGGTAGCATTCGAGCGTTTTTACTAGCTCAAGTACTGCAAAGCCTCAATTATCAAGTAGAGATTGTTGGTTTTATTTATGGTAAAGAACTGTATGCTATTCCTCCGTCTGGCATTTCAGTTGTTTCTCTTCCAGGTACAAATTATCCAGAATTTCTGATATCTGCTCGTCAACTCCTGCAAAAAATAGATGGAGATATTATTTATGCAGTAAAACCAAAGTTTACAAGTTTTGGCCTATCGCTACTGAAAAAACTTAGTGGTCGTCGTCCTTTAATTTTAGATATGGATGACTGGGAACTTAGTTGGCATGGAGGTGATGAGTGGAAATATCGTCCTAGTCTTAAGCAATTTTATCGTGACATTTTCAAGAAAAATGGCGCATTAAAATTTCCAGATCACCCACTGTATCTCAAGTGGATGGAAAACTTAGTGGCAAAGGCAGATGCAGTAACGATAGATACTGACTTTCTCCAAAAACGCTTCGGTGGTGTTTATGTACCTAATGGTAAAGATACCGCAATGTTTGACCCCCAGAAGTATGACTCTGAGACTAGCAGAACGGATTACGGTCTTTCTGAGTATCGAATTCTCATGTTTCCTGGGGCACCACGACCTCACAAGGGGGTTGAAGACATTCTAATGGCGCTCGATTTGTTGGATGAGCCAGATTTAAGATTAGTGATTGTGGGTGGTAGTCCTTACGATGATTATGACGATAAATTGATTCAAAAGTGGGGGCGTTGGATTATTAAATTACCAAGGTGCCCTGTAGAATTAATGTCTAAAATTGTAGCAGCGGCTCACATTGTAGTTGTTCCCCAGCGAGATACTTTGACTGCTCGCGCTCAGTTTCCCCTGAAGTTGACAGATGGAATGGCAATGGCTAAACCTGTGTTATCGACGCGCGTTGGAGATATTTCCAAAATTTTAGGTGATACTGGTTATTTAGTCGAGCCTGCTTGTCCCGAACAGCTTGCTGAACAAATTCAATTGATTTTTCAGAATTTAGAGTCAGCACAGCAGCAAGGTATGAAGGCAAGAGAAAGATGTGTGGAACTCTATAGCATAGAGACTATGGCTTCTGTGCTTAAGTCGGTAATTGCTCGGTTGTAAATCTTGGTTGGGGTGTGATTTATTTGATGGTTAGTAAATTTGGCAAGTAAATTGTGAATAATATTAATAAATAAAAGTTGCATAAAAATACCCAATGTCTACCAGAAAACTACTACTAAGGTTCGCTAAACCCTATCCAGGTTTGATTCTGCTAACAATATTGTTAGGATTTTCTGGAGCTTTATTTAGTGGAATTAGCACAGCTTTAATTGTGCCAGTGATTTTAAAAATCGTGGGGCAAGAAGTAGATTTAAGTACTGCCCCTCCCATCCTAAAAAGTTTGATATCTCCCTTTGATAATACTCCAGAATCTTACCGGATAGTAGTAATGGCTGGGACGATTCTATTCACAATTTTTTTAAAAAACTTATCTACTTATGCCAGCGTATTAGCATCGAGTTCTTTAACCCGAAAGCTGACATCGGATATGCGCGAAACCGGGTTAAAGCTATTACTAGAAATTGATATAGATTATTATGCCAAGACAAAAGTTGGTGATTTAATCAACCGTCTTGGTGGAGAACTTGGTCGGGCTGCAAGTGCTATAGGTAGTACAGTCAAAATAGTTATCCTGGGAATCACAATTTTAGTTTTTGTCGGTTTATTATTGTCAATCTCTTGGCAGTTAACAATTGCTGCTACGCTTTTGCTGTCGTTGGTGACGTTAATAAATCAGTATGCCATTTCCCAGTCGAGAAATTTTGGTAAGCAGCTTAGTGAAATGTCTAGAGCATATTCAATCTCTGTGCTGGAGACTTTGAACGGAATCCGACTGGTAAAGGCGACGGGAAATGAAGAAAAAGAATATCAACGGATTAAAAAATTAATTCGCGATCGCGAGTTAGCAGATTTTCAATCTCAGGTTAATTCAGAAGCGATTACACCTTTAAGTGAGGTCATGGGTATTACAGCTTTACTGCTGATTGTACTTTTGAGCAAAACCTTCTTTGCTGGCCAGGTTTCTTCTCTTTCCACCGTACTCCTGACATATTTATTAGTGCTGCTGCGAGTGCTGCCATTAATTTCTCAGTTAAATAGTATTCGCAGCAACTTTGCCAGTACCGCCGCCAGTGTAGATGTGACGCATGAGTTTTTAAGCCTCCATGATAAGCCATTCATGGATAAGGGTCAGCTTCCCTATACAAAATTACAACAGGGCGTGTCTTTTAATTCTCTTTGCTTTGCCTACCCTGGTCATGAAAAGTTGGTACTCAAAGATGTGAATTTATTTTTACCACATGGCACGACCTTAGCATTAGTAGGCAGTTCTGGTGCTGGTAAATCTACTTTAGCAGACCTTTTGCCCAGATTCTATGACCCAATAGCTGGCAGTATTACTATTGACGGTACTGATTTGCGGGAGTTCGATGTTGTATCCCTGCGAAAGCGAATGGGGATTGTCAGTCAAGATACCTTTCTTTTTAATGACTCGGTGCTCAATAACATTGCCTATGGACGAGAAGAGGCTAGTGAGGATGAAATTCTGACAGCAGCCAAGCGGGCAAATGCTTATGAGTTTATTAGTAAATTGTCTCAAGGATTTGACACCTTGATTGGCGATCGCGGCGTGATGTTATCTGGTGGACAAAGGCAAAGATTAGCGATCGCCCGCGCCCTGCTTCAAAATCCAGATATTCTGATTTTAGATGAAGCCACCAGCGCCTTAGATACCGTTTCCGAACGCTTAGTACAATCTGCACTTGATGATTTGAGCCGCGATCGCACAACCCTTGTAATTGCTCACCGCCTTTCCACAGTCCAAAAAGCCGATCAAATTGCCGTGTTAGATCAAGGACAGGTGGTAGAAGTGGGAACTCATGAAGAACTTTTACACAAAGGTGGTTACTACTCACGTTTGTACTCCATGCAATTTAGCGATCGGCCTAACAAAGACTTAATTCAGACAAAAATTTTTAAGGCAATGCGCCTAAACTCAAAGAAATTTGTTGAACATCCTGAAGCCGCTACTAAATACAAGCAAAGCTTGCTCCGCATCTCTCACGAAATTCGGACACAGTTGAACTCAATGATTGGGTTCCTGCGCTTATTACTTGATGATCTCGTAGACGATTCTCAAGAACAACAGAAATTAATTGAAGACTCTTACAAATCAGCTTGGAGAATCCTCAACACCATAGATGTTTTTGAGGATGTTATTAACTTACAAATAAAGGGAGAATTTATCTCCCTTTCTGAAGAAAATCAAGATATTATAAGTAGCAATTATCAGACCTTTGTTCATCTCTCCATTGAGTTTCGGGCTTCTCTCAATCTCATACTTAGCTCTCTCCGCTCTCTAGCTGATAATTTGACATATACCACAGAAGAACAAAAGGGATTAATTACTGAAAGTTATGAATATGCTATATATCTGCTCGACCATTTAGAAAAATTTGAGAATAGTATTAATGTCTAAAATTATGAAAAATTCTGCTTTAAAAAAACACTATATTTTTTTCATTGGTGAAGAGTTGCCGCAGCCAGAGGCTCACCTAGTACAGTCTACAAATGCAGCTAACGGCGCTGCCAATTTGGGATACTCAACAGTTTTGGTATATCCTGAAAAAGGAGTAAAAGCTATTAATCTAGCTAATTTAGCTCGTCCTTTTCAACCGAGAAAAACACCAACAGAACTTGTCCAATATTACAACCTCCATGACAAGTTAAAAGTTGCCCCCTTACCGATGCCTTGGCCGATTGACCATTTTAGAAGCAAATTTACTGACTCGAACACCATTGCCAGCAAGTATTATTTACCATTTTACATACTTCCAACTACTAAAATTGTCCACAGTCGCAACTGGAATTTTGTCAAAGCTGCAATCAAAAATGGCGTTCCGGCAATTTATGAACACCATCACCACGAAGATAAACCATTTGAGCCAGAAATTGTTAAAAATCCGTTATTGCAAATTGCTGTCACCGTTGTAGACACCATCCGCGAAAGCATGATTAAAAATGGGATGCCACCAGAAAAAGTGATTACACTGCACAATGGTTTTAATCGCTTATTTATGGAGAGACAACCAGAAAAAGCAGCAGAATGGCGTCAAAAACTATTGCAATACGAAAGCCAAAAATTGGTAGTTTATGCAGGAGCATTACAGCAATTTAAAGGTATTGATGTATTAATTCAGGTCGCTAATGAAATGCCTAATGTGCAATTTGTTTGTGCAGGTGGTAAGCCAGCAGAAGTCAAATATTATCAGCAATTGGTAAAAGAAAAACAAGTTCATAATATTAAATTTTTGGGCTATATATTACATAATGATTTAGCATCTTTGCTACAAGCAGCCGATGTTTTAGCTCATCCTCATTGTTCAGGAAAAGCGGCAACTTTCACATCTCCCTTAAAGCTATTTGATTACTTCGCCTCTGGGACTCCCATTGTATCGACGGAAATTCCTTCATTAGTTAAGTTTCAAGATACTCAAGCGATCGCTGCTTGGTGTGAGCCAGATAACCCTAGCAAATTTACCGAATGTCTAAAGCGGGTTTTAGAAACTCATCCCAGAAAAATAGAAGGTTATTCAGATAGTATCAATTTTGTCAAGCAGTTCTCTTGGGAAAATAGAGCGGCAAAAATTCTTAGTTATGTTGATGAATCTCTCTTACCCCAACTTATTGTATAAGGAAAAATGGGTGAGATTAGGGAAAATAACTCATGAAAATAATAACTGAATAATAAATAAAATGACTATTACAACTGTAGGCATGATTAGCAGCTATCGAGGTTTAGAAACTAGAGCCGATTGGCTTTGGCAACAAACTCCGAATCAATTTGGAGTTTGGGGCAATATGCAAATGCAGGCGCTGGCAGCAAAACCAGATTTTCTACTAATGTATCAATTTGATTTTCCTCAAGCAGATCCACAAAAATCTTGGTTAGATAGTTTTCGTAAACAACGACAAAAATCAGTAGTAAATGTTGATTCTTTACTGCGTGATGTGAGTAAAGAGCGGATTATTTATTTACTAAGAGAACCGCCTTTAGATGAAATTTTAGAAATCACTAATCATAATTACCAACAAGCCCAAAATTATTGCGGCTACGTTTCTGGCCCAGATGATTTTGCCCCCAATCCTGACTATATGCCTGCTATTTGGTATCACTCAAATTCATTTCAAGATTTAAATGAAATACCACCTCCCCAAAAGGTTGCTCCATGTAGTTGGATTACCTCAGGGATTAGCCGTACTGTCAACCATCGCCAGCGTTTAGACTTTTTGCAGTCTCTACAATCTAGTGGCATTAAATTTGATTTGTATGGGCGTAACTTACCACAATGGGCTAAGAAGTCGGGAGAACTAGGTAATAAATGGTATGGCATGGCACCATATTATTACAATTTAGCAATTGAAAATTATGCTGATAATAATTGGTATGTGAGTGAAAAACTTTGGGATAGTTTACTTGCCTGGTGTCTACCAATTTACTATGGTGGCCCTGCTGCTGATAAATTATTGCCACCAGGTAGTTTTTTGCGGTTGCCCAGTTTAGATGAAAAAGGCATTGCCTACATCAAAGAAGTGACAGCTACACCTGATGCTTGGTATGCTGCTAAAGATGCGATCGCAGAAGCTCGTCAAATCATCTTACACAAATTAAACCTGCTTAACTGGTTATCAAAGTTTGTTGATCAACACTCATAAATTATGAATGGTATTTGTACCCTTGGCAATGATTATGTTTTCGATCAACTGGTGGCTTTGCTCAACAGTATTGATGTGATATTGGGGCCAGAAACTCCTGTTTGTATCTATCCTTTTGATGATCAGACACAGCGAATTGCTGATGAAATAGCTAAACGCCCTAATGTATTTCTTTACGATAATCAAGAATCAATCAACCGCTGGGATGAATTTATGCTCTCAGCAGCACCAGAACGATTGAATCGCAGTAAATTCCGTTTGTATGGCGCTCACCGTCGTTTTTGTGCTTTTGATGGGCCATTTGATAAGTTTATCTATTTAGATGCAGACACCTTGGTAATGAACTCTCTCGCGGCGGTGTTTGAAAAGTTAGATAGTTATGATTTTGTTGTCTACGATTTTCAATTTAAAGATGTTAGTAAAATATACAATGTTAATTCTTCCAAATTAGTAAAAGTTTTCGAGCAAAAACGCATTAATTCCGAAATATTTTGCTCAGGCTTCTATGGTTCAAAGCGGGGCATATTTAACTTACAACAAAGAGATTTGCTGATATCCCATTTACAAAATGGTGAAGCGGAAATTTTGTACGAAGGGGCTGGTGAACAACCACTGATAAACTACATGGTAATGAGGTCTAATCTTTCTATTTATAACTTTGCTCAACAATTACCAGATAATCAAAAAACTGGATGTTCTGCCACCTCTAAGCACTTTGAGGAACGAGGAAATATCCTTTATGACAAAGGCAACAGACTAACTTACCTTCATTACATTGGTATTCCTCCTAATATCAATCAAGCAGTCTGTGCTGGAGAAAATATTGAGTTCCCCTATCGAGATTTATTTCTCTATTATCGTTATTTACACGAACCAGAAAAACGTCCAGTTTTTACAAATCCTCCTAAAAATTATAATGACGCTCCAACACCAAATTTACTTACAAGAGCTTTACGAAAACTTAAGTTAATTAACCAAGGATAATTTATGAGTCGGGGAATTTATATTGTTGCCAATGACCGGGTTATTGATAATGCGATCGCTTTACTCAATAGCATTCGTTACTATGACCCAGAAGTTACCATTTATCTCATACCTTTTAATGAAAATTATCATAAGGTAGCAGAGCAGCTTGGTACCTTACATAAAGTGCAAATTTTTCCAGATTTAGAACTTATTGATAAATTTACCAAACGCATCGGAGAAATTTTTGATAGAGATTTTCTTGCCTTACCCAACAAAATGCGTAAACTAGTGGCGTGGTTTGGCCCTTTAGATGAGTTTATTTATATTGATACTGATATTGTTGTTTTTGAAAAAATCGCTGACAATTTAGACAACCTTTCAGAAGTCGATTTCTTCTGTTGTGATTACCATCATGCCAATGACAAGCTGCGAAATATCTTTTCCCCATTTGTGAAAGAGCAACAAATTTTTTCAGATGCCCAACTTCAAGATGTTTTCAATAGCGGTTTTTGGGCTTCGAGAAAAGGAACTATTACCGAACAACTGATGGATGAAGCTTTGCGCGAATGTGCTACACATCGGGAATATTTCGATTTTTCTGAAGGAGTTACAGACCAACCAATTTTAAATTATCTTGTTCTTAAACTAATTGCCAAACGTGGAAATCTCGTCAAAATTCCTGGAGGAGGGCCTGGTAGTTGGGCAGGTTCGCAAAATTTCCAACAGCAAGACTACGCCCTCTATGACCGAGGACAACGACTAAAATATCTCCATTGGGCTGGTACGCGGATGAAAATTGGTAGTCCCTATTGGCAATTGTGGGAACACTATCGCTATCTCCATGAGGGTAAATTCGCCTTCATTCCCAAACTTACTCGCCGTTTATTTCCCTTTGTTGCTGCCCGTAGTTAATATTAGGAGTATCCCTATGATTGATGGCATTTATATCCTAGCCAATGATGTCGTCTATGACCAATTAGTTGCGTTGCTCAATAGTATAGAAGCTAATGCTGGTAGGAAAATTCCTATTTGTATACTTCCATATAATGAGCGATTAGACAAGGTAAAGGCAGAGATTGCATCTAGAGATAATGTCAGCTTATTTGAAGACTCTAATTCCATAGCTTATTGGGATAACTTTGCCACTCAGATATGGAAAAACTATCCCAGAGCGCAAAAAACTTGGCGAGAATGGGGTTTTCCAGAACTCTATGAGCTACCAATGCACCGTAAATTTTGTGCTATCGATGGCCCATTTGATAGATTTATTTATTTTGATGCAGATACTTTGTTAATGGGGCCAGTAGATTACGTATATGAAAAATTAGATAACTACGATTGGGTAGTCAATGATTTTCAATATAAGTCTGAATTAAAATTTATTTTCGATGGCTCTGTAGAGCATATACAGCAAATTTTTAACTCAGAAAACTTACAGACTCGAGTATTTTGTGCTGGTTGGTTTGCAACTAAGAAAAATATTTTTTCTACAGCTATAAGATCCGACTTACTCGACAAATTAATATCAGGTGAAGCTGATGTTATGGCTTTTTTAGCACCTGACCAATCTTTATTTAACTACATGGTGTTGAGAAGTGGTATCTCATATTATAATTTTGCTTGCCATGACTGCGAACAGGCAACTGGTAATCACTGGAGTTCTCAATTTGATGTAGTAGATAATATCCTATACGACCAAGGGCGGAGGTTGACATACTTACACTATATGAGTATATCTTCTTCCGCTTTTGTACGGCTTTGCAGGGGTGAGGATGTTAATATTCCTTACCGCGATGTTTTCTTGTATTATCGCTATTTAAAAGCACCTGAAAAACGCCCTCAAAGCTTTACACGCCCTACTCTGCTCACACGGTTACAAAAGACTACTACAAGTTTTTTAAATCAAAAATTCAACAATATTAAGCTTAACTATCGTAACTTCAAGGATAGAATTACTAAATAATTAAGCAAAAATTAACTTAAAAGTTTTTTGTTCAATTAGCTACCATGTAAATCATCTCAACATAGCTTGACAGCAATTTATCCCAGCTAAAACGCTCATAAATGAAACGATGACGCTGATAAAATTCAGATTTATTTCCATTTTCGGATAGTACTTGACTAATTAAATCTGCCAAACTTCCTTCGTGTTTAAAATTGCCAAAATACCCTTCATTTTCAAAGGTGTAACGGGTGACGCCATAATCATGAACTATACAGGGTAAGCCGTATGACATTGCCTCTAAAAACACCCTTGCTAGTCCTTCGTGGAGGGAAGCTAACACGAAAGCATCTGCAATTTTATAGTAGTCTGCAACTTCATGAGAGGCTACGCTTCTGCCTTGAAAATTTTCAGCACCCAATAAGCTGTTACCCAGTTCAATAATTTCTGGTGAACTTCCATCCTGTTGACCTAACAGTAAAAGGTAAGGACGTGGTTCAGCTAAACTAGCAACTTCACGAATTAAATAATCCATGCGCTTATGGCTTTTGCTGATATAACCTACTGAAAGAATTAAAGGTGTTTTCTCAGGTAGTCCTAGTTTATTTCTTAAAGCCTCTTTTTCATCAGGCAAAAGTATTTGTAATTCAGCAGGTATTTCCATCCCATAAGTAACTAGAGTCTGTTTTTGAGCAGGTATCCCTGCTTTTAAGCAATTCTCAAGATGCTGAGGAGCAATTTGTTGTATGAGGTCGCAGTTAGCAAAAATGGGAGACTTTGGTCGGAGTGGACCACCATTACAAAAGAGTAATTTATAGTTTTGCTTGGTAAAACGTCGCCAATACGCTAGGAAATCACCAATACAGCACTTCCGCCTGCTATGAGGTACGCACACAGTCTCAAAAGTTAGGAT
>JAHCSU010000492.1 GCA_023522315.1 Nostoc sp. CCCryo 231-06
GAAATAACAAATGAGTACTCCGAAATAACAAATGGGTATCCCGAAATAACAAATGCGTACCCCGAAATAACAAATGAGTACTCCGAAATAACAAATGAGTACTCCGAAATAACAAATGAGTACCCCGAAATAACAAATGAGTACCCCGAAATAACAATTGCGTTGGCGTAGCCCGCCGCAGTGCGGTTAAGGCAAGAGACGCGATGAATCGCCGTCTCTACAATAATCAGTCTTTTGTAGAGACGGCGATTTATCGCGTCTTTGTCATGATTTGTCGCGTCTTTACGAGCTAGGTTGATCGCAAAATCAGTATATTGTCTGTTCGCAAGTAAAAAACACTCATCCACGAGGTTCTTTCATTGTCAGAAACACATCATTTGTGATGAAATTCTCCACTATTCTGGAATTTAGAGCGTTAATGTTGAATTATTCTCATGATCTAGTTGCATCTCACGCCTTTACTTATGAACGAACAGCGTCAGCAAGCTTATCTCAACCTTATTCGCAGCCTGTTAGATTCCCCCAGTGGTGAAGAATCAGAGATTTTAGCAGCAAACCAAGAGTTACTTGATGCTGGCTTTGTGCAGAAGGTAGAAGAAGTAGCACAGATGTGTTCCCAACACGGAGATGAGAGGACAGCGAATCGGTTGCAAAGTTTGGCAATGCAACTAAAGGAAGCGTTGAATCTAGATAATAAAGTAGATTTGCAATCTCTCAGTGAGGAGGAGATACAGACATATTACCAATTCTTGATGGAGGTACTACAAGTAACCGCAGACAGTAGGGGTAATTCCCAGGTAGTTTACCCCTTGCTGGCAAAGAATACAGACAAACTCGACGGAGTGTTAGCAGAAATATTGCGCCATTGGGGAACAAATACACTGGGGAAGCTAAAAGCAGATGAAGCGAAAAATTTAGCAGTAGTTATTGTCGCATTTAGCAATCTAATTCAGCAATTCCCCTTGGGTGACAAAGCCAGCAATATGGAAATTGCGATCGCGGCTTATACTGCTGCTTTAACTGTCAGAACCAGAGAAGCTTTGCCTCAAGATTGGGCAATGACGCAAAATAATCTTGCTGCTGCCTACAGCGATAGAATTAAAGGAGACAGGGCAGATAACATCGAAAATGCGATCGCTGCTTCTACTGCTGCTTTAACTGTCTACACCAGAGAAGCTTTGCCTCAACAATGGGCAATGACGCAAAATAATCTCGCTGCTGCCTACAGCTATAGAATTAAAGGAGACAGGGCAGATAACATCGAAAATGCGATCGCGGCTTATAC
>JAHCSU010000493.1 GCA_023522315.1 Nostoc sp. CCCryo 231-06
ATTAACGCTAACTCGATATATCTCAACAACGCTGCCAAAATCACTGCTGACACTACAGGAGGTGGCGGAAATATCTTTGCGCGATCGCCTTTATTCTTACTACGCAATCAAAGTTCTATCACCACCAATGCCAAAGGTCTTGGTATTCCTGGCGGCAACATTGATATTGATGCACCAAATGGCTTTATCGTTGCTGTTCCTGAAGAAAATAGTGATATTAGTGCCAATTCTGTTGACTTTCGTGGTGGAGCAGTCAAAATCAGCGCTCAAGGAATCTTTGGGATTCGCAGTCGGAATACACCAACACCAGAAAGCGACATCACTGCTACAGGAGCAAGTTCTCAATTCAACGGTTCAGTAGAACTTAATACACCTGATATCGACCCCAACAGTGGCTTAGTTGAGCTACCCACAATAGCTGTAGCAACTGAAGTAGCACAAGTCTGCGATAGTCCAGGTTATGCTCAAAGCAGCTTTACTATCACCGGACGAGGCGGTTTACCTCCTAATCCTACTAAGGATGTTCTCCCAAACGGCACTGTAGAAGTCGGTTGGGTGGCGCTCAAA
>JAHCSU010000494.1 GCA_023522315.1 Nostoc sp. CCCryo 231-06
TAAAACCCCAATTACGCAACTGTCCTCCAGATGCCCTTGCCAAGGTGAAACGTTCCTTTTGTCGTCCCAAGCACTGGATAACGATGAGTAGAGAAATGATAAATCTAGACACCAGTTCGCGCCAGGTTAGTAAAGCTAGGCATCTAGGGACAATGCCGATAGTAAGTATTAAATCTAGTACCTTCTTTAAACCGTCTTTTTGGACTATTTTTCTACCTCTGCAAGGTGCTAATCAATTGCGGAATAAAATGCACAAAGAGTTAGGCAATTTGTCAACAAATTGTCAGCAAGTTGACGCAAGTAAAAGCAGTCATTTTGTATGGGTAGACGAGCCAAAAATAATTGTAAATGCGGTGATGGCTATTGTTGCTAGAACTAGGTTGGTTTAATTACAGCAATATTTAAGTACAACTAATAGATTATTTTGCTAATGGCTGCAATTGCCTTAATAATTTTTGTACTCTTCGGTACTCATCTATCTCATTTTGTTGACGATAGAGTTGAGCCGCTCTCTGTAAATCGGCGATCGCTCCCCGGTAATTCTTTACTTTGGTGCGAAGAAGACCCCGGTTAGTGTAGCCATTAACGTCATCAGGACTAAATTCAATTGCTTGCGTAAAATCGGCTTCTGCACCTTGATAATTATTTAATTGGATGCGGAGATTGCCCCGGTTGTTGTAGTAATCAGTTTCAATGGGGT
>JAHCSU010000495.1 GCA_023522315.1 Nostoc sp. CCCryo 231-06
CATCAGCAAGAAAGCGAGGCAAATTTCCATATCCCTGATCTATTCCTGTTATTGAGTTAAACTCATATTGGTTTGGACTAAAGCCTGATGCAGTAGCAAGATTGCAAGACAAAAATACATTAGGATCGTCTCCAACAAAGCGACAGTAATCAGCACGTTTATCCCCATTCACATCAGCAAGAAAGCGAGGCAAATTTCCATATCCCTGATCTATTCCTGTTATTGAAGTTGCATTCTGAGTCAAGGCTGGAGAATTTGCAGTAACTATGAAAAAAATAACTGGCAGAGTAATAAAGGTAAACTTCAATGGTTTCAGTATATTCATTTTGAGAAAGCCTTTTGGTTTGTAACGTGTTTGTGTATCTGTAGCTTTAGCCTGCATCTGCTGACAGCAGAATACATTCGTGACAGGTTAAGGCAAAATAAATTTTTACTCAATAAATTGCGATCGCTAGGTTAAAACTTGTGTTTTATAACGCAATTTTCGCCAATATTTTAAGCATTATTGGTTATTGAAAAATCGTTTATGACCTTAGAGGATGTTTGAAAAGTATTGGGCGAATAGAATTCGCTACTACACAGGCAAAGTCCACCTCCGTGGACTAACGAAAAATCAAGGTTTTTAACCCAGGTCGGTGGGTTTGGTCTGTATAGCCGCGACTTCTAGTCGCCAGGGCTAGTAATAAATTAGACTTTTCAAACAACCTCTTAACCTGTCACCGATGCAGAATATTAATTTTCCATATATTTATCACTAAATCAAGGTCATATAAACATTTTTATAAGATATTAAACTTGTAACTATTTGTAAAATCTAATACATCACAAAAGTAGCATAACCTGAACTTTAGTCTTCGCACAGATATATTTTGTTAGCTTATTAAATATCTGATATATTATGAAATTCCGTGTCTTTGTTGAGGAAAACGCATTTTCTTTTTGTGCTAAAAATCATTATGTGATATATATTTTTGCAGAACATATATAAGTAAATTTAATCAATATTAAGATGAGGGTATGGTATTAGATACCATCTAAGATAAAATTCCGCCCATGCGCCTGACTTCACTGGATGTTTTTCGCGGCATTACCATCGCTGCGATGATTCTCGTCAATATGGCGGGAGTCGCAGATGATGTATATCCTCCCTTAGCCCATGCCGATTGGAACGGTTGCACACCAACTGACTTGGTATTCCCCTTCTTTCTGTTCATTGTTGGTGTTGCGATGACTTTCTCGCTGTCAAAGTACACCGAAACTAACAAACCAACATCATCTGTTTACTGGCGAATTTTACGCCGCGCTGCGATTTTGTTTGCCTTAGGATTGCTACTTAATGGCTTTTGGAATCAAGGTGTTTGGACTTTTGATTTGAGTAGTATCCGCATTATGGGAGTGTTGCAGCGCATCAGCATTAGCTATCTGCTGGCTTCTTTAATAGTTCTTAATCTTCCGCGAAAAGGTCAATGGATATTAGCAGCAGTGCTACTTATCGGCTATTGGCTAACAATGATGTATGTAGCAGTGCCCGATTTTGGCGCGGGAGTTCTGACACGAGAAGGTAATTTTGGCGCTTATGTTGACCGCCTAATTATTCCTAAAGTACATCTATATAAAGGTGATGGTTTCAAGTTTATGGGAGATCCAGAGGGACTGTTCAGTACTATTCCTGCGATAGTAAGCGTCCTCGCTGGCTACTTCACTGGACAATGGATACGCAGTCAACCTGTACAGTCACGCACAAGTATAGGTTTAGCATTATTTGGAGTTGGTTGTTTAATTATCGCTTGGGCGTGGGGGTGGACATTTCCCATCAACAAAAAGCTGTGGACAAGTTCTTATGTTGTTTTCACCAGTGGTTGGGCGTTACTTTTGCTAGCAGCTTGTTATGAACTCATCGAAGTACGGCTGATACGTCGCTGGAGTAAACCTTTTGAAATTATGGGCTTAAATGCGATCGCACTTTTTGTTCCATCCGTTTTGTTGATTAAAATCTTAGTAAAAACCACTATCGGCACAGGAGAAAACGCTCCCAGTACCTACAATTGGATTTACCAGAATTTTTTGGCATCTTGGGCGGGAGTTTTGAATGGTTCCCTGTTGTTTGCCTTAGTCACCGTGTTGTTGTGGTGGGCTGTTGGTGTCTTGATGTATCAGCAACGTTGGTTTCTCAAAGTTTAATAATTAGTCAACTGTAAGTCAAACGATGCGATCGCCTAGGGTGGGCGCTTGCGCCATCGCAAATTTTTTTAGCTTTGCTAGTCTACCCTACAAAAATACTGAGAAAGAGCGATCGCAATGAAACTTATTTGAGCGAACATGATATAAACTCTGCGTTTTTGTGTCAAACGCAAATATGCAAAGTTTTTATTTGCGTTATATTTTTTATTAGCTAATATTCTTAATTATTACACTTAAAAATCAATACTCTTGGGTTAAGAAGCAACGCGAAAAAGTGAGATTATCGTGAAAAGAGCAATCTTTAGCTGTTCTTGAGCAGGGGGAGTGAAGAGAAAACTTTAGTATTTTTTACAACCGTGATGGGTGCGGTAATCCTACTTTATGACAAAGTTAGACGGGTCTTGATCTCGTCGATGCTTAGTGGGAATGGGGGCTGGCTGCCCATCACCCGCAAGGGCTGCGGTTTTCTCCAGGGATTCCCTCAATCGCTTGGCTGCGTAGATAGACATGTCTCGTGGTACATTAATGCGATCGCGCAAATATCGGAGAGCGACATCAGAACCCGATGGAGGTACACAGTCTTCCCCAGTTATCATGTGTGTTAAAGCACAACGTAGCGCTCGATCAAACAATTTATCATCTAAGGGGTTGACTCGGATAATATTGACGCGGTGTTCGATAGTTCGTTGAAGAGCTTCCATACGGGAGTTTTCCGGTTCTGGATAAGTAACATCTGGTAGCCCAAACCAGGGCCCGTTATCCACCCGCGCTTTATTGAGAAGCATCTGGGTTTCGCCGTTTTCCCAACAACCCCCCATCTGAGGAGGCAAATCATGTACGTGGGTGTGAAAGTCGCTCTGCGTACCGCAGTAGGTAGTTCGGCTTTCCATTGCGGCAAACCATGAACTTAAACGAGGGTTTTCCGAACGCAGTGAGTAGCCCTTGTAGTAGTAAAGGCTCGCATTCATCCGTTCGAGATATGGCGTAAAAATGACATCGACGATGCCGAAGCCTGATAGAAAGTAAGGGCTTGAGGTGCTACCCAGAGCCGACTCCACCTGAGCCACCACTCCGATAAATTGTTCTCGGTTGCGTTGTTCTTGTTGAGAGGAACCAGCTTTTGAACACAGCCAAGCGCACCAGGCTCTAAATAAAAGTCGTTCTAATTGACGTAGAGTCAGCACCATGCGGTCTTCCATGCCTTGGTTCAATGGAGCAAATACCTTTTCCAAAGCGAGCAAAATGTCATCGCTTTCCGTAATAATCCTTCCATCTAGCTCGATCGCGGGGAGCATTCCTGATGGTACCTTACGTTTGTACCAACTTTCTTTCTCCCCATAGCAGAACATTGTCACTTTTTCGATCCGATAGGGGATCTGTTTTTCCTCTAGCCATAACCAGACTTTTTGACAGTAAGGACACCAGGCGTGGTTATCGCGGTACAGCGTTACCCGCACATCAGATTCTGGCTGACCAAACAAGCGCAACCTGGCTCTAGCGTTGGTGAGACCATTAATGGTATCTATTTGATAGTCCGTGAGAGCTTCTAGTTCTTGCCAGCTTAATGGTGCGGTAGTCATAGGGGGAGTTGCGTCGGGCAATACTTAGGACAACTCTATACTTTACAATATTTTTAATTACACCAAGGCTTAATTTAACCGATAGGTTCGCCCACTTGGAAAAGATACTGGACTTATCGGCGGCACTGTACCAATTCCTCAATTTGTCAATAGTCACGGCATCGCACCTTTTTTTTTGATTAAACTCACCAAATCGCGTTGCTCCCAGAAGAATAGTAGGTTGGGTTGAACTTTAGTGTTACCCAACAAAGCCGTGAAAATCTTGGGTTACCCTGCGGGGATCTTGCTACGTTCCTCAACCCAACCTACGCCAGTTTTAGTTTTTAGCCTTAACCCAAGCGTATTGACTTAAACCTATATTCCGCACTTCATCGTGTAATATACGAGGATTTCCAACATCTGGCTAATGGTGGTTAAATAGTAATCGCAAATCCCCAATAATTGTAAGTATTAATACTTAATAATTGAGCATTATTAGGAAATATTCTTGAATATCGATGTATTACATCTTGAAGTGCGGAATGTGGGCTTAAAAATAGCCGTAATAAAGTAAAAATATTGTTTGTGCTTTACGTTTGAGTGTTAGCTAGGTTACAACAGGTATTAAGTAATACTTTTTTAACACTCAAGGAACAAAGACGATCGCATCGTTATCTATACTCTTATTGAACCTCGCATGACTAAAAGTCACGCGATTCCTGTTTCAACGATCTGTGCCTAAATTACTCGCTTGTCTTACAAGTTCTCCACAGGCGTTTAAAGTCTCCGACGCACTGGCGGCGACTTTTAAACAAGTACCTAAAAGTTAAGTATGTTTAAGCTCTGTACCTTAAAGATTTTACCTACTAGAGGATCGATACAAAAGTATCTATTTCCTTTTTAGATCCCTTTATCTTTAGTTATCGTGGTTCAGTATTTAGCTTGGTTTTCGCTATGTATATAGTGTACCAGAATATGGAACGCTTAACTCGTGACTTCCAGTCATGAGTGTGCAGCTTGCAGGAATCAACTCATTGCCGTTCTTCTTAGGGAACTGCTCGAAGTTCTGATGTGTGACAACAAGCCGCTTCTAAAATTTGGAATAAAGAAGCGTCTACAAACTTCTCTGTGTGTTGAAAATTATTATTTCTTCTAATTCACTAAATTAATTCATAAAAAAATTGTGAGGTAATGAATGCATCGCATTAAACTTTGGGTATTTTTGCCAGTTACCCTGATATTCGGCTGCTCAAATCAACTGCTTCAATCTAGCCCATCTGTGGCAAACTCGAATCCAGCATTAGTTCAACCAACTAGTCCAACTTTATTAGCAAAGGCGAGTTATCTTTCCCCACTGGAACAACAGGTAATTGTTGAAACAAATAAGGTACGAACAAACCCCAAAGCATACCTTCCGATTATGGAAAACTATAGAAAGCGCTTTGAGGGGAACCGAGTCAAAATTTCTAATAATACCTATTTGCGAACTCAAGAAGGAGTTAAAGCAGTTGATGAAGCGATCGCCTTTCTGAAATCAGCACGCCCTGTGGGAGCGTTGAGTGCATCTAAGGGTATGTCTTTAGGAGCAAAAGACCATGTTAAAGACCAAGGCCCAAAAGGTGCTACAGGTCACGATGGTAGCGATGGTAGCAACCCCTTTATTCGCATCAACCGTTATGGTAAATGGCAAACAACCGCAGGCGAAAATATCAGTTATGGCCCAAACACCGCCCAAGATATCGTCATGCAGTTAATTATTGATGATGGTGTGCGCGATCGCGGTCATAGAACAAATATTTTTAACGGCGCTTTTAAAGTGTCTGGCGTTGCTTATGGAACTCACAAATCATATAGAACAATTTGTGTAATTGACTACGCTGGGGGATATAGGGAAAAATAATTTGAGGTGTAAAAGAGGGAATACGGTTCAGTTAAGCTCATCCCGCCTGCGCGTGTAGAGGCAATACGGTTCGGTTAAGGTTTTTTGATGAAAATTTTAGATCGCAAAGATGCCATAAGTCGCTGTCTCTACCAAAGACTGATTATTGTAGAGACGGCGATTTATCGCGTCTCTTGTCTTAACCGAACAGTATTACGTGTAGAGGCGGTTTCTAACCGCCCATTTAGCTATTCCTGTGCAACCCAAGTACCATGAAATCCATAAGGCACTCGTTGAGGAATTATCACTCGCGCTACAGGTTCAGCAGTCACATCTTGGGCATTCACCACTAGTAATTCTGAAGTGTTTGAATTTTCATCGTGGACAAAAGTCATAAGCCAACCATCATCCTCAGCAATTGCACCAGTACGCGGCGCAAACACAGCTTCACCGCCATAGCGTCCCTGTCCGTGTTGGTGGATTTGGGACTTTCCACTGCTGAAGTCGTACTTAATTATACCTTCCAATAGAAATAGGGGACTATTGGCTATTTTGCTAGTGTAGCCATATCGGGTTTGTTGCCCCAATAGATTTTCGTTGACGCGGGGAAATTCTAACGCTACATCGTCCAACATCTCCTCACGCACTGTCCCTGTTTTGAGATTAAACCGCCAGCGATGCAAGCGCGGGATATTTCCTTCTGGATCGGATTGCGAATCATCAGAACTCAAAACAGTAGTAGAACTCATTCGACAGGCAATAAGCACCACTTCGTCTCCGTCTTCGTAAGCGTTGAGAGTATGGGAGACGTAGCAAGAGCGACTCTCAAACCAGCGGATATTACTGTTGTCACCGTGACGTGGTAGAATACCAAAACGACTGGGGCGATCGCGCTCAAACATCATTACAGGTTCTCCCCGTTGCGATCGCTCGACGCTAAAAGTCAGCGGCAAATCCATGAAAATTGTGTAGTTTTCAGTGATGGCAAAATCGTGCATCATCACTCCTATAGGTAGGTCAATTGGTACTGTCTGCAACAGTTTGCCTTGTGCTGTGACTACACTATATTGCAGGTAAGGTGGCGCAAACACAGAGTAGCCAAAGAAGATCATTTCACCTGTAACCGGGTCTACCTTGGGATGGGCTGTGAAGGCAGAAACTAGCTTGCCATTATAGGTGTACTCACCAATAGTGTCTAATTCAGGAAGCTTGATGGCGTGAGGTAAACCTCCCTCATTCAGCGCCAACATCTGACCAGCGTGCCACACTAGGGCAGTATTGGCGGTATTTTTGTAGCCACTGTGGGGGTTATCCATTCGCAGTGGTTCTAAAAACCCAGTCCAGAGAGCCTTACCCGCTTCTCGTTCTTTTTTCCATCCGGCTGTCTGGACGTAGCGGTTACAATAAGTGGCTACGCCGTTGCTAATTTGCACACCATGCAACATCCCATCCCCGTCAAACCAGTGATATTGACCAATGGGTGTCCATTGAGGGTTAGAGCCATTCCGCACAAACATCCCGGATAATTCAAGGGGTAATTCACCGATAACTGGCAATTTGTCGGTGGTGATTTCTTCATGGATTGGAGCAAAATTGCGATCGAGATAAGGATTGACAGCTATTATTACCATTGCATTGATTTATCAGAGTTACAGAATAAACCAGCTAGAGCCAACGGCTTCCTCTTTTTGAGATGCTAGCGCAAAGGTTCTGGTGAAAACGCCCTATAGTATAATTTTAAGCCTGTGGACGTATCTAAACAGAAGATAGTCAATCATCCGAAAGAAGACGGTTGAAACAGGAATCCCCGTTGCTTTAGTGCTAGGGAGTGTCAAAGAATCTGATAATTTGATGCATAAGGCTTTTGGTGAGTGATAACATTGAGCGCTATCTTCAACCAATCAATATAAGTCTGTTCTCTTCGGATCACCAACTCCAGCACAAGCCTTTGCATTACTTGCTCACGGTTGGCAGATTCATCACCAAGTGATGGCAAATCAATGATTTCACATTCAGCAAGCTTTTTGCTTCGAGCCGCTAATTGTTCTTCCAGTAGGTAAATGATAGTTTCATTCGGCAACTGATCTGCAAAATGCAACTGCACAAGCAAAGGTTCTCGTACAGTCGGTAAAGGCTGATGAGTTCCAAGCCATCGGGCGAATTCGGCTTTCCCTGGCTCCGTTACGCTGTAGACTTTGCGGTTGGGGCGATCGTGCTGAATCTCAATCTTACAGGTAATCCAGCCAAGCTGTACTAGCTTATCGAGAGTTCTGTAAATTTGTGCCTGGTCTGCTGGCCACAAATGGGCAATGCATTGATCAAAGCAGCTCGTTTTGAGGTCATAGCCCGTCATTTCTTGCTGCTGAAGAAGACCTAGAATTACGTATGCTAGCGACATTAAGAGAGTTTTCCCATAATTGATATTTTCTCGATAGGTTTTACACTATGTACTTCTTATAAGTTTATGCTAATATATGAGTAATCAAATATAAGATATAACAGTTATAAAAAGATATGTTGATTGTCATGTGTATTAACAAAGAAACCGAATACATAAACTAAGGTTGGGCAGATGGCTAATGGTGCTGTTTGCACAAGACAGTGAGGAACTAGCAATATCTGTTGAGTACCAGTCCCGTACTCCTACGGTGAGTGGAGCCTCTTGTTGGCGCAGCCTCTCATAAAGAAGAGAAGGGAAGGAGAGTTCTGATAAGAGCGGCAAGCCTCCTGGCGAACGTTTACGCCATTATTTGGATATGCTACTTATCGCTAGCAGCGTATCACTCAACAAACCAGTTGTTCGCTACAGTCTATTCGTGATGAATACCGACGCAGAAATTATTTAAGCCATTCAAGACTATCGTAACGAAAGGATGGGTAACATTGACTTCTAACACACTTTCACAAAGAATACGTCAACATCAATATCTGCGTGATTTACGCAATAAATTACTCCACCTTCATAAAATGTTGTTGGATACAGAACGCATTGCCTACGAACAGGTTAGTGGACGAGTATCAAGCGGAGAACTACTTCAGCTAGTTATCGCTCATGAACAATTTGCTTGGCTACATCGCATTTCTGAGGTGGTTGTGCAAGTTGATGAAATGCTCGAAGCAGATGAACCCATAGCAATGGAGGATTTTGAAAAGTTGATTGCTGATGTCCGCACGCTGATTATACCGTTAGAGACGGGCAATACCTTCGAGAGAAAGTATTACAACGCTCTCCAGCGCGAACCTGCTGCTGTGTTGGCACATGCGGAGATATCAAGATTTCTCACGACTAAGGTTTAAGGGGTAGCTTAGAGCGATTTTCAATAGCCATACAGTGGATTTTATCTGAATAGACTACAGTTAGTAGGGTGGGAATTGCAATGCTCACCCTACAATAATGAACTATTCCTTCGGTAGCAATGCTAATGCAATTAATTATGGAATTGCAATGCTCACCCTACAATAATGAACTATTCCCTGTAGTCTACGCAATTGAAAATCGCTATAAAACCTGACTTTTAACGGTAAGTCCTCTTGTCTAAGAGAACGTGGTCATGAATAATACAGGGGAGATGCTTTGCGTAGGCGTATTTGGCATTCCTCTACCAATCACAGGGAAGGTACAGCGATGCCGAACCTTTGTATATCGAAGCTTTAGAGATTGCTGAACAACGGTTGGGGGTAAATCATGCCAATACAATAACCTACCATGAAAATCTGGAAGACTTGCGGCGGAATTGTCAGCCTTGATTCAGCAGAATAGTTGCTTTTGTCTCCCATTAGACTTATCCGAAAATTAGGTTTTGACCATTGCTGTACAAGGCTTTGATACTCATTTGCGGATATGTCTATTGGTTTCAGTCATTTAGGTAATTTGCATCGGCTGCATTACCCGCCTGGGATTGAAATCCCAGTCTAATAGCTTAACTCCTCTAAAGAGGACTAAGCCATTTTTTGAGATTAATTGCAGTCCACTTGAGTGGACTTACGCTATTAGCCCAGTACTTTGAGTGCTGGGCGCGATAGGGAGCTAATTGAGATACATTAATGAGCCTTTGAACTCCATTGATGAGTCTTTTAGCTCCATTACAGCACTTCCGGCTATTATGAGGTACAGTAGCAGCAACTAGCAAACCAGTTTC
>JAHCSU010000496.1 GCA_023522315.1 Nostoc sp. CCCryo 231-06
CAGAAAAAGTTAGCACGGCAACAGAAGGATTCTAAACGACGTAACCAAACAAGGGTTAGGATTGCTAAAAAGCATAATCAGTTAGCAGATACTCGTAAAGATTTTCTGCACAAACTATCAACTAAAGTCGTTAGTGAAAATCAAACTATCGTCTTAGAAGATTTAAACGTGTCGGGTCTGGTAAAAAATCGCAAACTCTCAAGAGCGATTAGTCTGCAAGGATGGAGAGAATTCAGAACATTTTGCGAGGCTAAATCTGAGAAGTTTGGACGTGATTTTGTTGTTATCAGTCGTTGGGAACCGACGAGCCAAATTTGTTCTGAGTGCGGCTACAAGTGGGGCAAGCTTGATTTAAAAGTCAGATCAGTTCAGTGCTTGAGTTGTGGCACTAAACATGACCGAGATGAAAACGCTGCGAAAAATATAAATAAAGTCGGGATAGGGCATTGCCACGACTCTAAATGCACGTCGAGACGGAGTAAAACTACAACGGTTGTATCTGTCAATGAAGCGTGAATAATCCCCGTGCGTTCACGCCGGGGAGTATGTCAATTACCTCTACTGAATCAGCTCGCCACTTTTTGCCTAAGTCTAAAAGCTCAGACACTTTTATGTCTTGGTTCTCTGTAAGGATATATAACGTATCGGCAGGATAAGCAATGAAATGCATGATGCTGGTTTCAGGCATGGGGCGATAGTTCGCCATTCTTGGGGGGTATCGACCATACCACCAAAGCTTAAACCGTTTTCATCTGGTGCAAAGATTGGCTTTGTGAACAGAAAGCTTGCCCATAAATTCCTGTGGTTGGAAAGGTCAGTAATCACTTCTTCGCCATCAAACTCATTGAACCGACGCTGCCAAACCAAGGCAGCAAACAGTTCTTGAGGAGAATAGGATTTCGCAATCGATTGGATTTTGGCTAAGTCAAGCATCACATTTACAGTAAGTAATATTTTTAACAAAACATTTGTAACTACCCTTGCAGTTTATTTACCCAGTGGCTGCTATTCTTATAGTTACTTCGGTCTGTCATAGCAGATAGATTATCCTCAATAATGTTTTTATTTGTTAGCGCTCATATACCATCCGGGTAATGTGGGTGCTTTTACTTTATCCCTGATGGCAAAAATCCGGTTTAATTTTGAGGCGATGTCTGGTGTCTGGTACACTAAGCTGACACTGAAGCTTTAACTTGACCAAAACGGCGCGGCTTTGGTAGCTCAACAAAGCCTGATAAAATGCTTCTCTATTAAAATCTGGCCAAAGAATATCGGTGAAATACATCTCTGTATACGCCATTTCCCACCAGGGGATAGCGGGAAGGCTGGGAGCCGCGTCTATGAGTGAGCGCGGGGGAAAGCCGACCCGTGCGGTTTTAACCGCCTACAATATTATCCATGAAACCAAGTAATATCAATGGTTTCATGATATACTTTACAAGTCAGTATAAGACTCTAAAACCTACCCGTGGACTGCGGGAAAGTTACGCTTGTCAGATACGATTCCGCCTGAAAAGGCAAACGGAATCGGGGCAGGAACCGTAATCCAAGGTTTACCCTGAGCTTAGTCGAAGGGCTATGCCTGAAAAACGGATATTAACTGAGTAGTTAACGCTATTCAATTAAGAATCCCCGTCTCTTTAGAGCGGGGAGTGTCAATGAACATTGTTATTTCCTCTATCCGAATGTTTTAGGTTGGAAGTTACGTAGACGCAGCGCATTGGTGACTACAGAAACTGAGCTAAATGCCATTGCTGCACCGGCGATGATGGGGTTCAGTAACCAACCGAAGATGCGGAAGAGAATCCCGGCAGCAATCGGAATACCAGCAACGTTGTAAAAGAAGGCGAAGAATAGGTTTTGGCGAATGTTGTGAATTGTGGCGCGGCTGAGTTGAATTGCTGTAAGTATACCTTGTAAATCGCCAGAGATTAAGGTGATGTCACTAGCTGCGATCGCTACATCTGTACCAGTGCCAATTGCTATACCGACACTGAAAGAAGAAAAAATTTTTGTTCACATCCCTTGGCTTTCTAGTGGACTAGATATTTGAAGATAAACTCCAGCAAACAATAACGCAATACGCTTGGGTTAAGGATAATCTTACGTTGGATTGTAGCAAGATCCCGCAGGGTACGAAGTGAAACCCAACCTACACAGGTTAATGTTTTTAGAACTAACTGAATCGTATTAGTTCTTAATGCATTTCCAGCCAGAGACTGGAAACGAGGATTTTCCCTCGTGTTTTGGCTTAAGTTGACACACATGCAAGATGTGCGCCCCTACTGTTAATTGTGTTTTGAGAAAAAGCTTTGAATTTAATAGCTAAAAAGTCACTACACTACGAATTGATTCACCTTTGTGCATCAATTCAAAAGCATTATTAATTTGCTCAATGGGCATTATATGGGTAATCAAATCATCAATATTTATCTTACCTTCCATATACCAATCAACAATTTTTGGCACATCTGTACGTCCTCTAGCGCCGCCAAATGCTGAACCTTTCCAAACGCGCCCAGTTACTAGTTGAAAAGGACGAGTACTGATTTCTTGTCCAGCACCAGCAACACCAATAATCACACTGACGCCCCAACCTTTGTGGCAGCATTCTAATGCTTGACGCATAATTTTGACATTACCGATACATTCAAAACTGTAATCAGCACCGCCTTTTGTTAAATCAACCAGATAAGGAACTAAATCCCCCTCCACTTCCTGGGGATTGACAAAGTGTGTCATACCAAACTTTTCCGCCAAAGCGCGTTTGCTGGGATTAATATCCACCCCGACAATCATATTCGCCCCTACCATCCGCGCCGCTTGGATGACATTTAAACCAATACCACCCAAGCCGAAAACCACGACATTTGCTCCCGGTTCCACCTTGGCAGTGTTGATGACTGCACCAACACCAGTAGTCACACCGCAGCCAATGTAACAAACCTTATCAAATGGGGCGTCTTCCCGAATTTTTGCCAGGGCGATTTCTGGCAGCACCGTATAGTTAGCAAAAGTGGATGTACCCATATAATGATGAATCATCTGCCCATCGATACTAAAGCGACTGGTGCCATCGGGCATGACACCGCGTCCTTGAGTTAAGCGAATGGCTTGACAGAGATTAGTTTTGAAACTCAGACAATATTCGCACTGACGGCATTCGGGAGTGTATAAGGGAATTACATGATCCCCTGGTTTCAAACTGGTGACACCAGCGCCTACCTCCACTACCACACCAGCACCTTCATGTCCCAAAATTGCCGGAAACAAACCTTCGGGATCGTCACCAGATAAGGTAAAGGCGTCGGTATGACAAATCCCGGAGGCTTTCACCTCAACTAACACTTCCCCGGCTTGTGGCCCGGATAGTTGAACGGTTTCAATCGTTAACGGCTTACCTGCGCTGTAAGCGACTGCTGCTTTAACTTGCAACGTCAGCCCTCCTATATAGTTATTTGACGTTCTCCCCAGTGCTGAAGTAAGGGGATTATTTTAGTTAAACATACTGAGCGCATGATACACTTTTGTATCACTTCATCGTATCTACTAAGCGCGATCGCCGCTATAACGATAAATATTATTACCTTTGTTAAAATATCATTCTCTAGCTAGATTGGTTAAAGGCGGTAACAGCTGTTTTGGCAACAATGTAAACTGGATGTCAGCAGCAACCTCCAAATAATTTGTCCACCCCTCGATTAATGCATTATTTTGTTACAGCTTATGAACCCTGCCCTAACTCAAATTGGCGCTCAAATGTCCAACCTGACTGGCGTAAGAGCAATCATGAAGGATATTATCGAGACATTACGAGCGGGTGCAGGGCAGCAGTTTATTAATTTGAGTGCTGGTAATCCGTTGATTTTGCCAGAGGTAGAGCAGTTATGGCGGGATTGCACTGCACAGCTTTTGGCTAGCCCAGAATATGGTGAGGTAGTTTGTCGCTACGGCTCAAGTCAGGGCTATGCACCGTTAGTTGAAGCGATCGCTAATGATTTTAACAAACGCTACGGGTTAAACTTAAGCGATCGCAATATCCTCATCACCCCCGGCAGTCAAAGCCTCTACTTCTACGCTGTTAATAGCTTTGGTGGCTACACCCCTAGCGGTGAGTTAAAACAAATCGTTTTGCCCCTCAGCCCTGACTACACAGGTTACGGCGGCATCTGCTTAGTTCCAAAAGCCTTAATCGCCTACAAACCGACTCTCGATATTGATGAAGCCGCCCACCGATTTAAATATCGCCCCGACTTCAGCCAACTGTCGATTACAGAAAATACGGGTTGTGTCCTTTTCTCTCGCCCTTGTAATCCCACTGGTAATGTTCTCACTGAGGATGAGGTGAAGAAAATTGCCGCCCTGGCTGCGCCTTACAATCTGCCAGTGTTAATTGACTCAGCTTATGGGCCTCCCTTCCCAGCATTGAACTTTACCGAAATGACACCAGTGTTTGGTGATAATATCTTGCATTGCATGAGTTTATCGAAAGCGGGATTACCAGGAGAAAGGGTTGGTATTGCCATTGGGGACGAAAAGTGGATTGAAGTGCTGGAGTGTTTCCAGGCAAATATGAGTCTCCATTCTTCACGTTACGGCCAAGCGATCGCAGCTTATGCAATCAACTCTGGCGCTTTAGTAGAAATTTCTCACACTGTCATCCGTCCCTTTTACCAAAATAAGTTTACCGTTTTAGAAACCAGCTTGGAACAAGCGATGCCCAAGGATTTACCTTGGTTCCTCCATCGCGGTGAAGGGGCAATTTTTGCTTGGTTGTGGTTACAGGATTTACCCATCAGTGACTTGGAATTTTACCAGCAGTTAAAGCAAGTAGGTGTGATTATTGTCCCTGGAAGTAGCTTCTTCCCTGGTTTAGAGGAGGAGTGGGCACACAAACATCAATGCTTCCGCATCAGCCTCACAGGTACAGATGAAGAGATAGTCACTGCTATGCAACGTTTAGCAAAAGTGGCTGAAGAAGCTTATAAAGGTGCGGCGGTGACTGCGTAGTAAGGAAAATAGAAATGAAACACGAAGAAGCTAATAAAGAGATAGGAAGCAGAGGCGCAGAGGCGCATACTTCGACTCCGCTCAGTAACCGGAGCAGAGGAAGAAGAGGAAAATCAAAAAAGTCCAATCCCCAGCCCCCAATACTTCGACTTCGCTCAGTACAAGTCCCCAGTCCCCAATCCCCAGTATCGAGTCCCCAATCTCCAGTCCCCAATCTCGATGATTGGCTAGAAATTGGTAAGATTGTTTCCCCTCAAGGATTGTCTGGAGAATTAAAGGTTTATCCTGTATCTGACTTCTCCGAAAGATTTGAGGTGCCGGGAAAACGTTGGTTGTTGCGTTTAGATGGCACAGAACCGCAACCAATCGAATTATTGACAGGACGTTATGTCAGTAACAAAAACTTGTATGTGATCAAATTAGCTGGTGTGGAAAATTGCGATCAGGCGGAGGCGTTGCGCGGTTGTAAGTTAATGGTGCCAGAAAGCGATCGCCCCCAATTAGGCGAAGATGAATATCATGTCCTCGATTTGATTGGCTTGGAAGTCTTTATGCAAGCATCTGGCGAACTCGTTGGTACGGTGGTAGATATTATAGCCGCCGGGAATGATTTGTTAGAAGTGAAGTTGCATGAATCATTTGCTACTGATAAAAAGCAAAAGACTGTTTTGATTCCATTTGTGGAAGCGATCGCACCAGTCGTAGACTTGAAATCTAATCGCATTGAAATTACGCCACCGCCTGGGTTGTTGGAAATTAATAATTAGGTCAAAATAATTCGTAATTAGTAATTATGCTTAAGCCATGAGAAAATTAGAATAAGTAAGTGGGTCAAATGAAATATAAAACCTCACCCTGCCTCCGGCTTCCCTCTCCTTAGTAAGGAGAGGGAT
>JAHCSU010000497.1 GCA_023522315.1 Nostoc sp. CCCryo 231-06
AAGATGATGCCGAAGGCGAAGAACTACAAGTCATTTGGGAGTTAGAACCTGGCGCGTACACCTATGAAAAAATTGAACTACCATCTCCTACAGGCTTTGACGAACCCGCACGATTAGATGCTTTCCTTGATGCTGTTCGTTGGGGTGCGGCATCATCAGCAGATATTCGGACATTGAGATCGCCTTTTCAAAGCGGCATTGATATTGAAGACTATCAACTCGACCCCGTAGTACGAGCAATTCAAATGCCCCGCGTCAATTTACTAATTGCCGATGATGTGGGACTGGGAAAAACTATTGAAGCTTGATTAGTTACCCAGGAACTAATCATCCGCCGTCGCTGCCACCGGAGCTTGATTGTCTGCCCATCTTCCTTGCAAATTCAATGGCAAGAGCAGATGCGCGATAAGTTTGGTTTAGATTTTCGGATTGTTGATAGTGCTTTGCTCAAACAGCTAAGGCGACAAAGAGGTATTCACGTCAACCCTTGGCAACATTTCCCTAGATTAATTGCTTCCATAGATTTTCTTAAACGCGATCGCCCGTTGCGTTTGCTACGCGAGTTACTACCAGCCGAAGGAGAACCAATCTACCCGCGTCGGTTTGACCTATTAATTGTTGATGAGGCCCATAATATTGCCCCCTCTGGAACAGGTAAATACGCCGTTGATTCCCAAAGAACGGCGGCAATACGTTTATTAGTGCCTCACTTTGAACACAAGTTATTTTTAACCGCAACCCCCCACAACGGCTATCCTGAGAGTTTTACAGCTTTATTAGAGTTATTGGACAATCAACGATTTGCGCGTGGGGTCACACCCGATCGCAACCAATTAGATGCAGTTATGGTGCGGCGGCTCAAGCAAGAAATTCAAGACTGGGACGGCTCTCCCCGGTTTCCTGCGCGTAACTTAGTAGCCATACCTGTAAGTTACCCCGCCTTAGAGCATCAAGTCCACGCTAATTTAAAGCTTTACACCCAAAGTCGCTGTCAAGGAGCAAAAAACAGCATAGAAAAATATGCTACAGAATTTGTCCTCAAGCTACTAAAGAAAAGACTATTTTCGTCCCCCGAAGCTTTTGCTATTACCTTAGCGCAGCACGAACAATCGCTTAATAACGCTCGTCGCCGCAATGCAAACATAACTAAACCGACTGAAGGAATTTTGCGCCGTCAGTTAGAGCAAGTTGAAGAAGAATTTGCTGATGATACTGTTTATGAAGATGTTACCGAAGATGCGATCGCAAATACCAGCCAACTATTTCACTCATTAAGTACCAAAGAAGAAGAATTACTGCAACAAATGCTGCACTGGGCAAGAGATGCGGCAAAACGCCCGGATGCCAAAGCTCAAGAACTACTAAACTGGATTAATACCTATATTCGACCTAATGGCGAGTGGTCGGAAGAACGAGTATTAATTTTTACGGAGTACAGAGCAACTCAAAAATGGCTGTACAACTTACTTGCAGCCGAAGGTTTGGTACAGGGTGATCGCTTGCTGACGATTTATGGCGGCATGAAGTCAGAAGATCGAGAACAAATTAAAGCGGCATTTCAAGCTCACCCACAAACTTCCAGCGTCCGCATTTTACTGGCAACCGATGCCGCTTCGGAAGGGGTTGATTTGCAAAACTATTGCTCAAAGCTAATTCATTACGAGATTCCCTGGAATCCTAATCGAATGGAACAGCGCAACGGACGCATTGACCGTCACGGGCAAAAAGCTAAAGAAGTATTAATTCACCACTTTGTCGGGCAGAACTATAAGCAGCAAAGCGTAGGCATAACCCGCCCTGGAGAACTGGAAGGAGACTTAGAATTTTTGATGCGGGCGGCATTAAAAGTAAATAATATCCGTGAAGACTTGGGCAAAGTTGGTTCTGTAATTGCCACGCAAGTTGAAGAAGCGATGTTAGGGCGGCGAACAACATTGGATACAGCGATCGCAGAACGAGAATCTGAATCGGTACGTCGGATGTTGAAGTTTGAGCGCAAAGTTAGAGAGCGCATTGATAAGCTGCGCGAACAGTTACAAGAAACCCGCCAAAACTTGAGGCTAACTCCAGAAAATATTGAATCGGTGGTTAAAATTGGCTTGGAATTAGCTGAACAGCCATCATTAATTGCCGCAAAACTAGAAGGCGTAAACGGCAACTGCTTTTATTTACCTGCACTCAAAAGTAGTTGGGCTGCTTGTAATGAAGGTTTAGCCCATCCTCATACTAGAGAAATTCGCCCCATTGTTTTTGACCCAGAATTAGCTAGAGGCAAAGATAATGTGGTGTTGGCACACTTAAATCATCGCCTCGTGCAAATGTGTCTGCGCTTATTACGGGCGGAAGTTTGGTCTAGACAAGGCAAAGAATCATTGCACCGCGTAACTGCGCGTATAGTACCTAAATCGGTCAATGCGTTGGCTAAAGCTGCTTGAAGCTGCATTACCCCAAGGCGGCTAAATCTACCTTCTTTGAGTAAACCTCCAGCGAT
>JAHCSU010000498.1 GCA_023522315.1 Nostoc sp. CCCryo 231-06
TTGAAAAATCCTGTCTCTTGTTTTTTTTGGAATGATTTATTCTTTGGAAGTCCCTCAGGTCTGTGAGACGAGTTTCATCCACATTTGGGCTAGAGGATTTGCTAATACGGAAATCTATAACAGCGCTAGTTTCCGAAAAGCGATACCAACGTCCTTTAAATTTACCTGGATTAGGCTGTGTTAAATCCTCTGGAATCACAAAGGGTGATTGATTAAATAATGGTTGACCTGAGGGGCCTTGTAGTGTTCCTGTTATCGCTACTGTATAAGCACTATTAGGCGCTCCTGTAAAGGTTCTATAAGCAATTGTACTGCGAGTACCAGATCGCACAAAAAGTACCTCAATATTTCCTGGTGCTACATCTACATATTTACTAGCTTGACGAAAATCTACATTCTCCAAAATTTTTTTACCGTTGACAATGACATCAATTGGTGATGCAGTACCAACCGCAGCGTTAATAACTCTTAAATTGGTAGGGCATAAAGAAAATTTATAAGACTTTTGAGGAGAATTTACTTGGATTTTAGTGGAAAATTTTTGTAAAGACTCTGTAGATAGTTGAGAATTGGCTAAACTTTTGTATGAATAACTAGTCCAACTCATTAAAGATAATGCCAAAGCACCTAAGAATAATCGTTTTGTTAGAAACATATCTTCCTCCTATCGTGAGACAACAATAACAAATGAGCAAGCTTTATTCTGCATAAAAAATGATGCGATAATCATCGCAAAGATTTTTTATGTATAGGGCTATAGATATTGCAATGGTAGATATTTAAGTTGAGAAGACACGTTATTTTTTTTCTGTTGTTTTCTCAACCATTAAATAGTGTTGGTTCTTCAGTAACTAGTACAGCACGGCGTAAATAACTAGACTATTAAATAATCCCAATACGTTGCTCTAATGAAGTGCTAGTTCCATTCTCCGAGATAGGCTGGATATCGGAACTTTGAGTTTGGATAGGTGTTGCTACCATGATTTGACCTTTGAAAATTAGGGTTCTTCAGTACTTGTTATGCCAAATTATTAGCAATAACTACCAAATGATGTTA
>JAHCSU010000005.1 GCA_023522315.1 Nostoc sp. CCCryo 231-06
AGGGCACGGCAGTGCCGTGCCCTTACGGGTGTACCTCACGTAAACGAGAAACGCTCTAATGTAGTTTCAATGGCATTTATCTGCTGAATACTACATTATTTTTTACTAATTCATGAAAATACTAAATTATCCGCAAAAATAACCGTGATTTTACGATGCTGACCTATTGAAGTATTGACAATTGGAAACGATTTTTTATACTTCCTATACAAGGATATAGCCAGATTGCCAAAATTCATCAATCCTTAATAGTATCGTGCTATATATCGTCGGAACAATAGGGTAGAGTATAAGTCTTATATCTCTACATATTACGTAATTCTCCATGTTCCGACAAACTGCTTTTGGCATCGCTTTAAGTGCGCTTGTCCTTGCTAGTGGGTTAACGACTGTTCCGATACCAAATCATTCTTCTACGAATACATCCACCCGTAATAAGCTGTTGTCGCTTTTTTCGAGTCAGGTTGCAATATCGACTCCTACTTTTAAAACTACGGAGCTAGAAAAATCCGTTTTTGACGAAATTAATCGATATCGGGCTTCTAAACGACTGCCAAGGTTGACCCTAAATGCAAATATCACTCGACAGGCAAGAATTCATAGTCAGAATATGGCTAAAGGGAAAACACCATTTAGCCATCAGGGATTTGAACGCCGAGTCAATACTATCCCTATTCGCTACAGCAGTGCTGCGGAAAATGTTGCTTTCAATCAGGGATATAGTAACCCTGTGGACGAAGCTGTTACTGGTTGGATCAAGAGTCCCGGACATCTAAAGAACCTAAAAGGAAATTACAACCTCACTGGAATTGGCGTTGCTACTAATAATCAAGGCGAAGTCTACCTTACACAGCTTTTCTTTCGTACTAGGTAGATTTGATTTCTGATTGTTTTGCACAATAATAATGTAGTGTCTAAAACTTTTATCTGCTAGACACTGCTATTATTTTTGAACAATTCATGACATTACAAGATTTTCAGGTGAGCGATCGCGATCTGGGCGACGCAGCTCTAGTAGAGTATTTAGAATCTACAGCGATCGCAGTTGATACAGAAACGATGGGATTATTGCCACAGCGCGATCGCTTGTGTCTTGTCCAGCTGTGCAACCAATTCGGGAAAGTGACTGCAATCCGCATCGCCAAAGGACAGGCTGATGCCCCAAACTTAAAAAAACTCTTGTCAGCGACGAATGTCGTAAAAGTGTTTCACTTTGCTCGCTTTGACCTTGCCACTTTGCGAGCTAATCTAGGGATTCAGGTTAGACCTGTTTTTTGTACCAAAATTGCTAGTAAATTAGCCCGTACTTACACAAATCGCCACGGACTCAAAGATGTCGTGCAAGAATTAGAAAAAGTAGAACTTGATAAAAGCTCTCAAAGTTCTGATTGGGGTAACGCCGCTAGTTTATCTGAAGCTCAACTGAATTATGCCGCCAATGATGTGCGCTATTTACTTAGTGTGCAGCACAAGCTAACAGAAATGCTCAAACGAGAAGAACGTTGGGAAATTGCTCAAGAATGTTTTGAATTTCTGCCAACAATAGTTTCCTTGGATTTGTTGCAGTTTAAAGATTTGTTTGAACATTGATCCAATACTAAACCTCTTGCA
>JAHCSU010000050.1 GCA_023522315.1 Nostoc sp. CCCryo 231-06
GTAGGATTTATTGAAGTATTAAGGTATGACATTTTGAAGTGCGAAATGTGGGATATACGCTACGAGTTAATTGATGGAGAACTAATCGACTTGGAACCCACTGGACTTTATGAACAGGTAGCTGGGTTAATTAATCGTAAGCTCAACGTAGCAATTGATCTGCTCAAATTGCTTTGGTTTATTCCCATGAAATGCCTGATTAAACCATTAGGTCAAAATTCAGCCTTTAGACCTGATGTTGTGATTATTGATCAGACAGCTTTGGTGAATGAGCCATTATGGAAAACTGAGCCAGTGATTACATTAGGCAAGTCTGTAAAATTGGTAGTGGAGGTCGTTAGTACTAATTGGCAGAATGAGTATGCCCGTAAAGTAGAAGATTACGAAGCTTTAGGCATTGGGGAGTATTGGATCGCAGATTATCTAGGGCTAGGAGGCAAACGCTACATTGGCTTATCCAAAGAACCTGTAATTACAATTTATCAGTTAGTCAATGGAACTTATCAAGGACAACAGTTTAGCGGAACAGAATGCCTGATCTCCCAAACATTACCAGACCTGAATTTGACCGCAGAACAGATATTTGTTGCAGGTCGCTAGAGTTAGAGATTGGGGAACAGGTGGCGTTCTCTGGGGAGAAGTATGTGAACTACTTAATAATTCGTTAGTGGGGGTTATGTTCAAAAAGCGCAAAAACGATATAGCATAACTCTTGGCACTATTTTGATGTCAACATCATTAACAAATTCAGTGCTTCTCAAATCTTCAGAGTTAATAGCAAAGACCTGTTCAAATCAGGTGTAGTTCTGTTATCTCTTCCCACTCGTTATTTCTCCACCTTATTTTCTCGGTGTTGCTGAATGAAAGTGTGAAACTCCATGTTTGAAACTGTTTCCTTTGCGTCTTTGGGGGAAACCAAATTCATACTTTTAATCAGCAACGCCGTTTGATGATGGGGAAGTGATGAGGTAATTTTTTTACCCTCTAAGTTAAGGAGAAACTCATTAATGGCAGAATTAATCACAGATGCAAATCCTCTTAACGGTACTAATGGCCCTGACACTCTAATTTACTCTAAGGAAAATGAGTTTGGAGGAGATGATTTTCTTCCGAGTAGTATTTTTGATGTTGTTTCCATAAACGGATTAGACGGTGACGACCTTATCGGCGGTATTTCTCTTAGCAGCTATATCATCAATGGCGGTGCTGGCAACGATAACCTCTTAGGCGGTTATAACAATGATCTCCTCACAGGAGATGATCCCTATGATGGCGTTGCTGGTAACGATTACCTCGATGGATCTGAGGGCAACGATGCCCTCTTTGGCCTTGGTGGCAACGATACCCTCATAGGGGGTGCTGGCACCGATACTCTCTATGGAGGCGATGGCAACGATGTTTTCCAGTTCGACTCAGTTTCAGATAGTCAACCTGGTTTGTTACGGGATATTATCAAAGATTTTGTTGGAAACGGTAACTTACCAGGAGATCGAATCGATCTATCTAGTATAGACGCTAACACCACCATAAAAGGCGACCAAGCCTTCACTTACATAGGAAGTCGCGGATTCACCGCACCCGGTCAGATCCGTTATTCAAAAGATATTCTCCAAGGTAATACTGATAATAATCTAGCGGCTAATTTCGAGATTCAGCTTGAAGGATCACCACTACTAGTGGCAAGCGATATTATCGTTTAACTCAGAACTTGCACCAGTCCCTACAACCGCCTCAGAATGAATTCTGAGGCTGATAGCTAAAGTCTGTCTATTGAAGACTGAGTAAGGTTTGTAGTCCACTAAGCGTGGACTTGCGCTATTAGCCTGAGAATTTATTCTCTGGCGGGATATGGGGCAGGTGCAAGATATAACTTAATAGACTTCTTGCAAAAGTGCTTAACACCCCCATTTCTAAAAGCAAATTCTTAGGAATGGGGTTCTTATTTTTGATTTCTGCAAGAAGTGAACACAAGTACACGGGAATAGAGTAAAATACGATTCCAATCCTTACGATAACCGTAAAGGTAATTGCTTTATTAATTCGTGTGCTAGACAATAATCGGAACCTTAAAGCATGGCGTGATGAATATTTAGAATTGCCAATGTTTGAATCGCCTGGGCAACGGTGATGAAAGGCCACAGCAGATATGTGGGGACGCGATGTGCGTAATCAATTAGTTGTTGATGTATTTTCTGATAAAGGTAGAGAATTTATAAAATTTATTATTTACTCCCAACACAAGTGCGAATTTTATCAACTAAAAATCAACATTTATTGCATGATAAAGTAAAACATATATGGAGGTAAGATTATGACTCAAGCGTTGCCCAAATTACTAACCTTTAATGAATTTATCGAATGGTATCCCAACGATGGAAAACGCTATGAATTGCACAAAAGAGTAATTATTGAAATGCCGCCTCCAACCGGTTCGCATGAAAAAGTTGTAGGATTTATAGCCCATAAGCTAACTGTCGAGTTTGATCGCCTGAATCTTCCCTACACTATACCCAAAACTGCATTGATCCAAACTCCTTCTGCCGAATCCGCTTATTCGCCTGATGTGTTGCTGCTAAATCTTGATAATCTCGACAATGAACCGCTTTTTCAAAAACAGTCAACAGTAAGCCAAGCAGCATCGGTTCCAATAGTTATTGAAGTTGTTTCAACCAACTGGCGAGATGATTACTACAATAAACTTAGGGATTATGAAGAAATGGGCATTCCCGAATATTGGATTGCTGATTATGCCGCATTGGGTGCAAGAAAGTTTATCGGCAATCCCAAACAACCTACTATTTTTGTATGCGAATTAGTTGATGGTGAATATCAAATGACATCGTTTCAAGGGAACACCGCGATTTCATCACCTACCTTTCCCCAATTAAATTTAACTGCACAGCAGATTTTTAATGCGGCTAACTAATTTTTTATCTAGTCTTATAACTATCTTCCCAACTTATTAGGAATACCTTCACAACCACCGGGAATAGTGCCTCTAGTTTTTTCACCACCCCAAGTGCAACAGTAGTTACGTGCAGACTCAGACATCCGCTGTACATTCGTGAAATCGGCATTTTCCACCACAGCGCCAGTGTGTTCGCCGATTTGATAATCTGGTCGTTCAGTGCGACTGCGGGGTGATGCTTTATCCACTACACCGTAAAATAGGCGAATCCCGTTGATGTCAGCACCAGTGAGATTAGCACTATATAAAATAGTACGGGAGAGGTTGGCTTTTACTAAATCACAACCGCTCAGATTAGCGCGGACAAGATTAGCTTCGCTCAGGTCAGTCCAACGTAAATCAGTACCAGAAAGGTCTGCTGCGGCTAGTGTTACGCCTAAATCGATGACACGGACACCTTCTAGGCGGTCTTCTGCATATCCGCCACTCCCGTCGAGAATGGCTCGACCTAATAGCCGATCGCGTTGTAAGGGTGATAGCAACTTGGAACGTGAGAGAAAGCGGAGAATTTTCGCTTTACCACTGCCATCTACACTACTTAAAATTGCCGCCGTGCGTCCTTCGGCGATCGCTCTCTCTTGCGGCCAATCTTCTAATAATCCTTCTTGATCTAATACTAAGTCTGAAACGCCTTGGAAATAGGAATCAATTGTCTGCTGCTGGGTAATTATGTTTTGCTGAACCGTTAGCAGGTTTTGCTGAATTGTCAAGTCTTTGGAAATGACATATTGTCGCCACGCCACGTAAACGGCGATGACGGCGATCAGAATTTGCCCTAAAGCACCAAACCAATCTGCTAGGGTTCCAGCAATGTCCCAGTTAATCTGGCGTCCCCAAACAAGCAAGCGATCGCCCACACCTGTAAACTTGATCAAGCCGATGATGGCTACTATGATTCCCAAGAAGGCAACAAACAGCGTGCGTTCTTCGGGTGAAAACCACTCGCCTAAGGCTTTTTGGAACCAAGGTAATAGTATCGCTAGTGATAACAGCAAAGTCATCAGCGTTCCGATAATGCCGATGATCCAGTTATTCAGGATAACTCCAATGAAGGTAATAGCGATCGCTATTAGAGTAATCAGCAATGCCCTCGGCTTAACTGTGAATTGGTTGGTAGTGGGTTGCTTAAAATCAGAACGGGCTTGTTTAAGAGCAGTTGTATGTTGCGGAGATTGCAAAGATGCAATCGCTGCTAGGGCTTGTTGTGTCGCTAGTACTTCTGAGCTTAGGTTTTTCTCAGTTGCATTATCGTCAAAGTCATCCGGTTGCAAGTTGTTTTCGGGAACTAGCTCTGGGGTTGGTAGATTAGAGGAATCGGATTCAATCGTCATGTTTTCTATTTTGCCCCCTCAATCCAGGTTATGCAGCGTTCCTACCGCAGTAAATTATTAAAAAGCAGGCTGAAGATTATCCTGCTTGTCCTTTTGGCAACTACCACAATTGCCCTGACAGTCATCGCCAGACCAATTGCTCACCTGACTTTAACAGCCTGGAGCGATCGCGATGATCGTCAACTCCTGCCTATTGGCACGGTTGATGATGCCAGTCACCTGAACCAGACACAGGTGACAATTAAGCAGGTTAAGAGTCAGCCTGGAGTTACTGAGGTGATATTACAGTCTGTACTTAGAGATGCCTTAAGTCAAGGTAAAAAGGTAGCGATCGCGGGTTCACGCCATACTATGGGTGGTCATACTCTGTATGCTAAAGGCATCTCTCTGGGGATGCTTAACTTCAACCGGATGCAATTCAATCCGGCGACTAAAATCTTGAAGGTGCAATCAGGAGCCAAATGGTCTGAGATTATTCCCTACCTAAATGAACGTGGCTATTCTGTCGCCGTGATGCAGTCTAACAACGATTTTTCTGTCGGCGGCACGATGAGTGCCAATGCTCATGGCTGGCAACATAATAGTCCCCCCTTTGCTAGCACGGTCGAAGGTTTCCGGTTAATGCTGGCAAGTGGCAAGGTTGTGGAGTGTTCCAGACAGGAAAACTCAGAGTTATTTTCCCTAGTTTTAGGTGGTTACGGACTATTTGGGATCATTCTTGACGTGGACTTGAGAGTAGTACCCAATGAGACGTATATAGCTGAACGGTTCGTGATTAAGAGCGAGAACTATATTGATACTTATCGGCAACGGGTAGATGGTGCAGCCAATATTGGTATGGCATACGGTAGACTTTCTGTTGCACCGGAAAGCTTTTTACAAGAAGCTATTCTTACCACCTATCGCCAAGTCCCACAAGCAACTCAAGCGATTGTTTCTTTAGAAAAACAGGCAGACTCTACAGTCCCTCGGACGGTTTTCCGTGGCAGCATCGGCAATGACTATGGCAAAAACTTGCGCTGGCAACTAGAAAAAATTGTTGGGGGAGAAGCCGGAAACAGGGTTTTAAGAAACCAGATTCTCAACCGTCCCTCCACCTTATTTGAGAATCGTCACCAGGCAGAGACTGAGATCCTGCATGAGTACTTTATTCCCCCTAAATCTCTAGAAGCGTTTTTAGAGAAGTGTCGCGTCATTATTCCCCAGTCCAAACGGGATTTGCTCAATGTCACGGTGCGAAATGTTCACCAGGATAACGACAGTTTTCTCAGATATGCTGATCAGGAAGTTTTTGGATTGGTGATGCTGTTTCATCAACAACGCACCCCAGAAGCGGAGGGAAAGATGCAGGTAATGACCCAGAAACTGATTGAGGCAGCCCTAGCGGTTGGTGGCAGGTACTATCTTCCCTATCGTCTTCATGCCACACCTGAACAATTTCGTAGAGCTTATCCACAAGCTACTAAATTTTTCGCTCTCAAGCGTCAATATGACCCTAATGGGATTTTCCAGAATTATTTTTACCTGAAATACGGCAATTAAAGGGCAATACCCTGCGGGAAGCCGCTTCTCTACGTTCGCAAATAGCGTGTCGCAGACAGACGCTCTCGCGTTTGCGTCTACATGAATTGCCTCTAAAACATGGGTCTATTTATTTTGAACCTCGCATTGACGTGAAGTCACGCGATGGAAAGCTTCAACGATCTCCGCCTGGAGTAATCCAGGTCTTACAAGTTCTCCACAGGCGTTTTGATAAGTCTCCGACGCACCAGCGGCGACTTTTGAACAAGTACCAAAAAGTATGTTCAACCTCAGTACCTTAAAGATTTTATCTACCAGAGGATACGGCACAATGTACCTATTTCCTGGTATAACCCCTTATATGACAGTTGTCGTGGTTCGGTAAAGCTTGGTTTTCGCTATGTACATAGCGTATCAGAATATGGAGCGCCTAACTCATGACTATAAGTCACGAGTGTGCGGCTTGTAGAAATCAAATGATAAAAATAAAAATATATATTGTGGGGTGGGCATCTTGCCCGCCCTGATTCATGAGCGTGCAGGATGTCCACCCCACAAAATTGAGTAATATATTTGTTGTAATTTCCAGTCCTTTACACGCAATTAAGGTGCAAGGGCATTACCCCGAATTAGGCTACCAATGGTTTTGGCAGTAATTTTCAATTGGGTGATGGGATTAGCTGGAACAACCGTCTTATACAGATAGCTATCAAATGTTAGCCGTTGTACATCGAGGTCATCGCACATTTCCACAAACGCCTCGCGGGTAGCGTTGGAACGATAGAACACGGTTTGCAAAATGTCCAGTACCTTGTAAGTGAGTCCGTATCTCTTATCCCAACGCTTCAGATAAACCTTAAGGTCGCCTTCTGTAGGAATACGGCTACCACTGTTAGATGTTTCTACAATGGTTTCGGCACACATCCGCCCAGATTTAGCGGCAAAATAAATACCTTCACCAGAGGACTTGGTAACGTAACCAGCAGCATCTCCCACCAAAGCTATGCGACCAACAACACGACGGGGACGGGGATGTTCAGGAATGGGGTGCGCTTCTACTTTGATGATTTTACCGCCTGCCAACTTCTCGGAAGCACGGGCGCGGATACCAGCTTGTAACTGTTTGATGCTGGCTTTATTGACATGCATCGTCCCAGTACCAACCGCTACGTGGTCATGTTTGGGGAAAACCCAAGCGTAGAAATCAGTAGAAACGTCATCACCGACATACATTTCGGCGAGGTCGTTGTAGTAGGCCATTTTGTCTTCGGGTAAGCGAATTCGCTCTTGGAAGGCGATCGCATAATTGTAATCCCCAGCGTCCATTTCTTTAGCAACGCGAGAATTAGCCCCATCTGCCCCAATAATTAGATCCACCTTCAGAGTTTTGGCAATACCCTGTGATATCCCATCTGTATGGTCAACGTAATGGATGGTATAGGGATCAGTATTGTTTCCTGGTATATCAAGTTTATGAACAGTAGCATTAATTAAATTTGCGCCGACTTTTGCCGCGCGATCGCGCAAAAAGCCATCTAGCACTTCCCGGCGGCACATTCCTATATATTCTTCTTCATTTACCAGATTGATATCTACCTCACGATTGGAAGGCGAAATCATTTTCATCTTCCGTACTCGGCGATCGATAATCTCTGGTGGTAAGTCAAATTCACTCACCATACATAGGGGAATTGCACCCCCACAAGGCTTCGCATTGTCTAGCTTCCGTTCAAACAGGTAGGTTTCAATCCCAGAGGCTGCCAGTGTTTCTGCGGCAGATGAACCAGCAGGGCCTGACCCAATAACAGCAACCCGTAGTGTCAAAGGTCTTTCTCCCAATCTTCACATTTACCGAGAGCATACTACCACGGTCTTTCTAGTGATTTGGCGCTTTTCCTCCAGGTTTCTACAGAAATGCAATATTCCTTAATGTTTCGATACGAATTGGGGGTTAAAAGTAGCGTTTGTCAATTCCCGTGAAAGATTTCAAGCTTGCAAGCAAGCTAACCAAATTTTGCGATGCCTTGCGGCAAGTCGCTGCGCGTCTACGCAAACCGAGAACTCAGAAGAATCTACAGAGGACGAAGCAGACACGCAGCAACGACAACAAGCATCTGGTAAAGTTGCTCAAAAATCCTCATTTATTAGCAGCAATAATACTGAGTGTTTTGATTGTGCCGATTTGGGTTGCAATTGTGCCAGCATGACTCCTGATTGTGGTTCCCTAGATTCTGGTGCTGCTGATTGTGGTTCCTTAGATTGCTGTGGTGCTGATTGTAGCTTCCTCGATTGCGGCAGCTGCGGTAGCTAAATCTTGTTCATCAAAAAATAATTATCTATGGTATATGTAAGACACGGTAATCCTAGCAAGGATATGTAGATTTAGTTGCAGAGGTATAGCAGCAGTGGGTATAGTAGTTGAGAATGTCTCCAAACAATTCGGGAGTTTCAAGGCAGTTGATCAAGTCAGCCTGGAAATTAAGAGTGGTTCGCTAGTTGCCTTGCTCGGCCCATCGGGATCAGGTAAATCTACGCTACTACGGTTAATTTCAGGTTTAGAAATGCCAGATAGCGGCAAAATCCTGCTTACCGGTAAAGACGCTACATACCAAAGCGTGCAACAGCGCAATATTGGCTTTGTGTTTCAGCACTATGCCCTATTTAAGCATCTGACTGTCAGGCAGAATATTGCCTTTGGTTTAGAAATTCGGAAGGCACAGCCAAAGAAAATTAAGGGGCGAGTAGAACAGTTACTCGAATTGGTGCAATTGACTGGACTAGGCGATCGCTATCCATCACAACTTTCTGGTGGTCAAAGACAACGGGTAGCATTAGCAAGGGCACTGGCTGTAGAACCCGAAGTCTTACTGCTAGATGAACCCTTTGGCGCACTCGATGCTAAAGTCCGCAAAGACCTACGGGCATGGTTACGCCGCCTCCATGATGAGGTTCATGTTACCACGGTTTTCGTCACCCACGACCAAGAGGAAGCAATGGAAGTCTCCGATGAAGTTGTGGTCATGAATAAAGGGCGCGTGGAACAAGTGGGGACACCATCGGAAATTTATGATAATCCTGCCACTGCATTTGTGATGAGCTTCATCGGCCCAGTAAACGTATTACCTAGCACCTCGAAGATTTTTAAAAGTAGCGGATTTGATGCGCCACACCCACAAGTATTTTTGCGCCCGCAAGATGTGATTTTTGAAACTAGCGCGAACGATGCCACTACACCTGCGACAGTGAGCCGATTAATACATTTGGGTTGGGAAATTCAAGTGGAATTAACTTTCGATGATGGGCAAGTGGTGATGGCGCATTTAACACGCGATCGCTTCAACCAATTAGAGTTAGAACCAAAACAGCGAGTGTATGTGAAACCAAAGGATGCAAAGTCCTTCCCCCTGTCTTATTCAATTTAGTTAGCAATGTAGAATTATTTATGCTTGTTGCTTTAAGTCAAAGCAGAAAAGCGTTGCCAGAATTTTTGCCAAATCCACCAGTAGCCAGTGTAATCAGAGATAGATTGCACAAAGATATACAAAAGCACCAGCCTAGTATCATACTGAGGCTGGTGTGCTGGCTTTTCACTAATTTTTTGTGAGGATTAATTTAATCCTCTAAACTTCGACTTTCTACATCGCACCGCTATATCTGCCCCTACTAACAAGGAGTCAAATTAAACCTAATTCTATAAACCCCATTGAATCCAATTTGAGTTCGCTGCCCCGCAGCTACATTTGTAGCACGCGCTATCAAAGTTGTATTGATGCCGAAAACCGAATTCACTCGGTTAGCACACGCGTCTACTGTATCTCCTGTAATAGCTACATCTTTTAGCCATCCACCTGAAGAGCCAGACGGGAAGTTTGCGTTTAGATCATTCGTAGATGGAATTACTTTCCCTTGAAACACTGGTCTAACCCTTAGAGCAGCAGTACCCCCTTGAGGCACATTTGTAAAACCAGAATACCTCAGGTTAATGGGCTGAACTTTGTAGCCTCTAGGTATATTAAGCCCAATTCTGAGATTGCAAGATTGTGATACAACTCTAGGAGATACAGCTGTAGCCTGAAATCGAGGGAAAGTTACAGACAGAGTATTTCCTACCAAACTTACTAGGGCATTTCCCGAGGGGCAGCCATTTCCGAAAACAGTTACTGGAACACTTTCAAACTGAAATGCTGGTGTTTGAGCCTGTGCCTGAGATAAACCCACAACATTTAAACTCAGTAGCGTCAAACTGGAAATAAGAGCAGTTAAAACTTTCATATCTTTCATCTCAAATAAGGGAAGCTTATCAGGTTTGTTGTTAATACTATGTCTCAAGACATAGAGTCAAAAACTTCTTCAGAGCGATTGGAAGAAATCTTTTGATAACTTGGTAAAGCAGCTTTTAATAGTTCAGCTTGTGGGGTAAATTAAATGCAAAACTGACTATGCATTTACAAAACCTAACAAGGATTAAAAGCGAACTTTATTTGAAACAATACAGGCCCGATTGCTGTATCGATTTTATCAATTCGGATTTTGGTTTCTTGATTTGCAGGTATGTCTCTAGCTCTTGCCGTTAGATTTGTATTGATACCAAAAATCGAATTTACTGGGTTTTGACATGCATTTATTGTGCCTAATACAATACCTACATCTTTACTCCAAGTAGCTGAGAAACCAGGCGCAAAAGTTGCGTTTGGATCATCGATAGTTTGAAGTTCTTGACCTTCAAAAATTATTTTCACGTTCAGGTTAGCACTGCCTCCTGTAGGCACATCTGCAAAGCCAAGATACTTGACTTGAATCGGCTGAACGTTAAATCCAGAAGGTACATTCAGACCGATCCGCAGATTACAGGATGCTGATACAACCTTAGGGGGTGAAGCTTTAGCTTCAAACTCAGAAAGTGTTATCAAAAGAGTATCTGCATCCAAAATTCCCTTTGCTGTTCCGTTTGGGCAGCCATTTCCGAAAAGAGTTACTGGAACTTCTTGAAGCTCAAATCCTGGTGTTTGAGCCTGTACCTGAGATAAACCCACAAGATTTAAACTCAGTAGCGTCAAACTGGAAATCATACCAGTTAAAACTTTCATCTAAGTAACTCCGCGAAAATCTGTAATCTCCTATGAATATTACATAGAATGTCAATCTCCTAATATACTTCTAGACAGATAAACTTTACCTGGCAAACTCTTTGAGCTTTGGGCATGTTTACCAATCATTAAATGTATGGAATACGCTCTGGTTAAAAAAGACAGAAACATGATAAAACAATCAATTTCTGACTTGGAAATTGTTTACCAGTGTATTTCACTTATCAGAAAATAATTCAGGAGTCAGGACTTAGAATTCAGAATTGAATTCTGCACCAAAAATCAGATAAAGCAGAGGTAGCGAGTCTACCAGCGAATGAATAAGTGAGTTTAAGACCCTAACTAAATCTTCTCTTTTGGAGACGCACTCGCTTTCGATTTAGCGTTAAAGAATAAAATGGCGGTATTCAACCTCCACTAATTGATTCTGACTCCTGAATTCTTACTTCTGAATTCTTCTTTAATTAAGAATTGCCCTCACAAGAAGTTTTACAAACATTGTACCATCAAACCATCAAAGAAAAATATATTTTACCTATCCAAAGACATATTTTTTGCAAATTGTGATTTTGTTAGATATATTAGCTAGTTTGGCTTGACCTAACTATTTATCAAGACAGAGGGTCAAAGATTGATTCAGAGCAACTGGAAGAAATATTTAGATAAGTTGGTAAAGCAGCTTTACAAACAGCAGGTTTTGTAAAAAATTAAATGCAAAACTGACTATGCATTAAAAAAACCTAACAAGGATTAAAATCAAACTTGATTTGGAACAATACATCACCGATTGTTGTTGTGTCGATTGGATCAATTCGGATTTGGGCTTCTTGACGTGTAGGTATATTTGTAGCTCTTGCCGTCAGATTTGTATTGATACTAAAAACTGAACTCACTGGCCTCCTACATGCATCTATTGTGTGTACTACAATACTACCTCCATGTTCGCTCCAAACATCTGAGAAGCCAGGCCCAAACGTTCGGTTTGGATTAACGTCAGGTGGAACTGCTTGACCTGGAAAGACTAATTTAACCCTCACGTCAGCCTTGCCTCCTGTAGGCACATCTGCAAACCCACCATACTTGATACTACCCGGCTGAACGTTAAATCCAGAAGGTACATTCAGACCGATGCGGAAATTGCAGGATTTTGATACAACATTAGGACGTGAAGCTTTAGCTTCAAGCGCAGAAGAAGATGTAATTGAAAGGGTATCTCCATTCAAAACTCCCTGTATTGTGTTCGACGATGGGCAACCAGTTCCCGAAAAACTTACCGGGACAGTTTGAAACGAAAATCCTTGTTGTGTTTGAGCCTGTACCTGAGATAAACCCACAACATTCAAACTCAGTAATGTCAAACTGGAAATCAGACCAGTTAAAATTTTCATCTAATAACTCCGCGAAAATGTGTAATCTTCTGTGAATATTAGAGGATGTTGAAAAAGGATTTTTTGTAAGATCAAAGCCTCGAAAAGTTTTATGAAAAATTAAATGCCAAACTGACTATACATTTAAAAAACCTAACAAGGATTAAAAGCAAACTTGATTTGGAATAATACATCCTTGATTGTTGTGTCAATTGTATTAATTCGGATTTGGGTTTCTTGATTTGCAGGTATACCTCTAGCTCTTGAAGTCAGAGTTGAATTAATACCAAAAACCGAACTGACTGGTCTACTACATGCATTTATTGTGTTTGCTATAATATTTATATTTTTGTTCCAAGTATCTGAAAAGCCAGACGGAAACGTTTGGTTTGGATTATTGATAGTTGCAACACCTGCACCTTGAAATGATATTTCAACCCTCAAATCAGCACTGCCTCCTGTAGGCACATCTGCAAAGCCAAGATACCTGACGCTAATCGGCTGAACGTTAAATCCAGAAGGTATATCAAGACCGAACCGCAGATTGCAGGATGCTGATACAACCTTAGGAGGTGAAGCTAAAGCTTCAAACTGAGAAAATGTTACTGAAGCAGTATCTCCATTCAAAACTAGCTGTGCTGTTCCTTTTGGGCAACCATTTCCGAAAAAAGTTCCAGCAACTTTTTGAAACGTAAATCCTGTTGGTGTTTGAGCCTGTACCTGAGATAAACCCACAACATTTAAACTCAGTAGCGTCAAACTGGAAATTAGACCAGTTAAAATTTTCATCTAATAACTCCGCAAAAATGTTTAATTTCCTGTGGATATTAGCTGCAATGTCAAATTCCTAAAATACTTCTACAAAAACAAATTTTACCTAGTAGCCTTTTCCAGGTTTGAGGATTTATAGCAGTTCTTAATTGTCTGCAATACGCTCTGCTTAAGGGAGACAGAAATAGGATAAAATAATCAATTTCTGACTCAGAAATTATTTATCAACGTATTTCACTTATCAGAAAATAATTCAGGAGTCAGGATTTAGAATTCACAATTGAATTCTAAACAACTGGGGAATAGCGCAGCCGTAGCGAGTCTACAGGGGATGAAAAAATGGATTTAAGACCCCATTAAATCTTCTCTTTTGGAGACGCACTCGCCTTCGATTTAGTGGTCAACAATAAAATAACGGGACTCAACCCCCCAGTAATTGATTCTGACTCCTGAATTCTTACTTCTGAATTCTGCTTCAATTCAGAATCGCCCTTATAATAACCCTTGAGAAAATTCAAAATCACAGAAAAGTATATTTTACCTATCCAAAGGCAGATGTTTTACAAACTGTGATTTCGTTAGATTTTTCAGCTACTTTGACTTTACCTAACTATTTATCAAGACAGAGAGTCAAAGATTTATTCAGAGCGATTAGAAGAAATCTTTTGAAAATTTGGTAAACCAGCTTTATAGGGAGTAGCTTTTGGGAAAAATTAAATGCAAAACTAACTATGCATTTAAAAAACCTAACAAGGATTAAAATCAAACTTGACTTGGAACAATACCTCACCGATTGTTGTGTCGATTGTATCAATTCGGATTTGCGTTTCTTGGCCTCTAGGTATAGTTGTAGCTCTTGCTGTCAGAGTTGAATTGATACCAAAAACCGAACTCACTGGTCTACTACATGCATTTATTGTGTTTAATGTAATACCTACATCTTTGTTCCAAACATCTGAGAAGCCAGCCGGAAACGTTTGGTTTGGATTATCGTCAGTTGGAACTTCTTTACCTTGAAAGAGTATTTTCACGTTCAGGTCAGCACTGCCTCTTGTAGGCACATCTGCAAAGCCAAGATACTTGACGCTAACCGGCTGAACGTTAAATCCAGAAGGTATATTCAGACCGATCCGCAGATTGCAGGATGCTGATACAACCTTAAGACGTGGAGCTTTAGCTTCAAATGCAGAAAATGTTATTGAAAGGGTATCTCCATTCAAAACTCCCTCTATTTTTCCCGGTGGGCAACCAGTTCCCGAAAAACTTACTGGAACATTTTGAAACTCAAATCCTTGTGTTTGAGCCTGTACCTGAGATAAACCCACAACATTTAAACTCAGTAGGGTCAAGCTGGAAATAATGCCAGTTAAAATTTTCATATTGTTAGACTCCGCGAAAACGTTTAATTTCCTGTACAAATTAGCTGCAATTTAAAATTCCCTAAGACTCTTCCTTCTACACAAAAGAATTTTAACACCAGCCTCTTTGGTGTTTGGGGACTTATACCAGTTCTTATTTGTCTGTAATACGCTTTGGTTAAAGCAGAGAGAAATAGGATACAATAATCGATTTCTGGCTCTGAAATTATATTATCAGCGTATTTCATTTATTTAAGAATTGCCATTTTATTGCCAATACTATTTTTAACAACAGATAGCCAAAGATTTCTTCAGAGCGATTGAAAGAAATCTTTGGATAAGTTTGGTAAAGCAACTTAAGAGGATGTTTTAAAACGGTATTTTGCTCTCATGATAAAGCACGGTGAAGCATCTCAGTATATGGCTGAAATCGTATTTTTTTCGTCGCACTTGACCTGAGCCAGAATGGTAAAACTATACCTTCTGGGACTTTTAAAACATCCTCTTAGAGGCATCAGCTTTTGTGAAAAATTAAATGCAGATTATGCATTTAAAAACCTAGCAAGGATTAAAAGCAAACTTGATTTTGAATAATACAGGCCCGATTGTTGTGTCGATTGTATCAATTCGGATTTGGGTTTCTTGATTTTGAGCTACAGTTGTAGCTCTTGCCGTCAGATTTGTATTGATACCAAAAGTCGAATTCACTGGCTTCTTACATGCATTTATTGTACCTAATGTAATACCTACATTTTTGTCCCAAACATCTGAGAAGCCAGGGTTAAACGTTGCGTTTGGATTATTGTTAGTTGGAACTATTTGACCTTGAAATAGTATTCTAACATTCAGATTAGCACTGCCTCCTTTAGGCACATCTGCAAAGCCAAGATACTGGACGTTAACGGGCTGAACATTCAATCCAGAAGGTACATTAAGACCGATCCGGAGATTACAGGATGCTGATACAACCTTAGGAGGTGAAGCTTTAGCTTCAAACTCAGAAAATGTTACTGAAAGAGTATCTCCAATCAAAATTCCCTCTGCTGTTCCCTTTGGGCAACCATTTCCGAAAAGAGTTACTGGAACTTTCTGAAAAGTAAATCCTTCTTGTGTTTGAGCCGGTACCTGTGGTGTTTGAGCCTGCACCTGAGATAAACCGACAACATTTAAACTCAGTAGCGTCAAGCTGGAAATCAGACCAGTTAGAATTTTCATATTTTTCGACTCCGCAAAGACGTGATAATTTCTGGACATGAGCTGCGACTTAAAATTCCTAGGATACTTCTACGCAAAGGAACTTTACCCAGCAGCCTGTTTGGGGTTTTGGGATTTTTAGCAGTTATTAAATATGTTCAATACGCTCTGCTAAGGCAGACAGAAACATGATAAAACAATCAATTTCTGGCTGTGAAATTATTTCTCAGCGTATTTCACTTATCAGACAAGAATTCAGGAGTTAAAGTTGTCAATCTAGAATTTAATTCTGTACAACTGGGGTAGCTACCCTACGAGCGGATGAATAAATGGTTTAAGGCGGCGACTAAATTGCTCGCGTAGCGTCTCCAAAGGAGAAGATTTAATGGTCAACTACAAATAGGCGGGTCTTAATCCCCCACTAATTGATTTTGACTCCTGAATTCTGATTTCTGAATTTTTCCATTGAGAACTGCTCTTTAACAAGCCTCAATAAAATAATAAGTCCTCTGAGAAATATTTTATATCTATCTAAAGGAATAGATAAAGTAAATTTTAACAAACTATTACGGGAAAGTACGTAGGCACGTAACGGTGAAACTCCGCTCTTGGCAAGGGTTTCCTACCTTGTAGGTATTGTAGTAACTGCTGTCAAGTTGCGTCAGGCGATCGCGAGTAAGATGCTGCTGTATCAGGAACACAGCCCTTATGAGCATCAATGCTTATCGTCATACATCGCTTTTACCTAAGATCATCTCAACAGCTTATTTAGCGTCGCTAAAGATAAACTAATTTTCTAAAATCTGGATTTCATCAAGTTTATTAATCACCACATCCGCACCTCGGACATTATCCGACTTACCCACCCAAGTGATACCAATACAACCTGCGGCTTTAGCATTACGCGCCATTTGCATATCACCAACGGAATCACCCACCATCAATGTAGCGCCTGGTTCGACTCCCAAAGCTTGGCAAGCTTGCAAAAATAGCACCGGATCTGGTTTACTCGGCCCCTCATCTACTCCCATTTCCAATTCGATATAATTATTTAATTGGTGATTTTCTACAAAGTTATGTACTTCATCACTTGTTGCTGCGGAGAGGATACCAAGTTTCAAACCCCCTTTCCGTAGGTATTTCAACAAGTCTAAGCTACCCACAAACAGGGGTGAAGGAGTTTTTTCAATGTATTTTTCCGCTTCATCCAAAGCTTGACGGGCTATTTTTAAGGATTCAAACCATCCTCTACCTGTTTCGGCAATATATGCCGCAGCCGCAACTTCTGTTTCACGGCGACTCGCTACCGATATCAAACCCGCCGGATCTAGAATATTCCCATTGATGCCAAATGCCATTAATAGGGGTTCCCCAATGCCGGGAACTTGAGCGTCTATCAACCTGGCTGCTCTTTGTGCGAGCGATCGCAAATACGTTTCTGAATCTTCTAGAGTACCGTTTTTATCAAACAAAATTGCCTGGATATTATCAAAAGTGATGTTTCTACATTTAATAGTTGCCACAATATTTCATTCCATTTATTTACTTAAAGTGAAGAGTTATGAGTTTTTATGCTTAACTCCTAACTGTTCCCAATTCTCCACATAAAAAAAGAGGGAAAAACCCTCTTTATATAATGATTTAATACTCTTACTTAAAAACAAGTAAAACTATAAATGTATTATTCTTCAATAGCTGCTGGAATTTCTTCTTCAGTTTCCGTGGCTGCTGGAATCTCTTCTTCAATTTCCGCAACTACTGGAATTACTCCGTCAAGTTCTGCTGCTGGTGGAATATCTTCGTCAAGTTCTGCTGCTGGTGGAATTTCTTCTTCAAGTTCCGCTGCTGGCGCAATATCTTCGTCAAGTTCCGTTGCTGGTGGAATATCTTCGTCAAGTTCCGCTGCTGGTGGAATATCATCTTCTGATACAACTTCCGCAGGTGCAGCCGCCGCAGCAGTAGCACCTTGTTGCTTGGCTAACAGCTGTTCACGATATTTAGCAGCCATTTCTTCTGCTTTATCGTAGACCAAATCCCGGTTTTTAATCATGTCGCCAGGTTCGGGTTCTAGCTGCTTGGTAGATAGAGAAATCCGACCCCTTTCTGCATCCAAGTCAATGATCATAACTTTTACTTCATCATTGACATTGAACACGCTATGAGGTGTATCAATATGTTCGTGGGAAATCTCAGAAATGTGCAGTAGACCACTGACGCCGCCAATGTCGATGAAAGCACAGTAAGGTTTGATCCCACGAACTGTACCAATTACTACTTCGCCGACTTCTAGGCGGTTCATTTTACGTTCAACCAGCGCCCGACGGTGAGATAGAACTAGACGGTTACGTTCTTCATCCACCTCTAGGAATTTTAATGGCAAATCTTCGCCTACCAATTCTTCTTTAGGTTTGCGAGTACTAATATGGGAACCGGGGATAAAGCCGCGTAATCCCTCAATGCGTACCAATGCTCCACCGCGATTGGTTGCAAATACGCCAGAACGGACAGTAGCATCTTCTGCTTGCAGCTGTCGCACGCGCTCCCAAGCCCGCATATATTCAATACGGCGAATGGAAAGGGTTAATTGACCATCTTCGTTTTCATCGGTAAGGATGAAAAATTCCCGCGTTTCGTTTGACTGTAAGACTTCTTCCGGGCTATCTACCCGGTTTATAGACATTTCTTGTATAGGAATATATGCTGCGGTTTTAGCACCAATGTCAATCAGAGCGCCGCGCGGCTCTATACTGAAAACTGTTCCTGGTACAACATCACCAGGGCTAAAATGATAATCGTATTTGTCAAGTAGAGCAGCGAAATCTTCGTGAGTGAATCCAATTTCTGTAGCGGTTAAATTCTGATTGACCATGCTAATTTGTTCCTGGTTCTAGTCTCCGTAAAGGTTGTGCGACAAGCGCGATGTGTTATGCAAACAGTTTTATGGCATCTTACATTAACATCCATTTTCATCCTAGCGCAGAAAAGCTAGTATTAACACATATCTACTCCCAAGATTGGAAATTATATCACAATATTAAAAATGATTAGTTATTTACTTTGTAGTTAAAACCAACAAAGGACAGACACAATAATATCCGTTGCTACCATACATAGTAGGAACGGATACTAACATCAAATCCGCTTAAAGGTCTGGTATATAGGATCTACTTATCTTTTGGTTTCTCAAAGCGAGGGGGTTCACGAAATGCGATCGCAAAGAAAATAGTACCTATACACAGAGTAAAAATCAAGATGTACGCAACGCTTTCCATATTACGATTTCCTGCCTATAGAGCCAGTAATTAAAGTTTTTAGTGCTGAGTGGCTTGAGTGCTGAGTTAGAGCTTTAACTCGGAACTCAGCACTCATAAATCAGGACTGAAATTAGAGGGCTTCCTTCCGGCGGGTTGATTTGTCACCCACTTTCTGGAACAGACCCCACTCAACTTGCTCTTCTAGATCGGCATCAACACCAGCAAATACGTCTCGGTAGATTGTCCGAGAGCCATGCCAGAGATGACCAAAGAAGAATAAGAGAGCAAATACTGCGTGTCCAAAGGTAAACCAACCTCTAGGACTGGTGCGGAATACACCATCAGAGTTCAAGGTTTCTCGGTCAAATTCAAAGATTTCACCGCCTTGAGCTTTACGGGCATACTTCTTCACATCAGCTGGTTCTGTAAAGGTTTTACCATTCAGATTGCCACCATAAAAACTAACGGTGACACCAGTTTGCTCGAAGCTATACTTAGATTCTGCTCGACGGAACGGAATGTCAGCGCGGATAATTCCATCTGCATCGCTCAAAATCACTGGGAAGGTTTCAAAGAAGTTCGGGAGACGACGCACGGTCAATTCCCGTCCTTCAGAATCTTTGAATACGGCGTGACCTTGCCAAGACTGAGCAATACCATCACCCTTAACCATCGGCCCTGTACGGAATAGACCGCCTTTAGCGGGGCTATTACCGACGTAATCATAGAAAGCCAGCTTTTCGGGAATCTGCGACCAAGCTTGGTCAAGGCTTGCACCTTGAGCAACGCTAGTTTGGACACGCTGCTGAATTTCTTGACGGAAGTAGCCTTGATCCCATTGATAACGGGTTGGCCCAAACAATTCGATGGGAGTGGCGGCGTTACCGTACCACATAGTACCTGCAACAACAAAAGCAGCAAAGAAAACTGCTGCAATACTGCTAGAAAGTACTGTTTCAATGTTCCCCATCCGTAAGGCTTTGTAGAGCCGTTCGGGGGGTCTAACTGTGAGGTGGAATAAGCCTGCAATAATACCAACAACGCCAGCAGCAATGTGGTGAGCCACAATGCCACCAGGGTTGTATGGGTTAAAACCATCTGGCCCCCATTCTGGTGCGACTGCAAGCGCTGCTCCAGTTATACCGTAGGGGTCAGTAACCCACATGCCTGGGCCAAATAGTCCGGTGAGGTGAAAAGCACCAAATCCAAAACAAAGTAGACCAGATAAAAACAGGTGAATGCCAAACATTTTTGGCAAGTCTAGGGCAGGTTCACCAGTGCGGGGATCTCTAAAGAGTTCCAAATCCCAGTAAACCCAGTGCCAAACGGCAGCTAGGAACAAAAGACCGGAAAGAACGATGTGAGCCGCAGCAACGCCTTCAAATGACCAGAAACCAGGATCAGTTGCTGGGCCACCAGTAACGTTCCAACCACCCCAAGATTGAGTGACGCCCAAACGTGACATGAAGGGTAGAACGAACATCCCTTGACGCCACATCGGATTGAGAACCGGATCGCTAGGGTCAAAAACAGCCAGTTCGTAGAGTGCCATCGAACCAGCCCAGCCTGCTACTAAGGCTGTATGCATTAAGTGTACAGAAATCAGCCGTCCTGGATCATTCAGAACGACTGTATGCACTCGGTACCAGGGTAGTCCCATCGACTACGCTCCTCCTCGATGAGTTAGTTTACAAAGCAATTTTCTTACTGAGATTCTAAGAAACGAAATTCGCCACTCAGAAAACTCTCTCTTGTTTTTTGTTATTGCCAGAGCCAGAGTACTACCACAGTTAGTCTTATAAGTCAGACAGCGTGGGTACTTTGGCAATGCTTACTCGCTTCGGGAGGTTTACCTTGTAGGGTAGCCATCACTAAGCAAAAATGAGAATGTTTTAAAAAGTGTAACTATTGATGGAATTGTTTGCAAGCGTGTAAATTGATGCGATCGCGTAGCATGTCGAAGTTTTTTCGCTACCAATCGCTATCGGGGATTAAATTTTCTTATCTTTTCTTTATGAGGGGAGTGGGGAGCAGAGGGCGGAAAGAGGTAAATTACTCATTCTCCCCCTTGCACCCAGGAATAACTGCCCCTCTGCCTCTTTTACCAACGCCCTAATATCTACTGAACCACCAATTGGATGTTTTGCAGTTGACATTTCGCCTCAGCCGTACCCAGGCGTTCAATTACCTGTTCAGCGCTCATCAGACGCTTGAGTACTACTTGACCTATGGTCTGACTGGCAATTACTGGTGTTGTTGGCTTCACTTCCACGGTTAAAACGGCTTCTTCAACTCGATAAAGCCATAGCAATTCGTTTTGTTCTACTAAACAAATATTCATTCGTTGAATATCTGGTTGGCGTCGCCATGCGGTTATTTGCCAGAGTCCATCAGATGCCCAGACTCTAGCAACTGCCCATCCCTCAGATAGAAAGAAATACTTCACGTTTTTAGTCTCACTATTAGACTTTCAATCTGCTGTTTACGATATCGCGATCGCTTTCTTCGCTGATGTATAAACACTAGATTTGTTAAGTAAAACCATGTAGCCGTTCTCTACAAAAAATAACTCCACAGTTGTGTGTACCCAAGTAGCAACAGGCAAAGTTTTAATGTAGACTACTTGACTGACCGTCAAAGCTTAACAAATCTATTCACTAGTAATTATGAATTTACGACAAATTTAGGAAATGTTTAAAATCTTAATTAAATAAAAACCTTTCATTATTTAACGAATGCTAAAGTTTATTTTTTTGTTAATAATTTTTTGTAACAATATAGTGCGTAGGCGTAGCCCGTCGTAGACATGTTTATCTATATTCGTATACTTAGCAACAGGTATTGCCGTAACTAATTGTAAAAATCAAGCACAATAGCCACAAATGTAGTAAAATAGCTGACCGCTGATATTAAATATTTTATTGCTATGACCTGGTTTTCCTTGTCCGTAAAACGGTGGGGTCGGATTACACAATTCCTATCTCTGTTCTGTCTATGTTTATTTTTAGTTGTTAGTTGCGCTCCTCGTCCACAGACTACTACGCCGCCATCGGGTTCTGTTAATAGCCCTACAGGTGATGATCGTATTACTATAGGTACAACAGCAAAGCCGAGAACCCTTGATCCGGCTGATGCTTATGAGTTAGCATCCTTAGGTTTGGTGTTTAATATGAGCGATCGCCTCTACACCTACGAACCAGGAAGCACAGAAATTAAGCCACAGCTAGCTACAGCATTACCTAAAGTCAGCCAAGATGCCTTAACTTATACCATCCCCTTACGTCAGGGAGTGGTTTTTCACGATGGGACTCCCTTCAATGCCCAAGCAATGGCGTTTACCATCAACCGCTTTATTCAAAATAAAGGAAAACCCTCATTCTTACTAGGTGATATAGTAGATTCTGTAAAAACTCCAAGCGATTATGAGTTAACAATCAAGCTGAAAAAGCCCTTTGCAGCGTTTCCTTCATTGCTGGCGTTTCCTGGGGTGTGTGCAGTTTCGCCAAAAGCTTACGAACTCGGTGCAGGTAAATTCAAGCCGAATATTTTTGTGGGGACTGGCCCTTACAAGTTAGGACAGTATGGTACTGATTCAATCCGATTTGATGTGTTTGATAAGTATTGGGGAGAGAAACCAGCTAACAAGGGTGTTAACCTGCAAATTCAAACTAGTCCGGTTAATTTGTTTAATGCTTTCCGTACAGGCGCAATTGATGTAGCTTATCTGTCGTTACAACCAGATCAAAATCGTAGCTTAGAAGAAGGTGGTAAAAAAGGGGATTGGCAAGCGATCGCAGCTGAGGGTAGTGTAGTAAGTTATCTGGTATTGAACCGGAATCAGCAGCCCTTAGATAAATTAGAGGTTAGACAAGCGATCGCGTCAATTATTGACCGTCCACTTTTAAATCAGCGGGCGTTACTTGGTCAAGCAGATCCGCTTTATAGCATGATTCCCACAACGTTTAATGTTTCTGTACCATTATTTAAAGATAAATATGGCGATGCTAACTTTGATCAAGCTAAAAAATTATTAACTACTGCTGGTTTTTCCAAAGAGAATCCGGCAAAAGTACAAATTTGGTATCCTTCTAGTTCACCTACTCGTAGTTTGGCAGCACAGACGCTCAAATCTCTTGTGGATGCCAAAATGGATGGAATACTGCAATTTGAAGTCACCCCTGCTGAAGGGCCTGCCTTCTTTAAAGACATTTCTAAAGGTTTATATCCAGGAGCTTTACTTGATTGGTATCCAGACTTTTTAGACCCAGATAATTACGTCCAGCCGTTTTTGTCTTGTGATAAAGGTTCGGTTGCTAAAGGATGCGAAGATGGAGGCAGTCAAACTCAGGGTTCGTTCTACTATAGCGAAGCCATCAATAAACTGATTGATCAGCAACGCAAAGAACTAAATCCGGAAGCGCGTCAGAAAATTTTTGCAGAAATTCAAACGCAAGTAGCTACTGATGTACCTTATGTTCCCTTATGGCAAAGCAAAGACTATGTATTTGCCCGAAATGGTGTGAACAGCGTACAACTTAACCCAACCCAGATTCTGGTTTACCAGACAATTAAAAAATAAGTTGAGTTGAGAGTTGAGAGTTAAAAGTTAGGAATTTTCAACTAGACTTCTTGCAAAAATCACAAAATCATGAATGTGAGTGATTCTGATTAAAAGAGAGAGATTGCACTTCACTGTATACCAGGGCTATTTCATTCTCATCTAGCCCGCCTCAGAATGAATTCTGAGTCTAATAGCAAAAGTCGTCTCAAGACGACTAGAAAAGGTTACAGTCCGTTTGAACGGACTTTGTCCTATTACTGTGGCGGAAGTTTGCCTATCTTTAACAATTTGCTTGAGCAAATTGTCTTGTCTGGTTAATTGAGATGGTAGCTGGATTTATGCCGTGCTTTACTGGCATTAGCTTTTGACCTTCGCTCAACGTGAATTCATCTTACAAAACCGCGTTTCACCCCTCTAATTTGTAAAGCGATCGATGAAGGGTTCTACGCTTGGCTAATTCTTTACCTTTGCGGCCGAGCTGCTCACGTAGTTGCTGGTCTTTGCACAACCGATTGAAAGCTTGAAACACTTCACAACCAGAATTGGGATTAACCAGTATCCCATTCTCTTCATGCTGAACTGTATCTAGAACACCGCCTAAACGAGGGGCAATTACAGGCTTACCGAAGTAACTTGCTTCTAAATAAACCATACCAAAACCTTCCATACTATTAGGCTTAGTATCCGATAAAGTCAGCATTGCAAATATGTCGCAAGCAGCATAATAACCTGCTAATTCTCGCTCAGGCACATATCCGGCAAAGTGGACGCGCTTATCTACCCGTAAACGATGCGCCAGAGATTTCAGTTTTGATTCACTTGACCCTTGACCGCAGATTATATAGTGGACATCCACCCCAAAAGTTAGCAATAGCGGGATGTTATCAATTACTCTGTCGAAACCTTTATGTTTTACTAGCCTTCCGATGGAGAGAATAAGTATTGCTGTTTCGGGAATGTTGTAAGTTTGACGCACGCGAATACGTAAATCATCAAGGCTGCTGGGACTCGCTACATTAGTACCAAATTTTTCTGGTCTGATTACTGGGTTAATGACGTGGGTAGGAGTATCTAATCGGAAAGCAGTTCGGAGATAGTCTTGTGTATAAGAACTGTTACAAACAATACCTTCGGCTCGTTTAAGTGTTAATTTAAATAGCGATCGCAGCACGGGATTGTGTAAAGTACAAAGAAAATCATCACCGTGCAGATAGATAAAAAAGCGAATAGGTAAGAAATAGCTCAATAGCAACAGCGAAGGGAAATCATAGCCGTGGCCCCACTCTATATAACGGTAGTGATAACGAAAATAAAGTCTGATTGCTAGGACAAATGAGCAGACGATATTCACCCAAGGCTTCAGGATACTTTCCACAAAGCCACTACGCCAGTATCTAGGATAAAACCAGCGATACACCGGAAACTGTTGACCTTGATCAAATACTTTATCTCCTGAGCAACTAGCCGCCAGCACAATCACTCGTTCTGGATCTTGGAGACAGCGATTATAAATATATTCCCCAATTACAGCTTCTTTCGGCAGGAAGATCCGGGATATGACTAGGATATCTGGGTATGCAGCTTTGTCTCTGATTTCGGCTGTTAGTTGAGAAATATGTTCCATAATAAAGCTGATAACTTTACTTCAAATAATTTTTAATTTCTTTATAATTAGGATTATTTTCAAAGCCATAATTCTTATTTTATTTCTTTTAAAACGAATGTGGTAGACAAATTTGAAGCCGATTTTACAAGATTAGCCAGGAAGATTGTTTTTTTATTGTGTTGATTTTATTTTTGCTCCAAATTTCTCACTACTTGAGAATTTCTGTGCATGATGAACAATAAAAGCTAGCACTTGTAGCCAAAATGGTCAGTGAACAAATGTTGCGAAAATTACAACATTTAGCTACGTTAAATAGAATATCTTGAATCCTCTAGGCTGTTGTGCCAAAATGCCAAAAAGCTCGATAAGGAGTTGATAGTTGTGTAGTGTCTGTCTGCGTTTAATTATGGGCATTACAGACACTTTATCGCCTGCCACGTATACGTAAATTTAAAGCCAATAAATGTAGTAAATGCTTGTCGTAATTTAAAAATATCCTCCTACCTGATGACAAAATAAGTAGGGTGAAGTATTAAAAAATTAGTTAAAATACTCATTAAAAATTAAAACCATTTGTATAATTCAAGACTTTAGCCTGAAAGCGCTAGTCCAAAACGTAGCAACAATACTTTCTGTAATTGTGAACATATCTTAAGGTACGGTTCCCCAGTCGAGAAATCCCCCCTGCGATCGCTGCCTACTCAAGAGAAGACGCGGTAGATTGAATATGTAGCCTTTACTCGTGAATGCTACGTGAATGCTACAAAGCAAGCTTTTACTAGCTGGCGTTAGCGACAGATTGAAACACTCCTACCAGCATGGGGAGAAATCATAAATAATTAAGTTTTCCAAGCGATTGTATTATGCGTAAAAAACTACAACAAACCATCAAACCACTGTTAAAAAGCTTGTTAGCGCTAGGACTGGTGTTAACTTTGGCTCTTAGCCACGCCGATGGAGCATTAGCGGCCCGCAGTGGGGGACGAATCGGTGGTGGTTCCTTTAGAGTACCTTCCAGCCGCACCTATACACCGCGCACCTATGCACCTCCTGGGGGGGGCGGATACTATCCTGGTGGTGGTTTTGGTGGTGGTTTTGGCTTTCCCTTCCTACTTCCTCTCTGGGGTATTGGGGGAGGATTTGGTGGTCTATTTGGCATCTTAATCTTCTTTGCGATCGCTAATTTCTTATTGCAAACTTTCCGCCGCGTCTCTGGCGGGGAAACACCAGAAGCAGATTACACCAGTAACTCTCCGGTTTCTGTGACTCGTTTGCAAGTAGGTTTGTTAGCTCAAGCCCGTGAATTGCAAAATGAACTCAACCATATTGCTGAAACTGCTGATACTAACACCCCAGAGGGGAGAGCAGAAGTTCTACAAGAAGCCAGCCTAGCTTTACTCCGCCATCCCGAATACTTTGTATATGCAGGTGGTGGCACTCAACAAGCCAGTTTAAATTCAGCTGAAAGTCAGTTTAATCGGCTGTCACTGGCAGAACGCAGCAAGTTTAGCGAAGAAACTATTTCTAACGTCAACAACCAGCTAAGAGCAGCCCTTGCCAAAGATGCTTTACCTCCGGCTGGTGAACTCGACAACCCCACCCGCCTATTTACCGAAGGCCCTGGTGAATATATTATCGTCACCTTGCTGGCGGCGACACTAGGCAAGTTTGAAATCCCCACAGCAATTAACAGTGCTGATGATTTGCGTCAGGCTTTGCGCCAAATTGGTAGTATCCCTAGCGAGAAACTTTTGGCAATTGAAGTTCTTTGGACTCCGCAAGCTGAAAATGATACCTTGACATCTGATGATGTACTGGCAAATTATCCTGATTTGAGACTTGTTTAATATTTTGCGCTTTAGTGCTAATAAAGAACTTGGCATCTTGGCGCTACAAATAATATCATGTCCGCCAAATTACCCATAATCAAAGAACCCCTCCCCGCTCTTCGGGAGGGGAGACAAAGCATCGCTTTGGCGGGGTGGGGTTCTTCGAGTTTAATAAGCAATCAAGCGAACCTGATATAAGGTACTCTTTGAGGGCAATAACTAGAAAACCGTTTGTCAATGACAAGCGGTTTTTTGTATAACTTAGATATACCAGGACTTACGCACTGAAAACTAAAACCTAGATCCCCCTTAAAAAGGAAAGAACCCTAAAAGCCGCCTTTTTAAGGGTGTTGGGGTATCTTTTATGCGTAACTCCTATATATTTTAGAAAAATTATTCTTAGCCAACACTTTGGTAATATTATCAAAATGCATTATACGTAAAGCGTTATCTTATGCCTAGTGTTGAAGCCGACGAAAACCGAGAGCATCGCATTAAAACAGAGATCATTGTAGATGCTGAAGATAAAGAAGACCGGGCTATGGGTTGGTACTATTACCTCGAAGAAGCTCTAAATTTTCCCTTTATGGCTAAATGGACTAAGAAGGGACGCAAATCAGTTTCTACCGAGGAGAAACAAGTGGAAGTGTTGGGAATGGCCCCAGATGATGAGTGCTTAAAAGATATGTTTGTAGAAGTGGCTTATATTAATGGTAAGGATGATGATGTATATTCTGCAAAGTTATCTGAAATAGCAGCCATTGATGCTGACACGGAAACTCAAGAAGCGATCGCAGACTGGCTCTATTGGATTGCCAGAGGGTATAAATTTTAAATTCTAGGATAAATATCGAATGACGCGGCAGGGATTGCCAGCAGCAACAACATTCTCAGGTATATCTTTGACAACTACACTGCCAGCACCAATGGTTGTGTTATCACCAATAGTTACACCTGGACAAATAATTGCACTGCCACCAATCCAGACATTGTTACCAATGTTAATTGGGGCAGCTAATTCTCTCCCAGAAAGACGAATTTCTGGCTCTGTTGGGTGATAAGCAGTATAAATTTGCACATAAGGAGCGAATAAGACATTTTCACCAATATGAACTGTATTGCAGTCTAAAATTACACAGCCATAGTTCATAAACAATTTGTCGCCAGCGAAAATATTACTGCCATAGTCACAGTGAAAGGGTGGCATAATTGATACTTCTTGACCCAGCTTTCCAAATAATTCTTGCAAAATTTGCTGCCGTTGGTCTTGCTGTTCTTCAGTTGTAGAATTATACTTTCGCAACAGACGACTAGCTGCTTTCTTTTCGGCAGTCAATTCTGGATCTTGCGACAGATATAATTCGCCTGCGAGCATTTTCTGTTTTTCGGTTTTTTCCATGACAGACTTATGTAGCTTCTCGGTTGTGTATGATACCTTAGTAGCGGCTATAGCATATTCTATTTTTCACTAAATATGGTATAAGTAGCTTTTCCCTGCCTTTTAGCTCGATACATAGCAATATCAGCATCCCGTAGGAGAGTTGCAGGCTCCTCATAATTAATAAAATTCCAAGTAATACCAATGCTAGCTGTAGTAGATAATTCATATCCATTCAGGTTAACTGGCGATCGCAAAGATTCTTGAATCCGTTTAGCAACATTGGTAGCGTCGGTAATGCCTTTAATATCGTCCAAAAGAACAGTAAACTCATCGCCACCAAATCGTGCTACAGTATCACCACCGCGTAAGCACGACTCTAAACGTCTAGCGATCGCTACTAAAAAATCATCCCCTATTCCATGCCCAAAGCGATCGTTAATCTCCTTGAAGCCATCTAAATCCAAAAATAAAACTGCAAAATAATAATCGTTTCTGCGTTTGCTACGTTCAATTGTTTGTCTAAGTCGATCTAAAAATAAAACCCGATTCGGTAATTCTGTAAGCCCATCATAAAACGCATTACGCATCAGTTGCGCCTCTGTCTGCTTGCGTTTGGTAATATCTTGAAAAACTAAAACCGCGCCAGTAATATTGCCATTTTGATCGCGGATGGGTGCAACATTATCCCCAATCGCTATTTCTTTGCCATCTTTGGTAATCAACGTACAGTTTTCTGGTAAATTTAAAACTTCGCCTGCTTCGATTACGTATGTAGCTAAATCTTCAATTTTTTCTCCTACATCTTTGTCAACTAAGCTAACGACTTCTACTAAATTTTTGCCGAACGCTTCACTTTGCTTCCAACCAGTGATTAGTTCTGCTATGGGATTCATCATTTGAATACAACCATTTGCATAAGTCACAATCACTGCACAGCCCATGCTATTAATAATTGCCGCCAGCCTCTGTTTTTCTTCGTATAATATCTTTTTGCTCTGATGTTTGTACAGAGCCATTTCAATCGCAAAATGTAAATCACTTTCAAGAAATGGTTTAACTATGTAAATAAAAGGCTCACTTAGCTGATTTTTTTGTAATGTTTTATATTCCGAACTCTCTGTTAGATATACTACAGGCACATGGAAATGATTCTGGATCATATCTGCTACGTGTACACCCTCAATTTCTCCAGCTAGGCAGATATCAATTAATACTAAATGTGGATGAGTTTCTGCTACCTTTTTTATTGCCTCTTGACCAGACTTAGCTATTTCTGAAACTGAATAACCTAATTTTTGTAAACTATTTCTAATATTTGAGGCTAGGATTCTTTCATCCTCAACAACTAGGATTTTGCGGGCGAACATGTTAAAACAACCTGTTTACTAAGGTTCAGATTTTTGTTGTGAGTATCAACTCATCTAAAATTTCATTATCTTATCATAAACAATCTCTAGCTATTCTGCCTTTTTGCTTGATATAAATACTGACTTATGATCAAATAACATCATGTTATTAAGCTCCAATAATTTCTGTACTTTTCAAAGCTAATTCTGATTAGTTAGTGCGGCTAATGTCAAGTTATTAACATCTAATACAAATTACCATGTAACTACTAGCAATCAAAAAGCGATTTTCAGAAATATCTAATAATTGTTTTGAAGTAAATAAATACTAAGTATAGGATTTATGTAAGAATTAATCAAGATAGTGAAGTTCATTAAATCACAGCATAGTAGTTTTATGATAGTAATTTTACGTAAATAAAAATAATATCATATGTTATAGTGAAATGGTATTATTTATAACTATTTATAGCGGTTACCATTCACATGCGGTACAATATTATATTGCGAAGTGTAAGGGCACGGCAGTGCCGTGCCCCTACGGGTGTACCTCACGGAAACGAGAAACGCTATATAGCAGTTTCCGCACAGATAAGGTACAGAAAAAAATAATTAACCACAGATGAATATATATCCTCGTAGGGGCGCACAGATGTGCGCCCCTATCCAGTAGCTTAATTACAAATCCTGTGATCTGAAAATATGCAAGTTAAATGCTCATCAGGAGATAGCATAATTTTTTAGCTTTTTGAGAACGAGCGGATGCTGGGGGCTATGGCAGGAAAAATTATCTTTGTCAGATACTTCCACGCTCCACGTAAACCCCCTCTTTTTGCTAGCTTATAGATATTGAGAAAAGAACACCTTTTGTGCTTTAGAGATTGGACTTACTTTTAGTCACTTCAATGCTAATTTTGCCACCAAAGTCTGGAATAGGTGCAGCAGGTTTGCTGAGAATGACTTGAACTTTTGTTACACGATCGCACTCTTGGAGAATAGAATCTGCAATCGTTGTTACCAATTTCTCTATTAAAGCAAACTTAGACGTTTTGACGAGATGTTGTATCAAGCTAATGACGCTGCGATAATCTAAAGTGTCTTCGATCGCGTCAGTCTTGGCCGCTGTGGAGATATCTAACCATAACCTCACATCCACCTCAAACCATTGTCCTAGCACCTGTTCTTCTGGCAGATACCCAGTGTAGCCATAGCAGCGAATTCCCGTTAAATGAATGCAGTCCATAAATGTTTGAGAGCAAATTGGGCATTTTGTAGAAAGTGGAGCAAGTTTGCTTGGAGATTTTCTTTCCCAGATGGATTTTAAATTGAATTTCCCTAGACAAAATCTAAAATTTCAGATTGTTTTATAGCTATGTTTGATTTAATGCCGATCGCCTTTAAAAATATTAATCAACTTTGGGCTTATATTTTAACAGAGACGCTGAAACGGTTAGGATTGACTTGTGCGATCATTTGTCCTGGATCACGCTCTACACCCTTAGCGATCGCCTTTGCTCAACAAGCACCTGAAATTGAAGCGATTTCCATTCTCGATGAACGTTCCGCCGCCTTTTTTGCCTTGGGACAAGCTAAAGCAACCGGACGCCCTGCGGTACTAGTTTGCACCTCTGGTACAGCAGGAGCAAATTTTTATTCAGCAGTAATCGAAGCCTCATATAGTCGCGTCCCACTGTTGCTATTAACCACCGATAGACCCCCAGAATTACGAGATTGTCACTCTGGGCAAACTGTAGATCAATTGAGATTATATGGAAACTACCCAAATTGGCAAACAGAGTTAGCCTTACCCTCTGCTGATATGGGAATGCTAGCTTATCTGCGACAAACGGTAATTCATAGCTGGAAAAGGGCGCAAACTCCTACAAAGGGGCCAGTACATTTGAATATTCCCTTTCGCGATCCCTTAGCGCCTCTTCCTGATGGAACAGACTTGAGTTATTTGCGATCGCAGTTTCAACCAGAAGACTTTTTCGCAGGAATAGCAAACTCATGCCCCATTCCCTATGCCCCATTCCCCATGCCCAAAGAATGGAAAGAATGCGATCGCGGCATTATTATCGCAGGTGTTGCCCAACCACAGCAACCACAGGAATATTGTAGAGCGATCGCGCAACTTTCCCAAACTCTCAAATGGCCTGTCCTAGCTGAGGGACTCTCCCCAGTGAGAAATTATGCCGAACTTAACCCTTACTTGATTTCCACTTATGACCTGATTTTGCGAAATCAGCAACTAGCAAAGCAGTTAGCGCCCGAAATGGTGATTCAGGTGGGAGAAATGCCTACAAGTAAAGAACTGCGTAGCTGGATAGATGCAACCCAACCGCGACGTTGGGTAATTGACAAGAGTGACCAAAACCTCGACCCTTTGCACGGGAGAACGACGCATTTACGGATATCTGTAGAAGAAATAAAAGCAGAGGAGGGAAATTTATCTTTCTCTTCAGATTATTTGCAGCAATGGTGTGATGCGGAAACTAAGGTTAGGTTAGCTGTTGATCAGACGATGGGGAAAATAGATGAAATCATTGAGAGTAAAGCAGCTTGGTTAATTTCTCAGATTTTACCGCCTGGAACGCCTTTGTTTATTGCCAATAGTATGCCTGTGCGGGATGTGGAATATTTCTGGAAACCGAATAATTTAGGAGTGCGATCATACTTTAACCGGGGTGCAAATGGCATCGATGGCACATTATCCACAGCTTTAGGAATTGCCCATCGCCAGCAAAGTAGTGTGATGTTGACGGGAGATTTAGCGCTGTTGCATGACACCAATGGGTTTTTAATGAGAAATAAATTTGTCGGACATCTGACGATTGTGTTAATCAATAACAATGGCGGTGGTATTTTTGAAATGTTACCCATTGCCAAATTTGATCCGCCATTTGAAGAGTTTTTTGGCACTCCCCAGGATATTGATTTTGCAAAGTTGTGCGCCACTTATAATGTGCAGCATGAATTGATTACTTCTTGGCAACAGTTGCAGCAAAGATTTAATCCACTTCCAACTACAAATATTCGGGTTTTAGAGTTGCAGACAAATCGTAAATTAGATGCAAAGTGGCGACAGGAAAGTTTAAGGAAGTTTACCGAAGATATTGTAATTTGATTATGTTGCTTAATAGAATTACCCGATATAGCAATTGGGTTAAATGCTTGTGGGATGAAAGTTAAAAATTATTTCCCACAAGTATTTTCATTACTAATATTGTCCACTAGTGGTAATTAGTATTAGCTTCAAAAAATTCCTTAACTTAAATTTCTCAAGTATTTTTTATTATTGTATGTAGTACATTAAAGTAGTGTGCATTTACAGAATTATTTCAAATATGATAAATGAACTTCATCTTTATTTTGATGACTCTGGCAGCCGTAATCCAGATTTAGAAGCAACACCACGCCGTGATGGTATAGATTGCTTTGCCTTGGGTGGAATCCTAGTGCAGCAAGAGAATATAGAAAATATTATAATAACGCATCGAGAATTCTGTAACAAATGGAATGTTACTGAACCATTGCATTCTACTAAAATTCGTTCTCAACAGAAAGCTTTCGCTTGGTTAGGTAAAGAAGAGAATAAACAGAAATCTCAAGAGTTTTTAAGCGAGTTAGAAACGCTTATGCTAGATTTACCATTTACTATCATTGCATGTGCTATCCACCGACCAGGTTACAAGGCTCGTTACAAAAACAAGTACAATAACGATATTTGGATGATGTGTAAAACTGCCTTCACCATTTTAGCTGAACGGTCAGTAAAATATGCGATTTACAAAGAACGCAAGCTACGTATTTTTTTTGAAGAAAGTGGGAAAGATGCAGATAGAACGATTGTAAAATATGCGAAAGAACTTAAAACTCAAGGAATGTATTTTGACCCACACAGTTCAGCAGCTTATATGGGACTGACAGCAGAGGAATTTAAAATAAATTGGTTAGGAGAACCACAGCGTCTAACCAAAAAATCACCAATGATACAGCTTGCTGATCTAGTCTTGTATCCAATAATCAAGGGACGTTATGACCCAAGCTACCGAACTTATGAGTCCTTTAAAAGTAAGTTAAAACTTGTTGATTGCGTTCTAGATCAGGACAAAATACCTCAGATGGGTATCAAGTATAGCTGTTTCGACGACAGATAAAACTAAAGACTCGGAATTTATCCGAGCCTTTAAAATTTCGGCTTTCATACGAAAACCCCGGGGCGTTGCCCTATAAAACAACAATAAGGCCATTTAAAATTAAGTGCAAGCTAAAATAGCCTTGTTTATTAAAACTTTAAATTTTACTTCAGCGTCTCTGCGTAAAATTTCCGCTTTTGGTTAACTTTGTAACCACTGTCCCAAGTCCGCGATCGCAATCTCAATTTCAACAACGCCAAAGCTAACGCTTCCAACTGTTCCTCAGCAATTTCCCCAAATAGTCGTTTTAACAGTCGGAGGATGAGCGATCGCACTCTTTCTGACACCGCTTCCTGATATACCCCCGTGTCTTCCAGCTTTACATTCATCAAAGCTTTGTAGCTATGAGAATTTTATCGGGGTGCGATCGCTCTCCTCCTCTGCGTGAAGCTTACCCGCTTAGTTCACCTTGTAACCACCCTTCCAAATCACCAATAGTAGAGAAATCTAATAAAGCATCACCTAAAGCTTCCAACTGTTCCACCGATAACCCTTGAATCTGGGACAGAAGGGTATCAGGAATATTACCCACGCGCCGATTTAATAGTCGTAAAACGATCGTTCTTTCTCCTTCAACCTTTCCTTCGACTTTTCCTTCCTCTCGTCCTTCAACCTTTCCTTCTTCCTTGGCTTCCAGAATAGCCCGTGGTTCTTCCAAATTCAGTCCCAACATCGCTTGAATCTCCTCTCGACTAAGGTTAGAAAATTTGTAGACGATAATCGTCGTCACTAAATCAATTATCGCTTGCTCCGATTGTTGCCGTGCTTGTTGTAGCAAAAACCGCGCCCCTTCAACTGCTTCGGTTTCAGAAGTAACATTTGTCAGCAACATCAAACCCAATCCCAAAGGTTGTTGTCGCAAATCCCCCAATTCATCCAGATAAACCCGCCTGACTTGACCACTTTCCAACAAAGCGCGGTGAATCGAAGAGGAAGAAGGTTCCAGGCTGCGAGAAGCAAAAATTATGACCCCAAACCAGTCATCGTAACGAATAGAGTTGCGGTAGAGAAACAAAAACAATTCGCTAAAGAAGCGGTGATATAAGTCTTCATCCTTCTGAAACTGCACTTCAGCAAAAAAGACGGTTTTGGAAAGTGCATCAGCAGGAGGTAAAAACACTCCATCAATCCGAAACGCCGTTTCTTTCACTTCAACCGATTCAAACTGGTAGTTTTCCGCTTCTGGAGGTGGTTCATCTACTAATTCAAACAGCAAACCCGGAAATTGCTTAAATAATTTGTAGAAAATGGTGTCACGCCGCATTTTTATTCCTCAACACCTAGACAATTACCAGATTGTAAAAGCTTGAGACACCAATTTTAGCGTAGGCGTAGCCCACACTTCTCTACGAGACGCTGCGCGAACGACTTAGCTCAGTGACCACCGCAGGTATCGCTTGTCCCTACGTCCGCGATAAAATTCTCAAGCACAACAGCGCACTCCATACCAATGCAAATTAACTGGCAAACTGCCAAAACCTACGAAGATATTCTGTATCAAAAAACTGATGGTATTGCGAAAATCACCATCAACCGTCCCCATAAACGCAATGCTTTCCGTCCTGAAACAGTCTTTGAACTGTACGACGCTTTCTGTAATGCTCGTGAAGATACTACTATTGGTGTCGTCCTATTTACTGGCTACGGGCCACATACTGATGGTAAATATGCCTTCTGTTCTGGTGGCGATCAAAGTGTGCGGGGACATGGAGGTTATGTAGATGATACTGGCATCCCTCGCTTGAATGTCCTGGACTTACAACGCCTGATTCGTTCAATGCCGAAAGTGGTGATTGCTTTAGTAGCTGGATATGCGATCGGTGGTGGACATGTTCTACACTTAATTTGCGACCTTACCATTGCCGCCGATAACGCCATTTTCGGACAGACTGGCCCGAAAGTCGGCAGTTTCGACGGTGGTTTTGGAGCTAGCTATCTCGCCCGCGTTGTGGGACAAAAAAAAGCTAGAGAAATTTGGTTTCTCTGCCGCCAATATGATGCACAACAAGCGCTAGAAATGGGCTTAATTAATTGCGTCGTCCCAGTCGAACAACTAGAAGCAGAAGGTATTCAATGGGCACAGGAGATTTTAGAAAAAAGTCCGATCGCAATTCGGTGTCTCAAAGCTGCCTTCAATGCTGATTGTGACGGACAAGCTGGTTTACAAGAACTCGCTGGTAATGCCACCCTACTTTACTACATGACAGAAGAAGGGTCTGAGGGCAAACAAGCCTTTCTCGAAAAGCGTCCACCAGATTTTCGCTCTTTTCCTTGGCTACCTTAAAATTGCAAAAATCGCACCCTTTATTGAGGTGCGATTTTTGTAGATGTCAACATTTATGGCACTAAATATCTTAAAAAAATTATCTTAAGCAAACTACAAAATCAGTTCATTGACACTCTCAGCACTGTTCGCGCTTGCGTCTCCCTTTGGGAAAAGTGACTGAGCTTTACGCTTACCGGATAGCTTGTAATAATGGATGACTAAATAACGACTGCTTTAGTTTTTACCTCTTCAGAATATATAGAGGCAGCTATTTCCTCTACAGGGGCAACAGCATTGTCTAAATCTGAGACTAAGGAATGAGTTGATGTTAAAACTGGGGCTACATCTGGCAAACTCCAAGCATCTTCCAAGGTTTCCCAAGAAGGTGCAAAAGGTGGGAGCGCCAAAGAGCAAGCCTTCCAAGTTGCTTGAACTGGCGCTCCCAATTGCTGACACGTTCCACCACGGCGACCTTCTGGTTGGTAATGACGGCAATATTTACAGGCAGATGCTAAAAATTTAATGGGTTTCATTTGGATTCATCTTTAGTGCCGTTTCCGGCTGAATTTCATGCTTATATTTTGCTTCTATGTATAAAGACGGATAAAAGCCAAAAAGTCATTATTTTCTATAGGTTTCAGCGATCCCAACGAAAAAGCAAACTTTAGGATATTTTTATAATCTTGTTATATTTTTAAATAATGCTGAGAGTGCTTACCTATAGATTTTGGCTAAAACTTATTAGGGATCAAGAGTAAAACTAAAGCTTTTGATTTATTTAGCCTTTTAACTTCCTCCTTAAGGATGGGTTAAGGCAGATAATTCCAGATAAAAAGTCTGCTTTCACTACCACACTCAACATATTTTAGCCGTAAAATATCTTTTTTCTCAAGAATTAGAATTTTTCTATATGGCAGTAGAAATTGCTTTAAGATAAACTCTGCTCAACGAATAATCGCTAAACTATTTTGCTTTAAATTTTAGTTAGGACTGACTCTTTTCAAAACTGTTTAGCAGCACAGATAGAACAGACTGCCCAGCGCTGGAGTTCGCCGGGTGGGGTGGGAGATTCACACTGGGGACAAAGGGGTAAGCCATGCGATCGCGATCGCATGATCTTCGTCCAATTCCCAAAAGCAGCATTTACATTCTTGGGGGGTGTAAGATCAGGGCAGCTAATCTCATCACCAAGGTAACTGGGATGCTCATGGGGCGAAACCGTTTGTTGCGGTTTTCTCTCCACAGATTGATTCTGCCAGCCAGCAGTAGAGAAGCGAATATCAACCAAAGGCGTTGGCAGCTTTTTATTCAACTTTAAAAGCAGAGACGTGCGACCAAAAGTCAGGTTTTGCGCCCAAGCAGCACTAGAAGTTGCTACCGACAAAACATCGCGCTGAATCGACAATGGTCGAGTATGTGCGGCAACCACTGGCCCAACAACTTCTGGCCAAAACTTGAGCAGGCGTTGAAATGGTTGCTCTTGCCATTTAGCCTGCTTTTCTAGAATGCCTAAAATATCATTAATTGATTTAAACGACATCGTTAAAAGTGGAAAGTGGGAGTCGGGAGTCGGGAGTCGGGAGTCGGGAGTCGGGAGTCGGGAGTCGGGAGT
>JAHCSU010000499.1 GCA_023522315.1 Nostoc sp. CCCryo 231-06
CCCCGCTAGCGGGGAGGGGAGACAAAGCATAGCTTTGGCGGGGTGGGGTTCTTAGTTTAATGGGCACAGCATTGCTGTGCCCCTACCGCGTGGGGTCTATTTCTCTACTTTTTTCCACGGGAGTTTGACTGTAAATCGGCTCCCTTTCCCTAACTGACTTTCAGCATGGACAGTACCACCGTGTAACTCGACAATTTTTTGCACCATCACTAATCCTAAACCCATACCTGCGGAACGACGGGTAGAGGCATTTTCAACTTGTATAAAAGGTTGAAATAATTTAAATAGGTCATCGGAAAGCATACCAATACCTGTATCTACCACGCTAAAAAAGATATATTCGTTTGTGGAATTTGGCTGGACTTCAATCCAAACTTTGCCTCCGTCGTGAGTAAACTTGATAGCGTTGCTCAACAGGTTGATAAATACCTGGCGGATGCGGCGCTCATCAATTTGGATGGGTTCGAGTTCTTCAGGAATTTGTAGACTCAGTTGAATATTTTTATGTAACGCTAAATTTTTGACAAAACTGAGACTAGAGTCACATAATTCTGGAATCGAAGTAGCAACTAGTTGCAGTTGTATCTTGCTAGATTCAATGTCGGTAAGTTCAAGGATCTGGTTAATCAAGTCTAGTAAGTTCTTACCGCTAGATTCGAGGGTATTTAGGGACTGGCGCTGTTCTTCATTCACAGTACCGTAGACTTCATTTTGGAATGCTTGTGTGATCTCAAGAATGGAGCTTAAGGGAGTTCTCAATTCATAGCTCATATTTCCTAAAAAGGTTTTTTTGGCACGATTTGCGATTTCGGCTGCTTCTTTAGCCTCACGTAAAGCAGATTCTGCCAGTTTGCGTAGGCGTAGCCCGTCGTAGACATCGCATACTTCTAAAGTCAGGGCGACAAATTCCGCAATTGAGCTAACAAAGTTTTGCTCGCTCATTTCCCATGTCCGGGGAATATCAATCTGTTCATACAATACCGTTCCCACTACTTCCCCCCCAACCCAAATGGAGGTATTAATTAGGGATACAATATTATTTGGTTCTAGCAGTTCGTCCGATAATTCTTGTATCCGTAGATCGTTGCGAGTGTCGGTGACGGCAATAATCCGCGCAGATGTCAGGGATTTAAAGTAGATGGGATAATCTGCAAGGTTGCGTTCTAAACCTGCCGAATGTCTCTGGTTGCTACGTTCATAGAGACTTATACATTGTAGTTTGGTGCGTTCGCCATTGAATAACCACACACTGACTCGTTCTATTTCTAAAGCATTTGCTGCTTTCTCGGTAATAACTTTGAATGCAGTTTCCAGCTTTCCTTCTGAAATCGCCCTATGATTTGCCAATTCTGCCAATACCTGATGATGCTTTTCCAGTTTTTGCTCACTGTTAATCCGTTCTTGAGTTCGCTGTTTAACTTGCAATTCTAACTCTTGATTTTTGGTAATCTGTGCAGTAAAGGTTTTGCGTAACTGCTGCATCATCTCGTTAAAAGATCCACCCAGCACTTCTAGTTCTTTAATGCCCTGTACTGTCACCACTGAGTCTTTGCCATTAGTCAAATTTGCTAAATCTTTTGTCACCGTGCTGAAGTACAAAATTGGCTGAGTTATCCAACGGGCGGTGATAATTCCCAGTAAAGTAGCTAATCCCAATGCTCCCAGACAGAGAAAAATTATGGTTTGAGTGTTGCGCTCAATCTGTCCCATAAAGTCTGCTTCTGGGACAGCCACTACTATTAACCAATTGACATTTGGTTCACCCTGGAAGGGTCTAATTTCTAAAAATTGTCGTTTGCTGTCAAAGGAGAAATCTAGCTGCTGTAAACTCTTAATCTCGTCAAAGTTACTAAATTTAGTTGTTAAATATTTAACGCTTGCTTGAGTTAAGGAATTCCCGCTTTGAGAAGCTGCTAACCTAATGGGTTTAGCATTTTGTAAGCGGAATGGTTCTTCGGTTGTGGAACTTGCGACCAATAGCCCCGATCGCTCGATAATAAAAACTTGCCCAGACTTGCCAACTTTAATATTTTGCAGCAAATCCCCAATTTGTGATATATGAGTTAGAGCGCTGTTGACACCGAGTAACTGACCTTGAGAGTTATATATAGGTTGAGAGGCACTAATCAGAAGCGTTGGTTCAGTCAGGGGTGTAAAAATCTGACTAAAGCTGAATTTTTTGGCAGTAACTGCTGCTTGATAATCAGCACGCGATCGCGCATCATAGTTTTTGACCACCTCTGGTAGTTGGGTACGTTGACCTTGAGAGTCAATTTTGTAAGTGTAGAGGTCGTACCCAGTTGACTTGTCGGCAAATCTTAGTAAATATTGGCGATCGTTAAGCTTTTCCACCGCTAAGTGTTCTTGCTGTTCATTGGTTGCCGTTAAAGCGATGGCATCAGGAAAAATCTCTAACTGCTTTATTAAGTATGACTCCCAGGTTGCCAAATTTTCCATCTTTAGCAACCCGATGTCAATGACATTTTGATTACCGCGCAGTTCTTGACGCAAAGCTGAGAGATAAGTCTGTAAATTCTGCTCTACTCGATTAGCGACTTCATAACGCAATTCGCTAGCTACCTCATTGACTGCCTTTTGCCCATTGTGGATCGATAAATATGTAGTTAATCCCACAGCTAGCAAGATTTGCAGTAGAAACAACGCTACCAAAATGCTACGTAGGGGTACGCCTTTAAACAGAGAAAAAACACCACTTTGCCCAGTATTTTTGTTCATCTGCCCACTCCCCCTTCCTGTCCTGTAGTACTGAGTACAATACCTTGACTTCGGACTCCTATGGGCTTATACATAGTTTGTACTCGGTCGGGTCAAGAGCCAATATAGCACTTCTGGTAAAACTTATATCGCCAAGTGTAAGGGCACGGCAGTGCCCATAGGTGTCAACTTAAGCCTAGAAATGGCTTAACGTGTTGGCTCCCTCACCCGCCTGGAACTAAAGTTCTCTGGCTTTTAGCTAAAGTCT
>JAHCSU010000500.1 GCA_023522315.1 Nostoc sp. CCCryo 231-06
ATGGCAGCGGTAAACTCGACCACCTTGCTTTATATCGTCCTGGTACTGGAACAATTTGGATTCTTCGCAATAACGGTGGAAATTTCACACCTGTCTATCAACAGGGTGATCCTGGTTTCGGGATTGGCGGCTACGACTTGAAGTCTAGTGCAGATCGTGCCTTTGCTTTCGATTATAATGGCAGCGGTAAACTCGACCACCTTGCTTTATATCGTCCTGGTACTGGAACAATCTGGATTGTAAGGAAGGGGTAACGACTACAGAGAATCGCACCTCTAGCGAGTTATGACGGGCTGTAGGGGCAGGGGGAGTAGGGGGGAATTGGGGAATTTTGGAAGTTGGTAAATCATCCAGCAAATATGCAATGCCAAAAAATGTAATGTATTCAATTAGTAACAGCTAGAGTTTTTACTTTTTATATAGGCTGCGATATTCCCAAGGATTTACAAATTTAGCATCACTCCAAATGCCAAGGCGTTGTTCCTTGGCTTTAGCTTCGGCTTGTTGAACTAAGTCTTTGCTAGGGCATTTGTTTAAATAGGGACGATACACTTTTGCTAAACCTTCTTGCAACAATACCTGTTGTACAAAAGTGCCATTTTTTAAACGAACTTCGGCAATTTTGCGCCCATAGCGATCGCTATCGGTGATATTCAAAGTCACGCGATCGCCTCCTTGTTGCACCAGTTCTTGCACTCGTTCTCGTGCTTTCACACCCCAAGTAAATTGATTGCGATCGCTAGTGCGTTTACTCTGCTTTTCTTTCTTTGTATGGGCTATTTCTGGCGCATCTACACAAGCAAAGCGCACGGTAAAGTTTTTGCCGTTGGTATCTTTCACTACTAAAGTATCACCATCACTGACTCGCTCAACCGCTTCTCCAGAAGTACCGATAAAGCGTAGACGCGAAGCGGCTTGTCGCACGACATCGCAGCCTATCAAACCTAAAATTAGGATAGTTGCACAAAGCCAAAATCGCACTGGGTTAGTTAATTTTTCCATCCAAAGTTACCTGCATTACTGCATTACCTATGTGGGATGATACTAGCAAAATGCAAAGATATATTTGTTAACCGTTGACATACTGCCACAGGCAATTCAAAATCCAAAATGGTAAGAGCCTTTGGCCGCAACCAATAGAAAATGCGGATTAGTATAAGAATTGTAACCCTCCAATAGTTAGCGGCAATTTCTGATGAACTTCTTGACTCACGTTCTGCATCTAGCTGGTTCAGGTGCTTTTGCCTATTACTCTGCTGCTCAAATTCGTGATTTGAAAACCCGCCCCAACATCCTTGCGGGGTTTCAGTTGGCCGAATCTGGCTCTGTGCCATTTTTATCTGCACTTAGCGATCGCGCATCTGCCGAAGGCGATACATGGCTAGCCGAAAAACTAGCAAAACATGCATCAGATGAAACTAGGCATGGTCAAATTTTTGCCCACGCCTTACAACAGCTAAGTAAACAAGTGATAGATTTCAAGAGTCAGCCCCAAACTACATCTACAAAAAAATCACAACAGCGTAGTCCTTTTTTCGCAGCATTCTTTGAAGGCTATACCCAAGAACAGCTAAAACCAGCTGTCATTGACTGGGATGTGTTTATGGCTAGCACATACATTTTGGAGTTAGATGCTAGTAAAGACTTTGCGCGAATGGCGAAAGTATTACCTGATAACGAGTCAACGGCTCGTAACTTAAAGTTAGGAATGCTTTGTATTGCCCAAGATGAAACTGGACATGCTGCTTATCTCTACGAAGCGATGATGCGACGGATGTCTGCGACTGAAGTGCAAAAACTCGTAGATATGTGGCGAACCCGCAAGGTAAACGCCTTGCTGGCAATGGTTGGTGGTATTCTCCAGCGTAATGGTGAAACGCGATCGCTAGTCCAGGATAGTGCGCCCGCGGAAATCGATTCTGAGTTGGTAGCTACGTAATTTAGATATTCTTGAGTATCTAATGTTCCAAAATTTGTGAAAATTCAACATTTAGCTTGAAATGCACGAGGTTTTTCTCTTGCCTTTCAAGCTAATTCCACACTTTTTTCGTTGATATTATTCTGCTTTAATAATAATACAAATATGTTGGTAGGAACAATGTCATGCACCTACGATAAATCTATATGGATCAAGGTTTTCATGAATTGATATGACGCGCTATCCCTAAATAGATTATGGAAGACCTAAAACAAACAATAATCAGCTACTCCAGTAGAGAACTCGAACAGCGCAAAAATTGGTATTCTCCAGCAGCAGAGGCTTACAACAAGGCACGACCCCGCTATCCTGAAGATTTAATTCACCAAGTTATAGAAGTTGCTCAACTCTCCACTGACTCAAAAATTCTAGAAGTGGGATGTGGCCCTGCAACTGCAACAGTAGCATTCGCTCAATTGGGTTGCTCAATGATTTGCTTAGAACCCAACCCAGATTTTTTTCGGTTAGCTCAACAGAATTGTCAAACATATCCCAATGTAGAGATTCAGAATACATCTTTTGAAGAGTGGACGCTAAAAACTTCTGAATTTGATGCCGTCTTAGCAGCGAGTTCTTTTCATTGGATATCACCAGAAATAGGATATCCAAAAGCAGCAAATGCCTTACAAGAAAGTGGCTACCTAATTTTACTATGGAACAAGGAACTTCAACCCGCGTATGAGGTGTATCAACATTTATCCCAAATCTATCAACTATATGCTCCATCTCTCGATCGATATGAAAACAGAGAAACGCAAGAAGAGATATTGAGAGGGTTAGGAGAGATGGCAATCGATTCGGGAAAATTTAAAGATTTAATATCGGGAGAATTTGTCTCGGAAGTAACATATAATGTTGATGAGTATTTAATGCTTTTAAACACTTACTCACCTTACTTAAAGTTAGATTCACAGAGCAAAGAAGCATTATTTGCAGGATTGAGGCATACAATAGAAGATAACTTTGGAGGCAGTCTCCATCTTTCATATATCTCAGCTTTTCACATTTTCAAAAAGAATTAGTCCATCAAATAGAGCAGTTAAATCTTGTAGAGTATTGTGGATGTACCCGTACTTGGAAGTATCAGTACTACCTAGCAAACCTGAGTAAGGTTCTTTCTAAAAACTAACTATGAAAGCTGAAGCAGAAAACAATATCAGGCTGACTTGTGAAGTAGAAACTACCCTAAAGGTGATTGGCGGACGCTGGAAAGTTTTGATTATTAGAGAATTAATGACTGGCGTCAAACGTTTTGGTGAGTTGCAACGGGCTTTACCTGGAGTTACGCAAAAGATGCTGACTCAGCAACTTAGAGAAATGGAGGAAGATGGTATTATTCATCGAGAAGTTTATCCTCAAATTCCGCCCAAGGTAGAATATTCTCTGACACCTTTAGGAGAAACTTTACAACCAATTCTCTATGCTATGCATGAATGGGCTGTTCAACATTTGGCTCTAACAAATCACCATCAACATTGATTATAGGTGAATGGCACTATTCCCTTCCCGCGATCAGATTACCTTGCCTCTACTAAACTTGTTAAGACTTGATTTTGGATCATGTCCACAACTTCTTGAAGTGTTTTTTGAGAAGTATTTATAATCGAAATATTTTTGAACTGTGCTTGTTGGCGTAGAAAATTAGCCCAGTTTTGCATATTACTGTTAACTAACTCTGGTTGTTGTCGATTGTTAATTAAGCGATCGCGCATTATTTTCCAATCACAATCAATTAAAATGATGGTGTATCTTGTGACACCAAATTTTCGGCAAGCATCTTCAATAAAATTCAAGCGAACTTGTCCTTCTATAATTACCGTGTCTGTTATGTGATACTCATTAGCAATTTTTTCAATCCATTTGTAGGTTGTTATTTCCTGCCATTTCTCTACTGAACCTGCGGACTCAATTATATCAGTTAAAGACGGAACATCTATAGAATCAAAGTGCAAAAAAAAATGATATGCGCTTGTATTTTGGGATCGAAGGGCATTGACAATTGTTGTCTTCCCAACCCCAGATGCACCGGATAAAAAAAGAATGTTTGGGTGATAAAGCGAGATAATTTTTTCTTGCATACAAATCAATACGCTTAGTTTAAAGATTATTTGTACAGATTTGATATGGTTTTATAGCAACATAAAAATGCGTCTTTATTTTGAGTTTATTCATTATTTCTTAAATATTCAATCGCCGCCTCTAATTTTGAGGAGTAACTCTCAGCAAACCTTTCAAACCAAAGTCCTTCGGACGAAAGTGGATCTACTTTAGCTAACCATTTTTTTGCTTCCACTTTCAAAGCCTCTAGTTGTTTGGCTTTGAGTTGTTCTTGTCGAATTCTTTCTTGTTCTAGTTCTTGCTGTCTTTTTAACTCAATAGCAGCATCCTCTTCGGCAAAATCAGCCTGAACTTCTGCCAAAAGGTTATCCATGAAAGATGCCGACTTTGGCGATGATGGAATAAACGATTTGGCTGTGGCTGATTTTGACTGCTGCTGTTGTGGTTGTACTTCTTTGTATTCAGTTTGGAGTTCAGCTAATAGCTTATCAATGGAATCCATTTTTGTAATTCCTAATAAATAATATAGCTAGTCATTAATGGCATTAAGTAGCACTTCCGATAGACTCATATCTTCCATATCTTCCATAGTAATGGTGTCACAGATATCAAACTTAGCACCAGCACTTTGGAGTTCATCGTCTAAAACTTTCAGAAAGCGGGTAGCTTGCTGATCTGTACCAACTTGAATAAAGGAAATAGCTAGTTCTTCATCTCTATCGATGCGACGAGAAGCTTCAATAATTACCTTCATTACAGCTTTGCGATCGTCCGGTTCACCATCAGTAACCACTAAAATTGTTTCACCATTTGGCTTGGTTTGACCGGCTGCTTTGCGTTGAAGGTAATCATCAGTTGCATGTTTTAACACACCTGCTAAGTCAGTTGTACCAGAGGGATCATTTTCTTGAAAAATTTGCGCTACTTTACTAGATGTGACATTTTCGTATCGCTTAAATTTACCAGAGAATACATAAATAGTAATGCCGTCTGGGTCAAATTGCTCACACTTACTAGCTAAAGCTAAAGTAGATTCCTGTGCTGCAACCCATCTAGTTCTACCACCCTTTTGATCTTTGCTTGCCATGCTGCCGCTTTTATCGATAATCAAGGTATAATCACGATTTTCTAGCATTATTCAATTCTCCAATTAAGAGTAAATCAATTTTGGATTTTGGATTAATCGTTAACCTAAAAATAGGGTATTGAAAAAAAATTGGTATTTTAATTTTCATAGTTTAAACTAGTCGCTCTGAAACCAGATTTAAATTTTAAATCCTTCAATCCAAAATTTAAAATCGGTTACTGGACTATGGGCGAGGAACACATTAATCAGTTATTGCGTTGCTCAATACATCTGCAAGACTCATTTCTTCTAAGTCGTCTAAAGTAACCGTGTCACAAATATCAAATTTAGCACCGACACTTTCCAACTGATCATCCAAAGCTTTGAGGAACTTAGTTGCTTGGGGATCTGAACCCACTTGAATGATCGAAATTCCTAATTCTTCATCACGTTCCATCTGGCGAGTTGCATGAATAATCACTTCAAATACAGCTTTGCGATCGTCTGGTTCACCATCGGTAATGACTAAAATTGTCTCTCCGTTTGGCTTGCTTTTACCGGCAGCTTTGCGTTGAAAGTAGTTATTGAGTGCATCCTGAAGTACAGCTGCTAAGTTTGTCGTTCCAGAAGGGTCATTTTCGAGAAATATTTGTGCGACTTTGGCTGAAGTGACATCATCGTAGCGTTTAAATCTACCGGAAAACAAGTACACCGTAATGCCATCGGGGTCAAACTGTTCGGCCTTTCTTGCCAAAGCCAGAGTAGACTCTTGGGCTATCTCCCATCTACTTCTACCACCCACTTGATCGGGTGTGGACATACTACCGCTTTTATCAATAATTAATGTGTAGTCGCGATCGCTCATCATAATATTCCTATGATTGTTACCCTGTGGTTATAGTCTAATCTACGGATTTGACGATGCAGCAAGCACTTTAAGGTTTCGTATCAATTCTGCTACTCAAAAAAGCCGTGCCACGGTTGATAAATGCGTTGGCGTAGCCTGCCGCAGGCATCGCCTAGCATCTTTGAACAAAATTTTCTTATCCCCTGGAAACACCAAAGAATATATTTCGCAGCCAGGACAAGGGGCTAAGTTTGTGATTAAGATTCCCCTGATCCAGGATACGTCAACATAATTTGTAATTATTTTGTCAGCTAAATACTTCCACTTCTTGAGGAACCTTCATTTGGTCGAGAATTCCCCAAATTTCTTGTAACATCGGCTCTAACCCGGTGCGGGTAACTGCTGAAATCACAAAAACCGGGGCGTAGGAGAGATGATTAAGTTGGGTAGCTAACGCCTCCAAATCGACAGTTTCCCGATCAACTGCATCAATTTTGTTCAGCGCCAAAATTTGCGGGCGTTCTGCTAAACCCCGACCATAAGCTTGTAATTCTTCCTTAATTGTGTTGTAATCTCTAACCACATCATCGCTAGTGGCATCAATTAGGTGAAGTAGCACTCGCGTGCGCTCGATATGGCGCAAGAAATCGTGTCCCAGTCCTGCACCGTGAGCCGCTCCCTCAATTAGTCCGGGAATGTCGGCGAAAACAGTACCATCGCCAGTAGGTTTCCGCACTACACCCAAATTTGGGATCAGGGTAGTGAAGGGGTAGTCTGCGATTTTTGGACGTGCTGCTGATAAAGATGAAATTAGAGTGGATTTACCAGCATTTGGTAAGCCAATAATCCCCACTTCTGCCAAAAGCTTCAACTCTAGGCGCAGCTGCTTTATTTCCCCTGGTAATCCTGGGAGAGCGTATTCTGGAGCGCGGTTACGGTTACTCAAGAAATACTGATTTCCTAGTCCGCCTTTACCACCTTGGGCAATCCGCAAAGTCTGCTTAGGCTCAGTTAAATCCCCCAGTAATTCGGCAGTTTCAGCATCATAAATAGTTGTACCGCAGGGAACTTCGATGATCAAATCCTTTCCTCCTGCTCCAGTACAGTTATTTGGCCCGCCACGAGTCCCTTTTTCTGCCTGAAAACGATGATTGTATCTGAAGTCCAGCAAGGTTTGCAGGTTTTCGTCGGCAACGAAAAATACTGAACCGCCTTTTCCCCCATTACCACCAGAGGGGCCACCAGTTGGCACGTACTTCTCTCGCCGGAAAGCGACAATACCATCGCCACCCTTACCAGCTTCAACTTCAATTTTTGCTTGGTCGATAAATTGCATACTTAAATAATAGTGAAAAGTGAGGAGTTAAGAACTTAGGAGTTAAAAATTATAACTCCTCACTCTTAACTTTAACTAAATATATGGTGAAACATCTTCACCGCATTTATCTGCCAGATAGGAAAGGGCGCGAAAACGTAAGCCCACCAGTTGGTCATACAAGGGGTTAATTTTACACATCGGCGGTATGTGGACAATCTTTCGTCCAAATAAGGTGACATCCCGCTCAAAGGGACACTGGGAGGGAATCATTTTACACAAAAAGCGGGCTACTCTTGGGTCTTGGATATCTAGCCTATCGAGCCAGTCGCGCAGGGGGTGTAGTGCATCAATTTGACGCTTTGTAAGCCCAGTGCTGGCGATAGTGGGGGTAAGCTGTGGGTGTTCTAGGGTGTGGCGAAGGGCTTCTAGTAAATTCTCTGGCTGTTCTAAGGCTTGGCAGAACTGATGCAGAACCTGATCTTCGCTGGGAGAATAAGTGCCATCTGCGATCGCTACCATGATCGCTGTCCTTAAGAAATTTTCTGCGGCTGGCGTACCTTTACCCAACACTGCGGCTAATTCTTCTGGTGTAATTACCTCTAGTGAGTCCCATTTAATTTTAGGAGCTAATTCATTTTTGGTGATGCTGGCAATTAATTCCTGTTCTTGGGCATCAAAATTACCATCTGCCCAAGCAATAGTGAGCAGCCCACGCAACCAAGCGGCAATCTGTTCGTTGCTGTATGGGGATTGAACGGTACTTGTCATAAACTCACGTCTGGTAACTTTCCTCAGTCACTACTAAGCTACCCTACCCAGCCACTAGGAAGATAGTGGGGGGCAATACAGAATATTGAACCTCGCATGACTTGAAGTCACGCGATTCCTGCTTCACAGATCCCTGCCTGGATTACTCCAGGACTTACAAGTTCTCCACAGGCGTTTTAAAAGTCTCCGACGCACCGGCAGCGACTTATCAAGAAAGGGCCTAGGCATCGCTGCCTCAAGAAATAAACCAGAGAAATTTCCAAATCGCAACAGTCGGTCTTGAGGTAAAATCCATTTGAGAGTAATCTTGAGAATTTTTTCTACTTAAACAGAAAAGCAAGATTTAACTGTGCTGTGGAGGTATTGATGAATAAAACCAAAGTTCACCTCGGTGTCATTCAAGAAACACTACTAATTCCCCTCTGGGCTAGAGCTTGTGAGCTTCAGGCAGCAGATCCAATTATAGTAGACCCGAAATCATCTGAGATTCTTGCAGCGATTGACTACGAATTTGATAAATTTACTACTGCTAAATCTTCTCAGATAGGCTGTTGTTTACGAGGAACTATCCTCGACAACTGGGTACGCACCTACCTTAATCAACATCCCCAAGGTTCCGTTATCGAGATTGGTGCAGGACTGAACACACGCTTTGAGCGAGTGGATAACGGCAAGGTTTGCTGGTTTGACATAGATTTACCGGATGTCATGGTTCTGCGACGACAGTTTTTTGAGGAAACGGAACGCCGTAAATTAATCACGGCTTCTGCCCTAGATACCAATTGGATTGAGCATGTCAAGTCCACTACTAAACAACCTGTTATGTTTGTCGCCGAAGGCGTGTTGCAGTATTTTAATGAACAGGAAGTGAAGCTATTGTTTGCTAATCTTTTGCAGTATTTTCCTGGTTCGTGGTTTGCCTTTGATTCCTTGTCACCGCTAATCGTGAAGAATCAGAAACACCATGACTCACTCAAATACACTTCGGCAAAATTTGATTGGTGTATCTCAAATATTCATAAGATTAAAGACTGGAATTCATGTTACGAAGTAATAGAAGTCTGTAATTATGCTAATCTGCCACCTAAATATCGCCGACGTTTTTCTCTAATAAATCGTTTCCTGATGTTATTTCCTCCTCTGTGCAATTCGTCTCGTTTGGCATTAGTTAAATTAGGTTAGCTCTAAGCAATTAAGGTATAGATAATGTTTTTATTTGGCATTGAGCATGAAGTCGCTTTCCTAAACAAAGAAGGAAAGTTTGCTGATTTTTCCCACACAAAATTTGCTGATTTTAATCAAATTATTGAAAAGCTGCCCACATACGCTAGCGACTATCCTCAACTGCGCGTCGGGGATGCGGGTATTAAGATGAAAAGATGGTATATTGAGGGGTTTGAAAGATTTGCAGATTCCGACAAGGTGATAGACTGTCATGCTAAAGGTATCGAAATTAGAACGACTATACACTCTGATATTCAAGGCGCTATTACTGAATTATCAGAAAGTTTTGACTTGCTATGTGAGGTTGCTGCTAACTTTGGCTTCTCACCAGTTTTAGTCAGTTTTAATCCCTATAATCCGGTTTTTGAACCTCATCCCCCATTAAATGATTATGAAATTAAGCAGCTAGAGGCTTATCCTGACGAACAAACTGCTAATATTCACATGGTGTCTTATGGGCCAGATTTAAATATTTCAGTGGCAGATTTATCTAGTGAACGTGTAATTGATATTGGCAGAAAGTTAACTTATTACAGTCCTTATATTGTCCCTTTTAGTTATAGTTCCCCTTTTTATAAGGGAGGTTTATGGGATGGGCTATCGGTACGAACGTTTATCAGAACTGGAAAAAGACCAGCAGCCTTAGTTTTTGTTGAGAAAAAGGAAGAACTGATTGATAGTACACCTTCCTTAACAAAAATTGCCCGCATTCCGGCTGAAGTGGGACGCATTGAATTCAAGGCTTGTGATAGTTGTGATGACTTTTTAACCTATGCAGCTTTACTGACATTATTGAAAGGTTTGGTGTTAGATGAAACCTTGGTGGGTAGAGCAACTGTACCCGATGCAGCATTACACCAACTTTCTGCAAAACAAGGGTTTGACAACGAGGATATTTTTGGGAATGCGACAAAAGTCTTGCAAGCAGCCGAAGTTGCCTTGGGAGATGACGCAGATGTTCATTATTTAACGCCGTTAAAAGTAATGCTGGCAAAACGAAAAACAAGATCCCATGAATTAATAGAAATGTTCCATCGCGTAAGTTCTATAGAAGAGGTAATAAGGCAGACTTATCAAATTTAGATAAAATTGTCAATGGGGACTATTAAGAGCAGAGGGGCATAATTTTGTGTTTGCTCCTCCACTCACAATAAGGTTCGGTTAAGGGATATAGTCCAAAAAGTCCTTTGATTGCATAAAGTCAAGCTAACTGAAGATAATAGTAGAGCTATTAGCTTACCAAAACTATATTAAGTCGCTATTAAGTCGATATACCTAGAGACTGATTTTATTCCAACTAAAGATATAGGAAATTTCATTCTAGAGATTGATGCAGGCATTAGCATTTTCAAAGTACAAGTAGAAACAGGGAACCTTGAAAGAAGATTGTCAATAAAAAACGTAATGATTTTGCTAAAGAATTAAGGTGGTATTTGCTTATTATCCCTTAAATATTTCGATGCAGAAATCCTAAGACAATTTCTTCATCAGGTTCGTTTCTAAAGAACTTTCAGATTGAAGTGTAGCTGGCTATTTTTATTATTGCTCTTTGCCAAGTAATGTGTGATCTGCCGCTATTTCAGTCGAAGTTCTGCGTTGTTAAAGCTGTTATCGAGGATTTCAAATGAAAATTATTGCTTCTGTCTTAAGTCCAGTACGCTTCCTAGTTGTGGCTTTTACTTGCGCCTTAATATTGTTATCTAGTGCTTTTCCTGCTTTTGCGATCGATAGCTACCAAAGTGAACCTACCGAAGGTACTACACAACTGCTTGACATTCAGGCTAAAACTGACGAAGCTGCTAAAGCACCACCAATAGGATTGAGAAAGAGTCAAAAAGAGACTAACGAAGGACTTAATGAGGTTCAGGGATCTGCTGATATTGACAAGCAGAAGCGTCCAGAAAATTCCCAGAATTCAACCTCAGTGGAAGAAAATATAAAGAATGCATTGGGGAAAGTTACAGGTAAGAACTAAATTAATAGTTCTGATAATTGTTCGGTAGTAATGGGTGATTGCTTTTACGCAATCACCCATTACTAATTACTACTGTTAAGTAGGTAGGCGTAATTAAACATCTATATCAAACCTCACCCTCAATCCCTCTCCTTGTTAAGGAGAAGGAAGCCGGTGGCAGGGTGAGGTTTTATATTTAATTTGACCCACTTACTTAACCTGGCAACTAAAATTTAATTATAAAAATATGTTCAGTTTGAGCATCTATAGTGAAATTGGGTTTGCATAGTTTTGATTAAAGATATCTTAATTGATAATTATATTTAGTATCTTTTATTATTGTAGCCAAAAAAATCAATGAAGTTCGCTAATTACTATAATATTGGCTTAATACTACCTATTAAGGCATAGGCATAGTAAAGAATTTAGTAATTAATTTCAACCGAAAATGTTACCTTTGGTTGATGTGGAATCTGTCTGAAATTTGATAAGTTAATAGATAAGTTTGCTTAGGGATGGAAAACAATGCGTTCGATAAACATTGGTTTGACTGAAGAACAGCGTCAAGGTGTAATTAATCTATTAAACCAAGATTTGGCAGATGCCTATCTACTGTTGGTGAAAACCAAAAAGTATCACTGGGATGTCGTTGGGCCTCAGTTCCGCTCTTTGCACCAGCTTTGGGAAGAACACTACCAAACGCTGACTCTAAATATTGATGCTTTGGCAGAGCGGACTCGTGCTTTGGGCGGTTATCCAGTTGGCACAATGGAAGGATTTCTCAAGATTGCTAGCCTCAAAGAACATGCTGGTAATGTTCCCACAGCAACGGGGATGGTAGCTAATCTAGTGAATGATCACGAGCAAGTTATTCGTAACTTAAGAGACCATGTGGATCAGTCTGGTGACCAGTTCCACGATCAGGGAACTGCTGACTTTCTGACTGGACTGATGGAACAGCATGAGGAAATGGCTTGGATGTTACGTTCATTTATTGAAGGGGAAGCACTGGACGCAGATGGTAGACAGCCAGCAGAAGGGGCTAAGACTCCTGTAGGTGTGTAGCTCATAACGTGTGAGTTGAGAATGGCTGTTTGTGAAACCAGTTAAGGGAGGATTGATTCCTCCCTTAACTGCTATGAAAGAATTAATCTGCCTGCATCTACCTATTTACCATATTCATTGCAAAAACAACATAATACGAGGAGTTTTTAAGTGGCAGAAGTATATAAAGCAGAACGTACTATCTCTGCTGTATTTAAAGAGCAGAAGCAAATTGATGATGTGATTCGACGTTTACTAGACAGGGGTGTGCCTAGAGATCATATCTCGGTCATGGGCAGAAATTTCCAGTCGGAAACTAGAATCGCTGGCTTTATTAGTAAAAAAGATGTGATTGTAGGGGGTTTGAGAACAGGAGCGGTTTTTGGTTCCTTGTTTGGTTCCTTTCTCAGCTTGCTCACGGGTGTAGGTGTACTGTTTATTCCTTTTGTCGGCCCAATCGTGGCAGCAGGGCCTATTGGTGCAGTGCTGTTGGGGGCTGCTAGTGGTGCGATCGCAGGTAGTGCAGGTGCCGGTCTAGTATCGGTTCTAACTACTTTGGGGATGTCAGAAGATAAAGCGGCTATCTACCAAACCCGCTTACAAGCTGGCGAGTTCTTAGTGATGGCAGAAGTACCGAGCGATCGCACTGGCGAATTTCAATTGTTGCTCGAAAGTGCTGGTGGCGAAGAAATTCACACAATTGAAAAAACCTTTGCTCGCCCTTGTCCTGGACAGTGCAACAGCCCACAAGACTTATCTCCTGAAGTTCGCGCTCATCTTTCTGAAGAAGCTCAACACACCTTCATTGAGCGCTATAACACTGTCTTCAATGAGAAAAATGACGAATTCACTGCTGAACAAGCCGCTTGGGAGTCTGTTCATCAGCAATATGATGAAGATGAAAACGGCGTTTGGTCAAAAGCTAAGGTTAAAGCTTAAAGATTTCCAAAAAATAAATTATCCAATTTTATAGGGTGGGTTAATCCTGCCAGGTTTTCTTTAGCGGACGAGATGTCCACTCTGCAAGCAGATGAAACAGATACTCGTGGGGACACGGCGTTGCCGTGTCCCTACCCGTGAAAATTGCTATATCTGCGGTTTTAAATGCTTCACTAGGGCAATTTATAGCTACCAACACGCAGATTTAACTGACCTTGGCGCGGGTTCTGGCTGAATATAAATGCACCTTCTTCACTTTCCCCACTAGATAAAAAGTCGATTTGTTGCTCTCCTGTTTCTGTAACTTTACCGTTAATCAGTAACTCAGCCATAATTTGAACTGACTCGGCTGTGTCTCCTCCACTATTCACGACTTCAAAGGGAACATAAAATTGCCCATTAATTTCCCGAATTGTTTGTTTTTTGGTGACAGAAACAATGGGAGGTTGATTCTTTTCGTTCAGCCAAGTATAGCCCACCAGACTCACAATGATTGCTAGGATAAGTGAGGCGATGCTGAATGTTACCCACTCAGCTATTGAGCGTGATGGTTGTTCTGTTTTAGTCATATTGCTAACCTTCCGGCTGCACCGCCAATAGTTGCAGGTAAACCCAACATCAAGGTGTGATCTAACCACATTGTCCAAGGGTCGCTAAAAGTTAACTTTTGAAAGAACCACAGCATAAAAGCACTTGCTAGCAGTGATACTAAGTAGGACATAATGGTTTCACTTGATGGTCGTTGGAAAATTCCCTTTTGCTGTTTCCGTTTTTGCTGGTCAGAAAAGCCTGCCTGAAATACAATGCCATAAGAAATCAGCAAAGATGTGGCGATCATTGCCAACTGCCAAGGTGGCGAGGCTGCGGCTGCAAGCATAGGAATTTCATCTGTTGGAGCAATGTTAAATGCAATTATGGTTGCACCAATGAGCGTTCCACCCACATCGGCAAAGGTGGCTTGTAACTCATCTCCTTTGTTCTTGGTTGTGCTGTTTACCCCATCGCTTCCTTGTGCTTCTGCATTCCCATTTCTAGTATCTCCTAAAAGCTGGTTGGCTAATGCTACACCGAGAGTGAAAGGCACACTTTCAAAGATGATTTTACCTAAAGATTCCTTTAGGGAAGTTTCTGGCGTCAATTCTCGCAATAGTAGCAGCACAAAGGCACAGCAAGCTAGTCCGATCGCGATCGCTTCTACAGTATCCATTGTGGGTTGAGCAGTTAGCCAGCTATATCTGCGTTTCCGAAAGCCTTCTGTCTGATTCAGCAAGTAAACCACAATAAACATGAATGCGATCGCCATCATCATCAGTTGTGGTTTTACCAATGATCCAATCCACCAAACCTCCATTGTGTACAGTAAAGGTATACCAAATAAAAAACCTCCGCAAGCACCCCGAATGATGTCATTAATCTCACTCCTCCATACATTTTTTTGACGTTTTGTTGTCACTCCTTTACTTTCCTTTTGTTGAAAATTTGCTTTGACTTATACTAATTCTCTATGAAGGTGTATATAGCAGCCCTAAATTCTTCGTGAAAAGTTAGATCCCCGGCTTCTTTAAGAAGCCGGGGATCTAGACACCGCGAATTTATAATATTTTCAGATTTTTGAAGGAGAGCGTTCTGTCGCACCCCGTATCTATCTTAAGATACATAATCTAACAAATTCTTCTCTCTGTTGATGGAAGTCAAAAATAATACACTACTGTTAGTTTATGTAATAGGTCAATCAACTACAAGCTGGAAATAAAAACTATGAGTGCCGAAAAAAGAGTAGAAGCTACTGCAAAAAATATTCAAGGGAAAATTCAAGAGGTTGTGGGTGAAATAACCGGCAATCCACAAGATAAAGCTGAAGGGCAAACAAAGCAAGCCGAAGCCCAAGCAACTCACACTGTAGAAAACATTAAAGACGAACTTAAGAAAGCTTTAGATTAATTTAGCTAAAACAGCAGGAGCCTCACACCGTTGCCGTTGGGAGGTGTTGAGAGGAATGCGCGTGAGTTGAGGAGTAGTGTCTGACCAATGCTCAAAGAGCGAGGGAAGACACTGACAAGGAAGTTCTACACGTTCTTGGCTGCGCCACGCTGCGCGAACGGAATGTCTGAGAAGCCTACACCGTTCTCGTTGAGAGGTGTAGGAGTGTCACGACGCGAGTATCGAGAGCATCATCCCTATCCAGAAAATATCTTCTGGTTGATTGAGTATGCTAACTCCAGTTTAGAAAAAAATTTAGAGAGAAAAAGCAAAATCTACGCAGAAGCAGGTATTTTAGAGTATTGGGTTGTAAATCTCAAAAAGCTTCATTTAGTGGTATTTCGAGAAATCTTAGATGGAGAGTACTCGACAAAATTGACATTCACTGCGAGAACAATTCAACCTCTGGCGTTTCCAGATATTTCTGTTGCGGTGGCACAGATAATTAACAGTTAAGGTAATTTAATAAAAAATCAAATTCCATGACTTTTACCAATTACCCAATTACGCCTAAAAAACCGGGCTAAAGCTGATTCTTCTAAAGATAAATAAATTGGGCGTCCGTGGGGACAGGTGCGAGGGTTGCGAGTGCGTTGCCAATTATCTAAAAGTGTCTGCATTTCTTGTTGGTTCATAGGTGTACCATTACGAATGGCACTGCGACAGGCGACGGCTACTTGGGCTGTTTGTAAATCGCCTCCCCAACTAAGTTCTAAAATTGCTTCTGCACAGTCGTCTCGCTGCTGCAAAGGTGCGGGTATGTTTCGCACTGCCCAAAGTTGTTCGCCAAAGGTTTCTATTTCTAACCCGATGCGTTGCAGTTGTGATAATTGTGCTGGCGACAATTGATAAAGAATGATTGGCGGTTCGATGGGGACAAGTTGCCAATCATCACACAATTGCTCATACAAAACTCGCTCATGGGCAATGTGCTGTTCTACCAACCACATACCACCTGAATGTTCGGCCACAATATAGGTATTGCTAACTTGAGCAACAGCCTTTAAGGAACTAGGATTTTTGGGATTTTCATTAGAATTTTGAGAATTGAAATTATAGCCGCCTTTGGCTTCTGCGGCTTTGAGTAATTTACTAACTCGTGTGGTGTGAACAGCTTCTTTAAGATTGGTAGAAGAGATGCTGAGTGCTTGGTTAATTGCTTGGGTAATTTGCTCTTGCCAATAAATGATTTCGTTGAGGTAAATTTCTGTTTTTGCTGGATTGCGATTCCAGTTAATTTGATCGGGGGAAATGGCAAGATGTAAGAAACAAATTGGATAGCGATCGCGTGGTAATGTTCTGTGAAATGCTGATAATATTGTTTGCTCTAATTCTGGTGTTTTAACCATCCGTCCATTGATGGCTACACGTACCCAATCTGGACGATGACGATGAGTGCGATCGGGTAATCCTACCACTAAAGTGAGTGCTGAGTGGGGAGAGACGCGATGAATCGCGTCTGTACAAGAGTCTGGAGTAGAGACGCGATTCATCGCGTCTTCTGTATAGGAGTTTAATGGGTTGGGTATTTCGAGTTTCACTTCTTGCAAATCACCTTGTCGCACTTGGGGTAAAATCTGCGGTAGCAGTTGCCCAGTTGTAGCAGCTGGAGAGATGGTGAACCATTGACGATCATTTTGCCAAATCTGCCAGGTGAGGTGAGGATGACACATAGCGATTTGGTGAATTGTGGCTTGCACGGCTTTCATTTGCTGTGCTGTTGTGGGCAATCCCTGACGACGAGATGAGCAATTACCGAAAAGATGAGAAACTGTCACCACTGTACCAGGTGCGATCGCAGTTACTTCAACTTGCACAACTTCCCCGCCATTGCCATAGCTAATTCGCCATCCTAATTTTCCACCCATAGGACGACTCAAAATTTCCAAATCTGCCAGAGTAGTTAAACTGTGTAGCGCCTCGCCACGAAACCCCAAACTGTTAATTTTCCACAAATCGGCACTAGAGCGAATTTTACTGGTGCTGTGGGCTGTGGCTGCTTGTTGCAAATCATCTAGATTCATTCCACAACCATTATCTGCTACACGAATTCGCCATTGCTGCGGCCATAACGAAACCACAATTCGTGTTGCACCTGCGTCTAGGGAATTTTCTACCAATTCCCGCACCACAGAAGCTAAAGAGTCAATTACCTCACCAGCTGTAATGAGATATACGACTTCTGTTGGTAGAGCTTGAATAGTAGATGCCATAAATTATAGTTTATAGCTTCTGGGTGCAAGGTAAGTGGGGGAGTGAGGAAGTTGAGCGAGATGAAGAGGCGAATTTACAAGAAATTTTTCTCGCTGACGTGGTAGCATTTATGGCGAACTACGAATTACAAATTGGTATTCTATCCTTACTTGCTAGAAAATTGATTCTCTAGCTCATACCACAAAGATTCTGCTCGTTTTCATTATATTAGAGGTCTTCAAATGACACTGCGATCGCAAAGTATATGTCTTGTTGGGCTAGTTTTCTCTTTACTTAGTGTGGGTGCGAGTACAGCAAAAGCGATCGCTCAGACTATTTATCCATTTGATGTAGTATACAACACGGAAGTCACTCTCACACCTATCCCATTGACCAATGTATCAAAAGCATTTGTCTCAGGCTTTAATTCTGAGGCTCCTTATGGTCTGAGTAACTTTTTAAGCATAAATAACTACAGCCGAATTGATCCCAATACTGGTAATCTCATATTCCTTCAAGACGCAGCAAAATTTGGTTTACAAGGCTTGCCAATCGGTAGAGATGAGTTTTTTGGCAGCAGCGACGATAAATTATTTGGTAGCAGTAGCGCTACTGCTTCATTTGACTTTATTAACCGCAAATTAGTAGGTTCTGGTACTATAACTATCACTGGTGGTGCAGGCAGGTTCAGCGGTGCTACAGGAATGTTTAATTTTAGTGAAATTGAGTCACTCGATCAAGATCCGACTGCTCCCTTGAAAGGTAAAGCTTTTTTAAGTGGTTCCTTCCAGACACCGCAAAAAACTCCAGAACCAAGAACTAACACAACACTATTCGGTATATGTGTAATTGGGATTGGTTTGATGTTACGTCGATATTACCTTGAAGCTACTGGGTGAATTATGGCATCCACAAATAAAATTAACAAAATATTATTAGTGGGATAGGTTTAACAAAAATCCGAATCAGCGAAAAGGAAACCACAGATAAACACTGATAAATTATCTGCGTGTATCTGTGGTTTAATCCCTAAAATATTGACTTTTGCAAGATATCTCTTGTGCATTACAGCTTTCTCTACAGCATCAAAAAAAAGCACTGATTGCAACATTAATTAACATTAAATTAGCTTACTTTCTGCTTACGTCTAAGTGGTCGTTAATTATTATCCCTTGTTGCCAAAACTTTCGGTGGTTCAGGTTTCAGTAAACCGTTCAACAGGGATGCGGGACGTTGAGTGTAAGGCCAAGCAAAAGCATGACGGAAAGCTGCATCCTGACAAGCTTGTAGTTGTGCAAAACTGATAATGTTGTAAGTCAAGAGATTCTCATACTCAAACGGTAGACGCACATTGTGCAATCCAGCATTATCAGTACAGATAGCAATATCTACCCCAGCTTCAAAACAACGGTCAAAAACTAATTTGAGTTGACGGATATCCTGCAAAGTACCAGTTTTCAGGTAAGTTGTAGGGCAAACCTCCAAACACTGTCCGCGTTTAGCCACATCATTAAGTAACTCTGGATACAGTAGGGGAATTTGGATGCCGTGACCGATTCGCATGAGATAGGGTAACAGTTCAGGGTAACAGCCAGCAGTGGTTTCATATAGATGTCCGGTGGTGTTAACGCCCTGCGATCGCGCATAATCATATAAGCTAATCCATTCTTCTAAGCTATCGGCATAATAGCTATCACCTCCCGCTACATCTACTGCACAGACATACTGCTTATTTTGCGCCGCCAAATCAATAATCGCCTTGTTCACCTCATAAGGTAGGCGCGTGTGCATACAGAGAATTTGGCTAGTAACAATCGGATATTCTGGCTGGTTGCTGGCAAGCCCTACTACTTGCACAATTTCTGCCATCTTGTCAATTCTTTCGGATTGACTCAGATGCTCAGGTGTCCGCAAATAGGGAGTGTAGCGCAGCTCCAGATAAGCCAAATTTTCAAAAATGTAAGCACCCCGCACCAAGCGATAGATAAAGTAAGGCAAAGTCTCCACAGTTTGCACACTTTCTACCAAGGTGTGTAATTCTAGATACTCATCCAGGGTGTTGCGTGGACGGGTGTAAAAATCTTCAAATTGTGAATAGTCAGCAAAACGGGAAATCAACTCCGAAGAATGTCGCTCGAAATATCGCCATAGAACTCTTGGTACGACCGAGCCGCCCAGATGTCTATGTAATTCAGCATATAAAGCCATAGTGGTATTTTTATGTAAAAATTTCATTGATTGTAACAAAAACATAGAAGGAAAAAATCTGGACTCGAAAAAATTTAGCTCCAGAGAAATTGGAGCGGAGGTTTCCCACTATCTGGATTTTTCAGATGACGCTTCCGGACTAGAGGCTGTGCGAAGGTCGGGATTTTATCCTTATTTTCTGAAAATCCAGCATTTATATAGGGTTTTTAGCATAAATAAACTTGACATCATCAAGATTAAATTGATAATATTGATATCCTTAATTTTTGTGTTATACTGGAAGAACATTGCTATTGTTGAGCAAGTGAAATATAGCAATATATTTTTCCTTTAACTAAGCAAATTCCTGGCAAGGTTGGTATTAATTGAAAATTCAAGCGTTGGAAGTCAAGGCTGGCGATCGCATTATTGCTTACTGCAACAACAAAATGCAAACCTGCAAGGTAAAACGCATTTTAGATCCCGGTCAAGCTAATATCACACTATCAGTATTCACCTCTGAGAATTATCGCGGTTGCTCAGTTTCATCTATAGTGCGCTTTCATAGCAGCGCCTTAGTTGATTTAGTAAGTTAAAAATCGAGTAAATATTCAATCTCAAAAATATCTTTAGCTATTGTCCAGCCTCAAGCTGGATATAGTTATTTTAAGGGTGCGATGCCTGGGTTGGGCTACGCCTATGCACAGACAAATCAGTTAATTGTGGCTGGATGAGTTTCCAGAAAAACACAGGGTAAGTATGCAAAGAGCAGGAGGACATTATCTCCCCCTGCTCTGACACCTGAGCGACGAACTCAAATTGCTAGTTAGTTCAGGAAATTTGGAGTCCGTTTACCACCATTCTTTCCTACAGCAGGAATTTCTAGTAGGTTATCGGCAGCTTTACCAGTACCATCATTGACAACATACATAGAGTTACCTAGATGTCCATTGGGAACGAACAGTTGCGGGTGGTCAAAGGGCGCTTTCTCAGAGACAACTCGCTCATCAGTGAGTCCTTTCAGGAAAGCCACCAAGTCATCTTTTTCAGTTTCGCTTAATCCCAATGGGCGGAGAACCCCTTGCTCACGGAAATCTCCACCACGATTATAGAAGTCTACCACTTGCGGCAAAGTCAAATAGCCACCATTGTGGAAGTAAGGAGCTGTGAGTTCTATGTTGCGTAATCCTGGAGTCTTAAACTGTCCGTCTGCAACTACTGTGTCATTAGGGCTAACTGTAACATTGGGGCTTGAACCCAGAAGTAGTGGGAATTTCCCCAAAGTAGCTACCCGCGACTCCGAAAGCGGATTACCAAATGGGTCTTGACCACCAACACTAATGTCTTCTAGGGTGGGTCTAACACCGATATTGAAGTAACCTCTGTCCGAGACGGTTTTGGGAGTGGTTGTGGTGGCTCTGAGTCTTTGGTTCTTGACGTTGCTAACCGAGGCGCTGGTGAGTTCCAACCCACTATGGCAGAAGATGCAGGCAGCTTTGCCCTCAAATAGTTGTTTGCCTCGTTGCTGCTGCTGCGTAAGGGCGCTGGTGTTTCCTTCTAAGAAGCGATCGTAGGGCGTATCGTTGGCAATGAGTGTAGACTCGTACAACTGAACTGCAAGCCCAAAGAATAGCGAGAAATTATAATCCAACAGCCTGTACTCATCGGTTTGGGAAGAGTTATCAGCCTCGTTGACAAAAGTCCGTTTACCTTCAGCATCAACTTGGATAAGTTGATTAGAGTTCCACCACTCTGGCTTAAAGGCATCTTTAATCAGATCCTCGTAGGTTTTATCCTTGAGTCCCGGTTTAGGCGAGCTACTGTCTGCACCTAAAATGCTGTCTTGTGGATGCACAACCTGTTTGCCTAGTGGTGTGAGTCCAGACAACTTTTGCCCCAGTAATCGAGGCAGCTTTGTACCCCCAATTGACAGAATATTTTCCAGCGAACCATTGACAACTATAAATTTGCTGAGGTCAATTTGACCAAACTTATTACCAATTTCTTGAAAAGTGCGACCATCAGCAGACGACTCGAAGGAACTGAGTGGCGGCCCAACCGCCTGGGAAGCCAAAGACGAATTATTCAGGCTGACTTTGACAAATTTAAGCTGATTTGGGTTTTCTGCTTTCACCACAGAGGCGTTAGGGTCTCTTAAACCAAAGGGATTCACCCCATTAAAGATATCTTGTGCCCTTCCATCCCAGAAGTTGCGGAAGTTGAATGCTGCATTAATTACGGTTGGCGTATTACGCGGCTGGACGCGGCGCACATTGATACCTCCCACTTTAAACACCGGATCTGGCTCACTTGTTTCTAGGTCTCTTGAGCTACCAGGTATAACACCAACAAATTTTGTATTTGCGACTCCTTGAGAGGAGCTAACATCGTTACTGTCAGATACCACAGTCGTAGAATCATTTGGATTTGACAGTTTGTGAAAGGGAAAATCTTCTTTTCTTAGCTGGTAGTTTGGCCCGCCGCCTGTATTAAAAATTATATCTGGATTCTCTGTACGATCAGCGTTAATCCGCAAAAGCCCAGGAGCAATCTGATTTATGGATCTATTGTCGGCTCCAGCATGGAAGTGACAAGTAGCACAGGAGGTCTGTCCGTCGCTCCCAACCTGCATATCCCAAAAAAGAGTCTTTCCTAACTTGATTGCAGCTGCTTTGTTTTTTACAAAGTCTCCAAGATTGTCAGGTTCTGGAACCGATACGCTCTTGAGCGAAACTGGAACCGACCCCGTAACCTGCGCGGATACACTATTTCCAGCTATTACTGCTACCATAATAATCGCAGCAATTGTTATAGTCTTGGAAAATCTTGATCCTAGTCGGTTAGGCTTGCCAAAGCTAAGTCTCCACCCTTGGCAGTTTATTTTTGTCACCAAAGATTTGAGCAAAATTCGACCTCTTGAGGTCAGCAGGAAGTAAATTGATAAGCCAGTAATAAAAGCTACTAAACTTATTGCCAGTATAATTTCCATGAGTTTTATCATCAAATAACACCGAAACAAATTATACATCTGCTAATAAGTTTTAAATTTCTTATTTATGTAATAGGCTATGTTCCCATGTCAAATTGCTACGGTATGCTTTAGTCATTCGCTCACAAGGTGCTGTTATCTACAAATCTCAGCATAAGCCTTGTGAGCTTTATTACAATAGCCCCCCACTTTTAAAACATCCTCTAAGAGCGATGTCTACGACGGATTATGTCTACGCACTGCTAACTGACAAGGCATAGTGCGGGCTAAAAGTCTTTTGAGTCGTTGTGTCAACCCTAATTGAGATGATCTTACCCTGGCAAAGCGATGCCTACGGCGAGCTTCTCTACGAGACGCTACGCGTTCGCTAACGCATTACTAAGATCACCATTCAATTGATGGCTTTTGTTAGTTCTTTTTCACATCACGAGCCATATTGAGAAAGTAGTCGTCAATTTTGGCATTAGGACGACGGCGAGTAGTGGCGGAAATTTTAGGAGTGTTATCCTGATTCGTTTCAATTTGCTCTTTTGCAGAAGCTTGTTTTATACCTTGCTGCTGATCAGATTCCAAGAAATAATCAGAGCTAGTCAATCCAAACAGGTTGGCAAAAAAACCAAATAAATTTCCGAAAAAATTAGCAACACTTTTGAATAGAACACCAAACAAGCCTTGAAGACGAAGGAACAAGTTCCGAGCAGTTTGAGTTAGACGAAACATAACAGCACCCTCTATGATTGCGTATTATTATTGTGACTTAATTCCAATAGGAAGAATGGTGCTATGCAAAAAATCTACCAGGCGTAGGCGTGAGAGCAGCGAAAATATATTACAGGTTACATTTGAAACATTTCTGTTTGGCACCACTAACCCGATAACTGCGTCAACTATCTTGCAGCTAAATTACTTTATCAGTTTTCCTGGTGCAGCAATTTAATGTTGATATGGAATTAAGTATAACCAATTAACCTCATTTAGTAAGCAGAAGTAATGGCAACTCAGTTCTGGGAAAAAAGCATAGAAATTAATGCTACTTTAACTAACTTACTATTTAAGCCCGTGCGTAGAGGCTTACTCCTATGTCGCAGCAAGCTACGCAAAGCGTCTGGTATTGCGCCTATTCGCCTCATTCATCAAAGTTCGTGGCTTTTAAGGAAGCGTCTGCTGCCATTATTATGTCTGATATCATTCGTTTCCATATTACTACTCAACACTTTGGCCCCTAGCGTTGCCCAACTACCTCCTCAACCTCGTCAGGAAATTCGGGGGGTGTGGCTAAGTGGTAACGATTTTAGCGTTTTTAGAAATCGTTCGCAGGTACTTGCAGCTATGAGCAAACTGCGGCAGCTAAACTTTAACACTGTTTATCCAGTAGTGTGGAACGATGGCTATACATATTACCCCAGTGCAATCATGCAAAAAATGGGTATTCCCTTCTTCTTCAAGGGAACAGATGGACAAGATGTGATTGCAGACATTATCAGCCAAGCCCGCAGAGAAGGGCTACTAGCAATACCTTGGTTTGAATTTGGTTTCATGGTTCCCCTAACTTCGGAACTTGCATCGGAGCATCCAGATTGGCTGACACAAAAGCGGGATGGGACTCAAACTTCAATTAGTGCTGCGGGTGAAGTAGCGTGGTTGAATCCCTTTCACCCCGAAGTGCAAAAGTTTATCACCGAACTGGTGATGGAAGTCATCACTCAATATGATGCTGATGGCGTTCAATTTGACGACCATACGAGTTTACCTGTAGATTTTGGTTACGATAAATATACAATTAGTCTATATACTCAAGAAACTGGCAATCCTCCCCCACCGAATCCCCAAGCTCAAGCATGGATAAAATGGCGGGCAGATAAAATCACTGCATTCATGGTAAACCTTCACCAAACCGTGAAAGCTAAAAAACCGAATGCTATCTTCTCAGTTTCTCCCAACTATTATGATTTTGCCTACAAACTGCAACTGCAAGACTGGCTCAACTGGGTACGTTTGGGTATTGTCGATGAGTTGGTTATGCAGGTATACCGTAATGATTTAGAAAGTTTTATCGCTCAAATTACCCGCCCAGAAATTTTAGAAACAAAACAAGTCATCCCAACTGGTATCGGTATTATGGCGGGGTTACGAAATCGCCGAGTTTCCATACCACAAATTCAATCGCAGGTAGAAGCAGCGCAACAACGCGGTTTAGGTATCGGCTTTTTCTACTACGAAAGCCTTTGGGATATTGCGCCTGAACCAGCAGAGCAACGCCAGTCAGCATTTGCGGCTCTTTTCCCAAACCCAGCGTTGCGCGATATTTCTCAAAATACACCCCGCAAGCCAACTTTTGATACCATATCCCTGCCTTTATATCCAAAACCTTCCCTCGGACAACGTGTTCGCGGCTATTTTCTGGAAATGGCGATCGCAAATGGTCAACCAAGACGTATCCTATTAGATACAGGTTCAGCAGGGCTGAGAGTTCCCAAAGAGTTTTTAGGTAATGCTCCTATCCGCAGAACGGGACAAAATCTCAAGGAGGTATTAAGTGATGGTACTATCCTGGAGGGAGAACTAGTTTATACTAATATCCGATTTGGTTTGCTTCCCGCCGCAGAACCCGTTCCGGTGCAGATTGTTACTAGTCGCCAATGTACTGCCCAAAAGCCTAATTGTTCAGCAAAGAATGGTGTGCCATTTTCGGGTATTGTTGGCGTTAACTATTTTGAAAAGTCACTTTTATATAATCCATTAAGAAAATTACCAGGAAATCTGAGTAACGGATTTATCGTCATTGGAAATGGTGGTAAGAATAATGGCAGCCTAATTCTCGGTTTAACTGCTGATAATCAAGCAGGTTTCAAAATGGCTCCTTGGAGTAAACAAAGCGAAATTAATGGTGTACCTGGTAACAGATGGGACTCTCGACTGAGCAAAGTTTGTTTAACTCTTGCTGGGAGTTCTGCTAAAAATCTTTGTAATGGCACAATGATCACTGATACTGGAACTATTAATGGTTTGACTGAATTCAAGTCAGCTTCTACAGCAGGTAAACTCAAACCAGGCGTATTACGTTCAGCAAATGCTTTGAAAGTAGCAATTAATAGCATTTTTGATTACAGCCTGACACCAGGAACCCGCGACGGATTTAATCGCTGGAATTTGAGTATCTCGCCACAGGCAGAAATTCCTACATTTATAAATCCTGGCATCGCATTTTTTGATAAATATGATGTACTTTTTGACCTAGTTAATGGAAGACAGGGTTTTCGCAATCGGCGGTAATACCAATTCTGTATGAAGATGTGCGAAATTATATGAGGAACATTCTTTTATTACTAGTTTTCCTGAACCAGCAAAACTGATTTCACGGGACGCTTGATAGGATTTCCTTCCAAATCAACCTTCCCGTAAAAGGTTTTGCCTTTGTAATAAAGCGAAGACGAACTCCCTCCATCCAGATTCATCGCTTTATTAGCACCAAGACTTTTCATCAAATTAGCTAATGCTGGCAAGGATACCCCAGAGTTGGCGGGAGCCGAGGGTTTTTGAGCCACCATAACTAAAATAACGCTGCCATCACGGGTGATACCCACGGCAGTTCTGGCGTTGGGTTGATTGCTGCCAAGTGCATCTCGTTTATTGGCATTATCTACAAAGCCTTCTTTTGCTAAAGTTAGTTCTGGTAACAGGTTTGGGCCTGCGCCTATGGCATCGACTAACTGACAACCTGCTGGTGGTGACGCATTGTGCAGGACAATATCATAGCGAACAGTCTTTCCACATGAGTAACGGCGAAATTCTGTGCGATTGAATATTTGACTCAGGTAAGGTTTTAAGTTGGGATTGTTCACCAGGCGATCGTTTTTTTTGGGGTCGGCTACCAACTTCCCTTGTATGATGACATAGGATGTAGATTTTTGGTTGGCTGGGTCAAAAAAGCCTGCGTTCAAAATAGCTACGGCTCGATGCTTCTGGGCAAATTCCTCTACTGTGGCTACCTTTTGTGATAGTGCAGGAGTTATCAAAAATTTGCTATTAGGTGGAATTAATAGAATATGAGCGATGCTTTGGGATAAAGTGCGCTCGAAGTAGCGGATAGTTTTTGGTGGTGAAGATGCAATGGTTGGTATTAAATATGTTGAAAAACGCAAATTCAACCACAATACCATTGTAAAACTAATTAATATCAAACTCAGTAGTTTAATTTTTCTCACATTTAAACCTTAGCCATCCAATGAACCCGGATGCCGCCAATGCTATCAGGACGTTACGCGATCGCAGCGAACAGTTTCAAATTGTACCGCAAAACTTGATTGAATTTGGGAACGTCTACACACGTCCAACCGAGCAAAATGGCATTATACCATGTATACATGCTAAAATGTTGCAAAATACCTTATCCCTCATAGGGATTGAAACGGTTGAAGCTTACTAAAATCCCTATTGGGGATTGAAATTCAGACCATGTTAGAAACCACAAACCTGAAAAATATCTCCAAAAAATTCGCTGTAGCCAGAAATTGTGCTTCTTTCAAAGAAAATGAGGCAATGAGAGCTATTGCATATAGCATGGATTTACTACTACCTGGTTTGTATATATGGCTACTTGGTTTTAGTATTCGCATTGGTGGGAGCGTACCAGATGATATTCCCTATAAATATCCCGGTAAAATTCACGAGTTAACTGGAATTGCTTTAGTATTACCAGGATATAGAATTTTTATGACTTACCAGGGTAGCTATGACCCTAAACAGACATCAAATACAGGGACTAACGGCAATTAAAAAGTACGGTTCTCGACTCAAATACTTTTGAAACCTTAATGGCTCAGGCAGGGTATTCAATCTCAGGTAGCGCACCTGCACAGGCTAATAGAATAAAAGTATGGTGGATTCATAACGAATACCCAAGAGTCGAGTCCGTATATAGTCCAGACAAGAGAATAGTGATAACGGCATATCATCTTAACTGATATTTTTTATTTCTAAACCACATCTATCTTGAAACCCATAGTTCTTCCCTGATGAAAAAGATTTGCCCCTCATCCCCCAACCCCTTCTCCCAAATATGGGAGAAGGGGAGTGAGAATTTCAAAGTCCCTCGCCCAAAGATGGGAGAGGGATTTAGGGTGAGGGCGAAAACTACAGTTCTCAACTTGGACGAGGTTTATTAACAAATTTCCAACGTGGGCAGAAAGTTTTGGTTGATAATATTTTTTGTAGTCTATGATACTTTCACCACTAAAACCAATTAGCCATCTCCTGTAACTGATTCCAGTTCTGGAGACAGTGAATGTGTATCTCTGAATGTTGAGGCAGGCAAGTACAGTGTAAATTGAGTCCCTCTGCCTACCTGACTGTAAACATTGAGAAAACCACCATGATTCTTAATGATACCTAACGCCGTGGAGAGTCCTAAACCTGTACCTTTGCCTATCTCCTTAGTAGTGAAAAATGGTTCAAAAATCCGTTGCTGGACTTCCGACGACATCCCCATACCAGTATCTGTTACCACGATTGCAATATAAGAACCTACTTTAGCATCAATATTTATCTGGGCAGAATGTTCACCAATCACCAGATTTTCCGCCTCAATCCTCAATGTACCGCCATTGGGCATAGCGTCGCGGGCGTTGACTACTAAATTTATCAGCACCTGATGTAATTGAGTTGTGTCTCCACGGACATACCACAGATTTTTAGGGATATCTATCTGGCAGATGATAGATTTAGGGAATGTTTGAACGATAATTTGCTCAATTTCGTTTATTAAAGGCTGAATTTGCACAATTGTCCGTTTGCCTTCAACACCCCGTGCAAAAGATAATACCTGCTTGAGCAAATTAGCACCGCGTTTCACATTGTTTTCTAAAGTTTGCAGTATTTGCTGACTCTGCGAATCGGGCAATTTCTTCTGCAACAGTTGAACTGACATTAAAATTGGGGATAATATATTGTTGAGATCATGGATGATACCACCAGCTAGCGTGCCGATACTCTCCAAACGTTGCGATCGCAAAAGTTGAGCTTCCAATTGTTTCTGCTGCGTAATCTCGGTGTTCACACTCAAAATGGATTTGGGTTGTCCATTATCATCTCGGATCAGTATCCACCGACTTTCAACGATAATTACTTTATCTTCCTTGGTCAGTTGATGCAACTCACCCCGCCACTCACCCGTATTCATCACCCTCAAGTAAGCATCTTCTAGCTGTGGTGAAATGTCTTTATACAAAAGTTGCAAAACATTCTTACCCACAACTTCCTCGGCCTTCCAGCCGTACAGACGTTCAGCACCTTGATTCCAAAACAAGATTCGGTTGTGGATATTTCGCACCAGAATCGCATCACTTGATACATCCAGCAGCAACCCTTGTTCACGGATTTTCTGTTCTGCCTGTTTTTGCTGGGTTATATCTCGCATCAGTGCCAAATGGATGAACGTACCATCAGATTCGTTACGCAGTGGTACGGCATGAGTTTCCATGTAGCGGCGAGTACCTTTAAATCCCACGATTTCAAACTCCAAAGTCTCCTTGTTACCTTGGCAGACACTTTTATGCAAGTCGGCAAAGGCTGCTCTATACTCTGGTAAAATTAGGGCATCAATTGGTTTATTAATTAATACATCGGCACTTTCCACTTCCATAATTGCCAGCCCTTCTGCATTAATTTCTAAAAGGGTGCCATCCCCGGCAATTAACTCGATGCATTCTGGTTCTGCATCTATCATGGCTCGTAAACGATTTTCGCTTTGGCGTAAAGCCAGTTCCGTCTGCTGAAGTTGCCTGATATAACGCCACAACAAGTCATACAGCAACGCTACCAGCACCAAATCCACAACAGCAGCGATAAAAAATGTAACTATCGCCTTTTGGGAACTTGCTTGCGACTGCTGCATTCGCTGCTGTAATAAATTTTGCTCTACCTCTAAAGAGTCGTGAATAAGCTGTTGGATTTCTTTGCTGCTTTGCTTGTCTTTGTCAGATAAGATTCGCTGGCGAACTGCTTCAAATCCCTGCTTTTGTCTGAGGGCAATTTCTTGTTCCAGGATGTTGAGCCTGTTACTAATTTTTGGTTCCAGCAAAGAAATCCACTGCCGCTTTTGATGGTTCTGGGCAGTTAACTTGCTAATAATCTGAATATTGCTATCAGTTTTTTGATAAGCCGCAAGATAGGTTTGTAAATCATCTGCATCTGCTGTAATCAAGTAATTACGTTGTGCAGTTTCAGTATCTTTGAGTGTAGATTGGATACTTTCAAGTTGAGTAACCACTTTATATGAGGATGTCACCGATTCCTGATTGGAAATCAGCTTAACAGTATTGCTATATGAGACTACAGCATTAGTTAATATAACTGCCAATGCTAGGATGAATATTGCTTTTAGCTTTTGGACTCGATACCATTTTTTGATCATGCGATCGCCCTTTCTGCCGCAGATGCCCTCCATAAGTTAAAATTAATGATTAAAAACAAATACTGGGAATATTTTAATGATTGTGACAGCACGGGTAACAAAATACAATCTCTTCAAGTTGTAAATATCAGGATTTTGGGGATGATTATTTATACATAGTAGTTATAAATAAACCCGGTAATTTTTAATATAAATTCATGTTTAGCAATAGTATAGCCAATGCAGTTCGGATCAGATAAGTTGCCTATCCATAATGTTTGTAGAGACATTGCATTGCAACATCTCTATGTTTGGAATTTTAATTAATCCCCTGACTGTCTAATCAGTATTTAAGAGCTTGAGGCTTAAGCACAGTAAGAAGTTCCTGATGTTGATTGACCAAAGCTTGTATTGTGCTAATTCGTTCTACTGAACGATTGCTGCTTAAGGCTTGGTCAAACCATGCTCACAAGAGAGAGAAATAATCTGTGTCAATTTCTCGGCATGGTAAACTGCATAGTACTTCCCCAATCGCTTCTAGTTGCTGGTGGCCGCTTAAACCACCCCACCGAAAAGGTTTGCGACTAGTGCGATTGACACAATTCCTAATGGTAGCGCGCGCGAATCTGGGATTCGATTGCGATTAACTCTGCGTCTCGTGACAAATAGGGGATTGCTAAATTTATTGACAAATATACAAATTTTAGGTGTTTTTTACCTATAATTAAATTCTGCTTAACCTCATTATTTTAAATTTAGCTTGCTGCAATTATTTAAAGGTTAATTAGCAGCCTTTGTTGATCAGACAGAGCGATTGCGAAAATACATCTTGAGGTAAATCAATATGAAATTAGTTTCCAAATTAACACTAGTTGCTACCAGTTTAGCACTGAGCTTTACTGCTGTAAACCAACAACCAGCAGATGCTACAACAATGAAATATGCTTTCACTGTCAATAGCTCTATATTGAGTGGCACTGGTTCTTTTAGCTTCGATGACTCAAATTTTAGTACTGAGCCTATTCCCACAGCACCAGTTCAGTTATTAAATTTTGCATTTAATAATGACCCTCAGACTGTTTACACTCAAGAGGATGATTTTGATTATCCAACATTAGGGCCTATTGTTTTTCCAACTGTTGCAGGTAACTCATCTATTGGATTGTCTTATTTATTTAACAATAAAATTGATCCGGCAAGCAGTTATGAAATTGCCGGATATGATTTTATAGTTAGCAATCAAACCTTCAATGATGCAGTTTCCTATACTCCTATTCCTGAACCTGCAACCTTAGTTGGGACTTTAACTGTTTGTAGTATTGCCTGGCTAACGTCACGAAAAGTTAAATTAGCCAAAAAAGATGCATAAAACCTAATCAATAAATCATAATATTTTCACTAACTAGTTCCCAATACAGCACTTCCGGCTATTATGCAATACAGTTTTACTCTTACACCTCTCCTATCATAGCTTT
>JAHCSU010000501.1 GCA_023522315.1 Nostoc sp. CCCryo 231-06
TTTCTGTTTCTGTTTCTGTTTTCTTTTCCTCTAATCCTACTAGCTAGGCAGTTACGAAAAGGATTGTATCTGTAGGTTTATTGTAGAAGCTGGGTCATCCAGCCCAAATTCGTATATGTCCACAAATATTCTTATGGAAAATCAACTAGGATTAGTTCTGAAACTGCTTTTACTCTCGGCTTTGTTATCTGTATTGATTAAGTATGCAGGGCCAAGCCTATCCATTCCGGCGACAGCAACCAACGCGCTGATTATAATTTTACTGCCGATCGCTATAATCGCGATCGCGCTACTGTGGCGATTCCAAGCACAGAAACAAAATTAACAAGGGAAGCATCCACGCACAAGTGACTAAAATCAGCTAATCTAGCTTAATTACAAGAAAATTGCATCTCGCCAACCGTTGGGAGTCAGCCTGTGAACCTCGGTCAATGGATCGGCTTAATCGCCATCGTTATTTCTTTATACATCCTGTGGCAAATTCGGGAAGTGCTTTTGCTCATGTTTGCCGCAGTTGTGTTAGCCACCACCTTAAATCGACTAGCGAAACGCTTCCAACGTTTTGGGATGAAGCGTGGATTCGCCGTCCTCCTCGCAGTAGCTATCTTTTTTGCAGGTGTCGCGGGTTTTTTCTGGCTAATTGTGCCGCCATTTGCACAGCAGTTTCAAGAACTAACCAATCAGGTTCCTAAAGGGTTTGAGCGCTTCAATACTTGGCTTGATGCCCTGAGAGCTTATATTCCTAACCAGTTAGTTCCTTATATCCCAGATATTAATAGCCTCATTCAACAAGTACAGCCCATCGTCAATCGGCTACTCGGAAACTCCTTCGCCTTTGTATCTGGCTCTTTAGAAGTTGTCCTCAAGATTTTGCTAGTGTTGGTTTTAACCGGAATGATCTTAGCCGACCCCGTGGCTTACCGCAAAGTATTTGTGCGGCTTTTCCCCTCATTTTATCGGCGGCGGGTAGATGGGATTTTAGATAAATGTGAAGTCTCCTTGGAGGGATGGATTACAGGCGCTTTCATTGCCATCTGTGTAGTGGGGCTAATGAGTCTAATTGGCTTATCAATTTTGCATGTAAAGGCAGCACTAGCTTTAGCGGTTTTAGCAGGATTTTTGAACTTGATTCCTAATCTGGGGCCGACAATTAGTGTAATACCAGCAATGGCGATCGCCTTCTTGGATGAACCTTGGAAAGCGATCGCTGTCTTAATTCTCTACTTTTTTATTCAACAGGCTGAGAGTAATTTCATCACGCCAATTGTAATGGCACAGCAAGTATCGTTGCTGCCAGCCGTAACCTTAATTGCCCAACTATTTTTCGTCACTTTCTTTGGCTTTTTAGGATTATTTCTGGCGCTCCCCCTAACTGTTGTCGCTAAGATTTGGTTGCAAGAAGTACTGATCAAAGATGTTTTGGATGAATGGGGAAATAAGCATACAAAAGAGACTGAGCTTGTGATGGTTCCTGAATCTCTTGGAGGGGATGATAATTGGACATCAGAAAATCCCGATATTAATCGGGAGCGACGGATTGATGATGATATCTTGCAAAAAGAAGATTAGTGTTTTTTAGTCTAATATCATGTCCGCATAATTAGTTGTGATTCCCACAGTCATTGCACCCCTCCCCGTTAGCGGGGAGGGGAGACAAAGCATAGCTTTGGCTCTTTGGGGTTCTTAGGGTTTAATAAGTAATCGAGCGGACATGATATAAGAGGTTGTTTGAAAAGTATGATTGCTAACATCTAAGCTTCAGAAACCTAACCCTCCGAGCAAGCCTTCTCTACAAGGGAATGGGGGTTTCTAGTATACTTTGCGACTTTTCAAACATCCTTTAAGGTTTTTCCGAAACAATCGGTTCTGCTGCAATATCATCTAAGCCGATGCTGCTTAACAAATTCCGCCACTCTGCTTGCAGTGCCGCATCTTTAGGATTTTTCTGACGCAGTTGAGCCAGTGTCGTCAGTACATCGTACCATATCCCGTTTTGGGCATAGATAGTATAGCGTCTTAGAAGTTCCGTCGTTTGTAGCTCTTTGACTGCGCCTGGATTCAATTCGACTCTTTGTATTACCCCTTCGACAAAAGTCAGAGGAGATTTATTTTGCTTGTCACAGTTAATAGTGAAAAACCAGCGATATTGTTTGTTTAATGCCAAGGCAGGAGCAGTGGTAGGCAAAGAAACGCGGATGATTCCTGGTTTCTCTGGTAGAGCGATCGCTTTGCGGTAAATCTCGTTAGACTCGTTAGAGTCGTTAGAGTCCGGATCTTCTTTCAGCACAAATTCAACTTCATAGGCCAAATCTTTGTTATATGGCACATAGAAAAACCAGCTTGGGCGTTCTACCGTTGTCTGTCCCCAGACATTGATCGCTGACTTAGCTCCCTCAGTAAAGTGTACTAAAGCAGTCAGGTCAAGTTTACTAACTTCACATTCACCTCCCCGCTTCGCTCCACCACGAACCCGACCTCGAGGAGGGGGGCCAGATGGAAGTGAGGGTTGATTAAAGGCTGTAGCTTGAGCAAGATTCGTTTTAGCACCGCGATCGCTAGGTGAAGAACTAAGAGTTGGTTTTGCTAGTACTGGAGCCAGGCTGACTAGTAAACTAGTGCAGCTAAAAGCTACTACCAAAAACAGTTTTATTGGTTGTGAATTTGACTTCATAAAAACCTTCCCTTAAGTATGCAAACCTTGTATGTAGATTTATCTGCTGGTTATCCAAAAATTTAATAAAAAATCTTTCCCCATTCCCTATTGAACTCCAAAAATTAAATTATCCCAATTTTTCTGTCAAATACAATTATCAGATTTTTCTGCCCCTGCCTACCTTAACAGATAAATTTTCTTAACTTAAGCGTATTGCCCTATTCCGCACTCGCCACAAGAAGATAGTCGGTAGGGCTGGGAGCCATGTCTATGAGTGAGCATGGAGGAAAGCCTCGCGCGTGCGAATTTATTCGCCTACCGTCGTTATTGATAGCTATAGCCGTCTGCACGATGAATAACCTCCAGATACTTTGGGTAAACATCGAAAACCTTGCTTGAGGACAGTTTGAAACTCGCTCTAGCCCTGACACTGATGCGTCCTACCCAGTCGCCTAAATACTTGCCAGTCGTGACAGCAGCGCGAACCAAATCACCTGTTTGAAAGCCGAAGCGACTACCTCCTTTTTCAGGATGATGGTGAATGGGTAGCGACGAAACGCTGCCGCTTTACCTGCACACAACAACTTTCGCGCCATTGACGGCTTCCAAGGAGTGAGTGGATTTTTGTTTGTATCGAGAACGAAAACGTAGTTAGACATGGTTGTGTCTCTGCTTTTCAGTAATGTTCGCTTCGCCAATGTTTTAAGAGCTTGTTCGACCTGCAACACTGTCTCAGTGACCTTAAGACTGTTTAATTGCAGATGACAGAGCGGGAGACTAGCAACGCATCTCAAGGTGTCATGACTCAAAAAACGTAGACATCGTTTGTCTTAGGCTGGTCAGCATGGCTTCAAGCTTTCGCCTGAAGCCCCGTCACTTTAGTGCGGGGTTGCTGACCCGAACTTTTGTTGTCGAATTATATATTGACATCAAGCCAACCATGACTACCAACGACAAAGCCGAAGGTACAAAAGGCACCCAAGCACCCGAAATTAACAGACCAAAGCAAACTAAATATAGAACACTAGAGGTAATAATAACTACCAATGTCAACCAACGGAAGGAAAGCTTTCGCCAAGCCAAGACTCCCCCAACCATTGACCAGCTCCAAATCCAGGCCACCTCCGCCCACAGTGACCAAACCCGCAGCAACGGTTGCCCATCCTGGACTGCACTGAGGATTTGGCTGACCATGTGCGCTTGTACTAACACTCCTGGCATTTGCTCATCTAAAGGAACGCCATAGGGTGTAGGCCAGGTGTCTGGAGAATCCCCCTTTGCCACCACACCAATCAAAACAATTTTGTCTTTGATAGCACTGGGGTTAATTGGACTAGATAAAAATTGGGTTAGCTTCACCTGTTCGGCTATTTGTTTTGGGGAACGGTAATTAAGTAAGATTTGACCGCCATTGGCATCAATATTTTGATAGCCGCCAGTCCGAGATTTCAGGTTCGGAAAAATAGTTTTACCTAGCCGCAAATTCCCTTCAGGCGTGAACTTTGGTTCAATTCCTGAAGGGCGCAGATAGAGGGAGGCCAGTTGTAGACTGAATGCAAAGGGAGCAGGACACAACGATGTCGCCTCTTGGTTCATGAACAGGAGATGCCGACGGATAACTCCATCACGATCGTGAATAAAGTCACTGAATCCGAGATTTGTTGTGGGGATTTCTGGTGGCGGCTGATTGCCTGGGATATTTACTGTGACATCGCTCCCTTTACATACGCCAATCAAATTCTGAGTTTTTTGAAGACGAGTAATTAAATCTGGTTGTTTGGCTTTAAAATCACGGTAGATATCCAAGCCGATCGCACGGGGTTGGTATTGATTCAGTTTTGCCAGGAGTTTGTTGAGAGATTTTTCGGAAATGGAAGCTCCAATCAAATCCTCGTTATTTTTTCTTTGAATTGCCAGATCATCATCGTCAATTGTAATTACCAACAGTCGAGAATCAAGTCCCTGTGCAGGGCGCGATCGCATCATCAAATCAAAGGCTTGTATTTCTGGATTTTCTACCAATCCCAGCAATCTCGCCCCACAAACGAAGGCTGTAATCGCCAAACTGGATAACAAAGTTGTCGTAAATCTGTGTTTGGGAGACAAAGCTAAATTTTGTGTATCTTCAGTTTTTGAAGACCTTAATTCATCCCAAGTGAGTGGGATCTGCGCTGGATTTTGGCAAATCATTGGTAGCCAAGTCGCACAGGGAAATTGATCCTCAAGTCCTTGCAACCTTTCCCGCGCTTGGCGTACCGACTGATATAAAGACTCACCACCGGCAAAACCTTCGAGAAAATACTTTAAGAACTCCTTGGCAACCTGATCTGGGACAGGTTCACGCATGATGATCATCTGAGGGATTTGCAAATCAGCCAGTTCTCGCGCTAATCCCAATCCATCACAGGAGTTAAATATAGCTAGTTGCAAGCCGTTTTCAATAGCTTTCTTTAAAGCATACTTTAACTCGCCAATGGTGAGGCTATCAGTTTTATTCAGGTAAATTCGTCCGCTTTCTCCATTTTTGTTACTAGAACTGTGCCCAGCAAAAAAGAGAATATCCCAGTTTTTTTCCCAAAGATGCTCAGTCAATTCTTTTCGTTGTGGTTCTACCAGAAAGCTAACCTCTGCATTACTACACTGTTGCAGTAAAGCTTGATCTGACTGGGTGTCAATTCCCTGACTATTGCCCACAATTGCTAAAATATTGACTAATTTATTTAAAGTGCGTGGTTTGTGAATGCGATCGTAAGATGGTGAAGCAAGGGCGATTTCAGCCTTGGGGTAGCGTTCTAACAAATCCCACAGATGCCAGGGTAATAGCTGCAATTGGCTATTTTCTGTTTGCAAAATCACCCGCACTTCTTCCGTGGACGACAATTTTTCTAACCATTTTTCCCTCAAAGGGCGAAACTCCTCTGCTCGCAGCCAGGTATTAAAGCGTGCCCGCAAAATATGAGAAGCGTTTTCGCAGTCTTGAATCATCGATACATTCGTCACCTGCATTTTGTCAGCATGGAGACGATAACGATTGCCTATCTGCCGATAACTAGACTGCCAATGACTGTAATAGAGCGGCATTTCGGGAAATGAAGGTAGTTTCCCCGAAATTTCTGTTGCAGCACGCTGGTGTTCTTCACCAATTTCGAGGGTGACAGGAAACCCTTGCTCAAAACTACCCTCTCCAAATTTCAGAACCACTAACTTACCCATGACCGTCGCTATCCCCCTATGCGAAACCATGCCCTGTTCTAATGTCTCATAACAAGCTCTAGAAGCATTTACAGATTTTTTTCAAAATCCCCAAAAGCAGGCTTGAATTTTTAATTTTTAATTAACCAATTACCACTTAATAAGTTACCGACAAACAGGGAAGATAGCTAGATGTTTTAAATCCTAAAATGTTCGGTGATGCTAGTATCATTTATGGCTACCTTCACGCTAAATTGCTCTCTAGGTTCACCGCGAAACTGCAACTGAATGTAGTTATCTAATCTTCTAGATTGAGCATCTAGAAATACTGTTCCCGAACTATCTAGAACAGTGAGATGAACTCCTGGTGGCAAGTAGATGTGATTTCCAGTGGCGTGCAATTGCAAATGAATGCTGGTTTGCTGATCCTTTTCTGGGCTGATTTTCACAATCAACATGACGGGTTGGTTGAGAATTTGGATACCCAAATCAATCAGTTTTGCACGTTTAGTAATTGATTCTGGTCGGTTAAGGGCATTTAGTTCTACAGTATCAGTACTGCGAAAGGCATAAATTGGTCTGAGTTCTGGCACATTCCACAGTGATTCAATAGTCTGCCAACCTGTCTCAAATATACCAGCAAACCATTGACTTAAATTCACCACTGGACTAGCTGAGGATTGGCGCAGTTGACCCAGGTGGTCGATAAACGCTTCCAATGGTTGCAGTTGCGCTAAAGACAGTGTTTCATTTTCGACACTAGGGATAAAACCAAGCAGCCTCGCTTCTTGGAGCGATTCATCAAATTGAACTACTAAATAACTCACCCGTTCTTCCCAGGTTTCTGGAGGAATGGAACATATCTGCTGATGCAGATGGACAGGGCGACACTCTAGACGACCAATTGAAGGCACCTCTAAGTCAGCTACATTCCCACAGAGGCGCATGATGGGGTTCCAGCTGTCACTAGCTTGGAGGTTTGTAGGAATATCCATCATTTCTAAGTAGTCATTTACTACCCACACAGCTAGGGTATTCAGCCGAACTTGCTCTGCTTTTTCAGAATTTGGCTGCTGGTTAGCAAATTGCTGGGCAGTTATGCGAGCTGATTGGGAAATCGGCAATGTTAAAGCGGAATCGTCTAGCTGGTAGGTGGAGTTATTCATAAGGAAGTTCTTAGTGATCAATGCTGCTGTATACATATCACCGACAATAACTAAATTTATGCCACAAAATAGAGAATGATTCTTGGAAAAACAGAATTAGAGATTGGGCGCTCAATACGCTTCCGATAAGCAGGCGAGGTAGGGGAGACAAGAGGGTTATTGTTCAGTAATTATTCTCTTCGTGAACTGCTCCCTTGCCTGCCTTAACCAAGAAATTCCTTAACTGAACGGTATTAATACTTAGCTACATTTTTTTAATGTCTGAGGAAAAAGTTTTGTAACGATTGTGGCTAGTTTGTGTAAAAATTGCAATTTATACATGAGATATATACAGATTCGCAAGTTGGTGCGTTTGAATTCGAGGTCTTTTATGACTAACGACTGGAGAAAACAACTAGATGTACAACTTAAAGAATTAGCGCTCAAAGCCCAACAACACCCATACGCAACCAAAGAACATCGGGTAGCTTTAACACGGCTGATGAATGCCATTTGGCAGTCGGGTAGACTTATTCATCCTTATAAGGGTCAATTTCAACTAGTTTATGAAGATATTTATGATGAGGCAGTACAAAATTTATTTTTCTATCTTTGCCAAAATAACAATATTAATAAGTATGACCCAGAACGCGGCGAAGTTATAACTTGGGTAAATATGCTATTGAGTAAACGCTTTTTTCCAGAAGCTATCCCCAAAGTTATCGGCAAAGGAAATGAAATAAATCTCGAAGACTCTCATCTGGAAAATATCTCATCATCTCAATCTCAACCGTCCTTATCTGAACAAATAATAGAATGTATAGAATCTGATCCAGAGTTGATTTTTTGCAAAGAACACATAAAAGGTCATCCAGAGGCAAATTTTCAAGCTATAGCTAAAAGAAGATGTTCTGGAATTTCCTGGAAAGATATTTCGGCAGAATGGGGCATTGGAATCACATCTCTACATAGTTTCTACCAACGTTGTCTGAAAAAGTTTACTGAGAAACTCCAAGAATATTTATGTATTTCATAATATTTCATCATTTGGTCAAAAAAATATGGCGAAAATTGCAGATACTTTAACATTTACAGGGCCTATACCGCCCGATGGAAGACATCGAGCAGAAGAGTTATGTAGACGACAAGCCACGCAAACAAAAGCCGAACAAGTTTATCTCAATATTTTGTCTGTGTCTTTCGTAAACTCTTATCTACAATACATGGGATTTGAGACAGACTTAGACAAGAGCGATAGTTGGAACCTTGTACAGCAGACACTTATGGATGTAGCTGATTTGTCGCTAAAAAATTTGGGATCGTTAGAATGTCGCCCAGTGTTTGAAGATGCACAATTTATTTATATACCGCCTGAAATACAGTCAAATCGAATTGGCTATGTGGCTGTGCAGATAAGGAAATCATTTCGAGAAGCGACGCTGCTGGGATTTGTCAGGCAGGTACAAACTGATTTGTTACCAATTAACCAATTGCAACCTTTGGACAATCTCCTGGAGTATTTAGAAGAACTTACTCAAGTGAGGCAAGCTGAGTTAGCTTCTCAATCGCTCACTTCCAATAAGACTTTAGTTAAATTAAAACAATGGTTAGAGAATATTTTTGATGTTGGTTGGCAAGAAGTTGAAACTCTCTTTGATTATCAAAGAGCTAATCCAGATTGGAGTCTAAGAGGAACTAATGGTTCTTTTGTTAGTAGGGGTAAGCTGATTGATTTAGAAAAAACAGGAACAATCCAATCTATAATTCTAGTCGTTGGCTTCATTCAAGAGAAGGAGCAGGAAATAGACATTATCGTAGAAGTGCATCCTAGTAAAGAAATGTATCTGCCACCAAATCTCCAACTGATGGTGATTGATTTTGAAGGAGTAGAGGGAGAATCTATTATGGAAGCGCAAACTAGAAGCACTAACAAAAATATTCAATTGCAGTTTAGTGGTGATGTGGGAGAACGTTTTAGTATTAAATTGGTCTTGGGGAATATTAGCGTGATAGAAAGTTTTCTCATCTGAAGCGAAAAACAATAGGGGTGCTGCAAATGGGAAAGTTAGTTGTTCTGAAGCTAGATGGCGATTTGGAGTTAGGGGTGCGGGTGACGCTGGAGATTGGAGAAGATGGTAAGCGTCCCAGCATAGAAACCTCTGGTCACTTACCTCCCAATCTAGAAATAGCTAAAGCAATTGATGAGTGGCGGTCAACCTATTGTAATCTAGGAAATGGCCGCATCAAAGCCAAAAAAATTATTTACGATGGTTCTATCACCCAACGGCGTGATGAGTGTCAAAACAAAGCTTGTGAGTTGCGATCGCACCTAAATCACTGGCTAAATTCAGAGTCATTTTGGCGGATTCGGGAAAAATGGCTTAAACACTTAATGCCCAATGAGGAACTGCGAGTGCTGATTCGCACTGCTTCTATGCAGCTACAGAAACTTCCTTGGCATATATGGGATTTGATTGAGGACGATTACACCAAAGCCGAAGTAGCTTTGAGTGTTCTAGAGTCAGAACAAGTAACTAGATTGCAGACATCCACCTACAGACATAAAATCAAAATATTGGCGATTTTGGGTGATAAAACTGGTATTGATGTGGACGAAGACTGCGAATTACTAAAAAAATTACCCAATGCTGCCACAGAGTTTTTGCCACAGCGCCAACGCGATCAGATTAACGATCATCTGTGGAACCAACCTTGGAACATTTTATTTTTCGCTGGTCATAGTAGAAGTGAGGGTGAGACTGGTCGGATCTATATCAATGACAAAGATAGTTTAACAATTGCAGACCTGAAATATGCCCTGAGAAATGCCGTCACCAATGGGTTACAGTTGGCGATTTTCAACTCCTGTGATGGATTGGGATTAGCGCGAGAACTACAAGATTTACATATTCCCCAAATCATTGTCATGCGGGAACCTGTGCCCGATCTTGTGGCGCAAGCATTTTTAAAGCATTTTTTGGCAGCTTTTTCTTCAGGCGCATCAATATATGTTGCAGTTCGCACTGCCAGAGAAAAACTGCAAGGATTAGAGGACAAATTTCCAGGTGCAAGTTGGCTGCCGGTAATTTGTGAAAATCCTGCTACCATACCGATGACTTGGCCAAAGCCCCTAATTAAATCTAACAGCCGCCTACTGATAAGGGGATTGCTAATGAGTGTGATGCTCACCATCAGCGTGCTAGGAGTCCGGCAAATGGGAGGATTGCAAACATGGGAGTTACAGGCTTACGATCAATTAATGCGATCGCGTCCCCAAGAAAAGCAAGATCAGCGCCTATTGATAGTCACTGTCACCGAAGAAGATTTTCAGTTACCAGAACAAAAGGAAAGAAGAGGGTCGCTATCGGAGCTAGCACTAACCCGACTTTTGGAAAAACTTGCACAGTTCCAACCCAAAGCCATTGGCTTAGATATTTATCAGGATCAGTTATCACAACGTAACCAAGCTTCTTTGGCGACTAAGTTGAAAACAGATGACAGGTTTTTTGCAATTTGCAAAGTTAAAGAACTTAGAAAAGACCATCCGGGAATTTCACCTCCTTTGGGGGTTCCGCTAGAACGCCAAGGATTTAGTGATATTGTCCCAGACCCAGACCGCGTTCTGCGTCGTCATTTATTGGCAATGCAACCAGCAGACGTAACCTCCCCTTGTACTGCACGCTATGCCCTTAATGCCCAACTGGCATTCCACTACTTGGAGGCAAAAGGCATCTCTGCCAAATACACTGATTCTGGGGATTTGCAGTTAGGTAACGTTATTTTTAAGCGGTTGCAGCCTTATAAGGGTGGCTATCAACAAGTGGATACAGGCGGCTACCAAATATTGCTCAATTACCGTTCTTTCCAAGATTCTCCTGGAGAAATTGCTCCTAAAGTCACACTCACAGATGTTCTTAGGGGTAAAGTCAACCCTGAACAAGTCAAAGACCGAATTGTTCTCATTGGTACTACTGCCCAAAGCTTTCGTGATTATAGTCCTACCCCCTACATGACTAGGCAAGGTTTTTCCGAAGAAGTACCAGGGGTGATTCTGCAAGCACAAATGGTGAGTCAGCTGGTGAGTGCGGTTATGGATGGGCGACCATTGATATCAGTTTTGCCTGTTTGGGGCGAAGTTTTGTGGATTTGGAGTTGGTCAGTGGTTGGAGGTGCGATCGGCTATGCCGGATTACAGGCGATCGCACCAAGCGATCGTTCAAGACTATATTTAGTACTAGCAGGAGGAGGTGTACTTGGAGTCTTATACGTTTTTTGCTTAATTCTCTTTTACCAAGGGATTTGGGTTCCTCTAGTTCCGTCAGCTTTGGTTTTAGTGGCTAGTGGCGGCACAGTGGCAATTTACCTATTTTCACAACAGCGACAACTGATATCATGTCCGCCAATTTACTCATAATAAAAGAACCCCACCCCGCCAAAGCTGTGCTTTAGCTCCCTGCCCCTAATCCCCAGAGGGGGCCCCGAGTTCCCCGCCTGCGGGGAGGGGAGGGGGGTGGGGTTCCGAGTATTATTTCTACAACTTGAGGTAAGCTGATGTGCAGCTAAATTGTATAACACGAAAACGTAAAATTATTGTAGTGCGGGCATCTTGCCCGCGTCGCATATACAAATTAAATACGCAACAGCTTATAAATAAAGATGAAATTATCTATGCAAAAGATTCAAATTTTCCTCGCCGTTAGTTTAACATTCTTTAGCTCTATAGATGTGCAGGCACAGCCTGCAAATCCCAACGGAGAATTAAATCAATCATTGATTTTTGCTGCGCCGCCTCCACCAAAAGACATCAGCGAACCAGGTAAGCGAGGGGAAGCAGGTAGTCGTGGCTGTGGTCAGGATATAAATAAGCTTCTGATTTCTTCTCAAAAGCGGCTCACAGCCTTAGTACCTGTTTATTCAAACTCAGAATTGGTTTTTGGAGAAGCGATCGCAGAGCATCCTAGTTTCTTATTCTATGTTCCTTATGCATCGGGCTTTGCATCTGGAGAGTTTGTGCTAGAAGATGAAGCAGAAAATCAAACTATTTACAAAACTTCTTTAACGGGAGCACCTGGAGTAGTCAGCCTTCGTTTGCCGTCAAAAGCAGCACCTCTGGAGATAGGTAAGCGGTATCGTTGGTATTTCAACATTTACTGTAAAAAGGATAAGCAAATTCTTGCTAATGCTGATGGATACGTAAAACGGGAGCAACTGAACTCTATTTTAAAAACTCAATTGGAAAAAGCAACACCAAGCCAGCAAGTAAACCTTTATGCGGCTAATGGTATTTGGTATGAAGCGCTGAGTGCTGCTAGTGAATTGCGTCGCACCAATTCGCAAGATCCTTCTTGGACGGCGCTGTTGAAAGCCGTTGGTTTGAATGATTTTGCAACTGAACCAAAGGTGGAGTGCTGCAATTTAGAGAGTGAGTAGTTAAGAAGCAATACGGTTTGGCTTTTTGCGGCTAGAACGCTTGCGCTCTGATTTTTTCTTCAATCCAACCGCTTGGGCTTGATCGCTATCTGAGCCATATTGCCCGCGCACGACTTCTTTCATGGCTAATACCGCATTGTGAAATTCCCATTCTGCTAATCGGGCAGCATCGGCAGCAGCACGGTATAAAGTTAATTTTTCGGTTTCGGCTTGTTGAGAACTCAACATAGCTTGATAAGCTTGCTGTAACTTTGCAGCATCGGCATCAGCACGGGTTGTATTGTAGGTGCTGATGGTTTGCAAACCGTGCCATGAGGTAACATCTTCACTAATTAGTTGAGGGCGTAAACGGCGTGTGGTATCTTGGATAGGCATATATGTATACCGTAATAGAGTATATATTTAATGTACCCATTACAACTCTAAAGCTAACAGTAAGGTAAAGTTTTTAGATAGAACAAGGTTAAAGAAAAGGTAAGCTCATTTATGCAGGTTGATGCAATAGAGTTGCAGGGCGGTGCAATTGAGTTGCAAGGCGGTGCAATTGAGTTGCAGGGCGATGCAATTGAGTTGCAAGTCGATGCAATTGAGTTGCAGGGCGGTGCAATTGAGTTGCAGGGCGGTGCAATTGAGTTGCAGGGCGGTGCAATTGAGTTG
>JAHCSU010000502.1 GCA_023522315.1 Nostoc sp. CCCryo 231-06
CGTTTTGCCATTTTTGCCAAAATTTTTGTAGCCTCTTATTTTGGCAAAGGTATTGAAACTAACATTATAATAAACTACAATAATACCCAACGCTGTAAGGCTTAATTTATCCGCCTTCTGCGGAAGGGCCAAAGGCATTCCCATAGTTTCCATATCACTACCGTCATCAATACTAAAAGTATACAGATAGGAGTCAAAATAAAAAACTTGGGAAAGCGTTAATTACAACCAGAGTTTTTAGCATTTTGTCAAGTATTTAAAACTCTCATGCTGAATGTTAGGTAAATAGGAGTCGCAAATGCACAAACGAGTCTACCAAATGAAGAAAATTCGCTAATGCAAGTCCTATTACAACCAAAATGCTAGGAGGTACGCGCTGATGAGAAGTTTATTAATGAAAAATCCCGTAGTCATCGGGGTATCTTGGATAGCTGCATATATCTTAATTATCTTATTCCCGCTATTCATACTACTTTTATATCCACCTACACCAAGCAATGAACGCAGTTTTTTACTGGAATTTTCTGCTGCTTTGGGTTTCATTGGTTTAACAATGATGGCAATGCAATTTGCCCTGACTGCCCGGATTAATCGTGTTGAAGCTTCATACGGCGTTGACTTAATTCTTCAGTTTCATCGCTACACCTCAATAGTTGCGTTTTTCTTCATCCTAGCTCATCCCATAATTGTATTTATTAATAATCCAGAGACGCTACAACTGTTGAATTTTATTCAAGCACCTTGGCGGGCTAGGGCAGCAGTTATCGCTACTTTGGCGCTAATTGCAATTATTGTAACTTCTATTTGGCGCAAGCAGCTGAACATTAACTATGAAGATTGGCGTATAGCTCATGGCATCTTAGCTGTTATTCTCGTTGCCTTTGGTTTAGGACACGCTTTGGGTGTAGGTAATTATTTAGGGCTATTTTGGAAAGCAGTTATCTGGACTGGTATTGCAATAGCGGCGTTGTGGCTATTGATTTACGTCCGCTTGGTCAAACCTTACTTTATGCAGAAAAAACCTTACTTAGTGGAAGCAGTAATTCCCCAACGAGGCAATGTTTGGAATTTGGTTTTGCGTCCTAGAGGACACCAAGGAATTCATTTCCAACCAGGTCAATTTGCTTGGCTAACTCTAGAAATATCGCCGTTTAGAATGCGAGAACATCCATTTTCTTTTGCTTCTAGTGCAGAACATAGCGATCGCGTTGAATTTGGCATCAAGGCTTTAGGTGACTTCACAAACACAATCAAAGATGTCAAACCTGGTACTAAAGCTTTTCTAGATGGCCCTTATGGAGTTTTCACCACCGACCGCTATGAGAATACTGCTGGATTTGTCTTTATTGCTGGAGGAATAGGCATTACGCCAATCATTAGTATGCTTTTTACCTTAGCAGCACGTCAAGATGAGCGTCCCTTACTGTTAATTTATGCTAGTAAAACTTGGGAAAATATTACTTATCGAGAAGAAATCGAAGCTTTAAAAGACAAATTAGACTTAACAGTTATTCATGTTCTTAAAGAACCTCCAGATGATTGGTTAGGAGAAACTAGTTATGTTGATAAAGAACTGCTAGAACGCTATATTCCGAAACGTCCTGCAACTCGAAATTACTTCATTTGTGCCGTGCCAGAAATGATGGATCAAGTAGAGATAGCTTTACATGATTTAGAAGTTCCCGTTACTAACATTCACATGGAACATTACAACCTTGTTTAATTCAATGAAATATTTTTATATCACTAATAAAGCTTGAATTTAAATAACACAAAATACACATTCATATAACTTTTATTATGCGTTACAGTATCATGCTGCAATTGGTAGCTACTATAGCTTTTATTTTCCTTGGCACTGCTGCTTTATTCGCTTGGTTACAATACCGCCCAAGCCCAGAAGAAACAAATACACGAGCTAATAGTAAAAATGTAGGCAGAGTGTATCTATACACATCCATAAATTCTCACATCAAATCTTGATTGAATAACACAAAAATACATTTTCTGCTCGAAATCCAGCAATTATTAATAGTCGAATCCATTTGCTAATAGCTACAGAATCCATGAAAATAAAGAACAACACAAATGATTTAATCGCCGAGGCTTGGACATTAATTGAAAAGTCAACTGTTTATTATCATGGTCGTCCAATTGGCACAGTAGCAGCTTTAGAAGCAGGGTCAGATGCACTGAATTATGACCTGGTTGCACCAACCGCAATACCAGTACCGATGTAATTGCCGTTTGTGCCAGCTGTTTGAGTAGAAGCAATTCCCGCCGAGAGAACAATGGAAGCAACAGCAACGAAAGAGGCAGCTAATTTTGTAAGTTTCATAGAATTCTTCTCACTAGAGTTAGGTAAAATCAATATTCTCTAGTACTAGAATCTCTTTTTTTACAAAATGTAACCTCGCACATCTGGTTCACCCAAGTGGCTGAATTCTTTCTCACCCACTTGGGTGTAACAAGTGAATTCAAAAAGGGAACAGGTTAATTGTTACAGGAGATAGTTACTATTCCCGATCCCCTATTTCTCAATTTGAACTAATGCTTAAGTCTTTGCCAATTCGGTTTTTGATTACTCGTGCAGGTATGCCTACAGCAACGGAGAAAGGAGGAATATCTCTATTAACAACTGCTCCCGCGCCAATAACACTGCCTTTGCCGATAGTAACCCCATCTAATACTGTTACTCCATGCCCTAGCCAACAGTCATCCTCAATTACAATTCCCTTGCGAGTAACACCTTGGTATTTAATCGGCTCCATCGGATCGGTAAAATTATGATTATTGGCATATATCCCTGAGTGGGCAGCTATTAAGCAGTGTTTACCAATTTTGATATCTCCCGGCCCCTCAATACACACGTTGGGAGCAATGAATGTGTCTTCATCAATATGTACACACGTATTTTCTAAACACCCTATATCAACGTTACGCTCAATAGCGACTCTATTTGCTAGATGAATTCTATTATTTTTGTGTCCTCTAGCATCCATCCGCACACCCTTGAAAATATATACTCCACTGCCTATCTCAATACAGCAACTACCGTTAAATTCAACACCATTTTGAATATAAACTGGGCTGCCTATATGGGCAAAAATACTACGATATCCAAAATTACGCAACTTCGGCCCCAAAATAAGTGTAGGGATATCCCCTAACACAGTAGTTACTAAAAGTTCTTGCACGCGCTGCAATTTGGAAAAATATTGCTCGTTATACATGGCTACATATCTCTTCAATTAATTGTTGTTGACAGGATTGATTTGTTGGGTTTGTATCCTAATCTTCTGCCAATACCAAAAAGATTTGTACTTATTGATACATAATTTCCATTGGCAGTATTACCAAAATTCACCCATGTTTTTAGATGGTTTCCCAATGTTGAAAAACCACAGCCTGATTTTGACTATGTGAGCAGGTAATATGTCCACCGCACATGAATTATATTTAATTCGATTATGCAAATTAGATGTTTTTTAGCTTATGCACAATTGCCTTGGATTGCTAGAAGCTCTTGTACCAGTCACAGTACGTAAAAATTTCGCTTCTTTTTCACCAAATCAATTAACAAAACAATCTCAGTGGATTACAGAGTCAAACCCCAGACGATTAAATTGTCTGATGGGAAAATTTGTTGGTTTAGATAGGCTACTGTTTCAGTTATTTGGCATTGCAAAGCTTGTTACGCAAATAGGGATAAAGTTGTTTACCTTGAGGCTACTTTTTCTCAAGCGGTTTTAGTCTTTTGAAACAACTCAGTTCCACAAGCTAATATTGCAACAAAAAATACATTTAACTAGACTATATTCAAAAATTAGATAAAATTTCTGCCTAGCATGACAATGTAATTATTGTTGGATTTTCATGGGTATTTTTGCCCAAAGAAAACCCAACTAGGGTGGATTATCTCCCACATCAGCCATCACATTGAAGTTAACCATCGGTGCAAACAAGTAAGCGCTTCCCCGACTGCTATGACGGCTTTCTTGCAACGAATTTCTAGAGTATGCTGCTCCAATCATGTTGCACACAGATGATTTACAGACTAACCAATTCATGTTTTTAATTACATAAATGGTTTTTAATAACAATTGTTTTTAACGATAACACATTTTATTTTTAGTGGAACACTCTTATGAAATAATTTGATTTTCAGGTTGCTTGTTAATTGTAATGGTGAGATTAGTTAACTTTTTTACTAAAGCAATGCCTACGGCAAGCAAAGCCGACTCTACTCTTAAATAATTTTATACACTTAGAGAAAATTACTTGAAAATGGTAACTTTAAAACTTCTCTAAGCGATTCATTACCATTTATGTCTATATTTTTACTATTGCTTGTCCAAATAATTTTATATTTTTGTGTTAACTCAGAATGATATCTACTATACTGATGACAGCCTCTTAGTTAAAAAGCTAAAAATTTTCCTCTTCCCTATTGCTTGTATCTAAAAATTTGTAAATCACCCATTCGGGTGAGCCAAGCGGGTGATGCGTGCTTGGCACTAGTTATTATAAATTTTATTGAAAGAAAGCTAAAACGTAGCTTAGTTTCCAGGAGAAGTCCAGAAAAAAAACATCAAATGCCCAGATTGAGGTATCGGTTTTAACTCACACACTTGGTTCAAATTATGGCTTTAATTAAAGAAATTGCCCAAGAAGCTCTAAATACCGGCTATCTGAGTGTTGTAGCCGAAGATCAACTGCGATCGCAGCTTCAAAGTAATTATGATTCAGAAGACCTAGATGCCTGGATCATTTTACAGCGAGCTATTGCGGCGGGTGATGTAAAACAAGAGTCGCGCCGAAAAAAAGCTTCTCTCACTCCTAAAGCCAAGGACGCTTCATCTAGTATCAAACTTGCTTATCAAATGGCAGCGGAGATTGCTTATGCAGCAGCTGTAGCTTTGTCAATGACAAAAAATACCAAAGATCAGCCTTCACTAGGCGCATAAAATAACACATTACTACGTTATTTTCCTGCTTTAGGATTAAAATTTTATACCAAGTAGTTAGCACTCGCTTTTCCTAGTTAACTGCTTGGTATTATTTTTAGACGATTTAATTTTAGGCGATGTCTACGATGGGCTATTGAGGCCACATCACCTTAAACTAACCTTAACCGAATAATAGAATAAGTCTTTCCTCTCACAGGGCCTTTAGGCTAAGGCAATTTTATTAAAAAATAATTAAAATTTTAACTCTTCCTTGACGAAGCAATGATTAATTTTCACCCTCAGCCAAGACCTTAGATTAATCCCCGGAATAAATTCTAAAAGAAATATAAATTATTTATTCAAAACTAAATTTTTTTAAGTGATACATGGCACTAAATGATTAAATTTTAATATACCAAGTACATGGCTGAGGGTAAGGCATAGAATTAGAAACACCTTGGTGTAAACTTTAGCAACGAGGTTAAAAAAAATTCTCAATGCTTAACAAAGTCATCGCTTTTTCACAAACTACTGTATAAAGAATTGGCAACATTGGTAAAGAGAGTAAACAATAACCATAGCTAAACTTGGAGTTTTGCCAACCTATGCAGCCAATTCGTACATTTAACGTATCCCCTTCATTACCGCCGCGACTCGAACCACTACGGCGGCTGGCATATAACTTACACTGGGATTGGAACGTTGACACTAAAGATTTATTTCGTCGCTTAGACTCTGACCTGTGGGAGTCTAGCCATCATAACCCGGTGTTGATGCTCGGTACTATCTCTCAATCGCGGCTTCTAGAAGTTGTCGAAGATGAAGGCTTCCTAGCTCAAATGGATCGATCTGCCCGTCAGTTAGAAGATTATTTGCAAGAGCGTACCTGGTATCAAAAACAACGGGAGCAGAAACCAAAAGAATGCTACGCCTATTTTTCGGCGGAATTTGGACTTGTAGATTGTTTGCCCGTCTATTCTGGGGGCTTGGGCGTTCTGGCGGGGGATCACCTCAAGTCTGCCAGTGACTTGGGGCTACCGCTTGTAGGTGTAGGTTTACTGTATCAGCAAGGCTACTTTGCCCAGTATCTCAACGCCGATGGCTGGCAGCAAGAACGCTACCTGCTCAACGATTTCTACAATATGCCGTTGCATCTAGAGCGCAATGCTGATGCTTCAGAACTGCGGATTGCGGTAGATTATCCAGGACGCAAGGTGTATGCCAGAGTTTGGCGTGTACAGGTGGGAACGGTTCCCCTGTATTTGATGGACACCAACATTGAACCCAACAATACTTACGACCACGACATCACAGATCAGCTGTACGGTGGCGACATCGATATGCGTATCCACCAGGAAATCATGCTGGGGATCGGTGGTGTGCAAATGCTCAAAGCTTTGGGGCTGAAAGTCACCGCTTACCACATGAATGAAGGCCACGCCGCCTTCTCTGCCCTAGAACGCATCCGCTTGCTGATTCAGGAAGAGGGACTGAATTATCCCCAAGCTAAACAGGTGGTGGCTTCCAGTAATATCTTCACTACCCACACGCCAGTACCAGCAGGGATTGACTTGTTCGCTCCTGACAAAATGATGCATTACTTGGGGTACTATGCAGAGATATTTGGGTTGCCCAAAGAGCAATTTTTAGGACTGGGGCGCGAGAATACAGGCGATTTATCTGGGCCTTTCAGTATGGCGGTGCTGGCGCTGAAGATGGCAACATTTTCTAACGGTGTAGCCCAACTGCATGGTGTGGTGTCGCGGCAAATGTTCCAGGGCTTGTGGCAGAAAGTGCCAGTAGAGGAAGTACCAATCGCCGCAATTACTAATGGTGTTCATGCTCGGAGTTGTGTTGCGAAATCAACTCAAGAATTATACGATCGCTACCTGGGGCCAAACTGGTCATCAGCACCACCAGATAGCCAATTGTGGGATCGTATGGACGCCATTCCTGATGAGGAGTTGTGGCGCAATCACGAACGCTGCCGCTTAGATATGGTTTTGTATGTGCGAGAGCATTTAGTCAAGCATTTGACCGATCGCGGCGCTTCGGCTTCAGAAATTACTCAAGCCCAAGAAGTTTTAGATCCTTACGCTTTCACCATTGGCTTTGCCCGTCGCTTTGCCACCTACAAACGCGCCACCCTCTGGATGCGTGATTTGGAACGCATTAAGCGGCTTTTACTGGCTAACAAAGACCGAAAAGTGCAATTCGTGATTGCTGGTAAAGCACACCCCAAGGATATTCCCGGTAAAGAACTGATCCGCGATATCAATCACTTTATCCGCGAACAACATTTAGAAAAACAGGTAGTGTTTGTTCCCAATTACGACATTTACATCTCCCGGTTGATGGTTGCAGGTTGCGATATCTGGTTAAACACACCGCGTCGTCCACGGGAAGCCTCTGGTACTAGTGGCATGAAAGCTGCAATGAATGGCTTGCCGAATTTAAGTGTACTAGATGGCTGGTGGGATGAAGCTGATTACGTCCGCACAGGCTGGGCAATTGGACATGGAGAAGATTACGACGATCCTAACTACCAGGATGAAGTAGAAGCAAATGCTCTCTACGAGTTATTAGAGAAGGATGTTGTACCACTATTTTACGATCACCGAGATACTGATGGCTTGCCCCGTCCGTGGGTTGCCAAAATGAAGGATGCAATTCGGTTGAATTGTCCCTTCTTTAATACAGCGCGGATGGTGGGAGAATATGCTGGGAGAGCTTACTTCCCGGCTAGCGATCGCTATCATACCTTGACTGTTGATAACTATGCCCCAGCTAAAGAACTAGCTGCTTGGAAAGAAAAACTAAGCGAACACTGGTTCGACATCACAATCAAAGATATTGACGTATCAGCAGCTTCAGACGACATTGAGGTTAACCAAACCGTTGCTGTCAAAGCCAAGGTTGACTTAGCAACTTTGACGAATAATGATGTGCAGGTAGAGTTATATCAAGGTGCGATCGATGCCAATGGTGATATTGTCAACGCTGTAACAGTGGTGATGGATTACCAAGGTGAAGATGCACAGCAATTGAGCATTTACACGGGTAATATTACTTATACCGCTTCTGGTTTACAGGGCTTGTCTTTGCGTGTATTGCCGAAAAATCCACACCTGGCTAATGCTTATGAACCAAGGTTAATTGCTTGGGCAGAATAAGAGTGCTGAGTAATTGTTGAATACTCAAGATTAGGCGTTGCTGATTTAAGTTTATCAACGCCTTTTATATCAAACATTTTTAGGTAGATAATTAATATCTAGTAGCTGTTTTAAGGTGTAAGTACAAGATTGAGGTAAGTTATCTAGTTTGCCCTCAGTTTTATCAATTACATATCCTAATGCATCATCATAAATTGATGTTAATTCTTTTTCTAAATATTCATATAAATCCGTTGCCAAGTTACGTTTTAATTGATTCCTAAAACTCCTAATTTCTGCTTTCCAATGTCCAGAATTATATTGAGATTCTTCTGTCCAATATTGTAGCAATAAAAGATGTCTAATAATTTGTTCTAATAAACTAGCAACCTTGGCTTTGTCTCTACGACCCAACTTTTCTAGCTCTTCAATTAAGTTTTCTAAATCTAATTCTTCTAAATGGTTAGCTTTCAATAGCTTGATTGTTTCTTCTAACCAGAGGTGTTCGTCAATTTCATAAAGTTGTTTTAAACTCAAATTAGAATTAACTCTTTGCATAAAAACTCCTTGAGTTAAATCTTACAATATTACAATTTTAGGATAAAATTCTTTGGGGAATGATAATGTAGCCTGTGGTGCGCTCGCCTAATACCAAATTACGTTGTTCTCCCCAATACCACCAGTATGCGGCAACGTAAGCGCAAATTAGGCTATCTAGTTTATCTTCGGTTGCTTTGAGGGCTGCGCCTGTGGTGGGGATTTCAAGAAGGAAGGAACCGCAGAGGCGCAGAGGACGCAGAGGAGGAGAAAGAGAGGGGAGGATATTGAGAAGATAATTTTGGAGTTTGATTAGTTCTAGGCGGCGCTCAGTGAGTCGTCCTTTTTTGTATTTGAGGATGCGTTCTAAGTTGAATAGGTTAACGATTGCTGGGTGGGGAAAGACTTCTATTTGATATCTGCTGAGTTTTTGCGGTTCTATGGTGGGGGCGTGGGCAAAACCGCGTGATTCTAATTCTAAGCCAAAGTTGATGGTGCGATCGGCGAAGGGTAGGTTTTGATTAGCTGGGTAGCATCCTGCATGATATTTGCCAAAGTATTTGTGGCTGAGTTTGTCGGGGAGGCGGCTCCCAGTGGCGTTGGGTATGAGGGTAGGTGCATCTACGGCGATGATGGCGGGTTGGTCTGGTTGTACGCTTTTATCAATCCAGGTGAGGATGTCTGCAATGGCTTCTTTACGGTCTAAATCAAGTAGTTGTAGTTGTCCATCTATCCATTCTAAGCAGCATAGTCCACTTGGTTGCGATCGCCAGCCTAAATCAATGCCAATAAATTTCATGGTCATAACACGAATTTGCGATTATTTTCACATTTCGCGGCAACGATTCACCTAAATTTACTTGCTCAAAATCGTGAGAAATAATCTTATAATCTTAAACAGCTTGTCTTAATTTATTTTATCTGGCAATAAATTAATCAAGATTATTCCAATGAATATTTTATTTTTACATCCCAATTTTCCCTCGCAATTTCGCAACCTAGCAACAGTTTTAGGTAAAGATCCTAATTACAAAGTCGTCTTTGGGACAAATCGTCGTGAAGGGGAAATACCTGGCGTTTTTAAAGCTATTTACACTCCTTCCCGTGAAGCTGCTCCCCAAACCCACCATTACGTTCGCAACCTGGAAAATGCTGTTCTCACCGCGCAGGCTGTCTATCGCGTGGCAGAAAAATTAAAAGCCGAGGGTTTCGTTCCAGATATAGTTTATGGTCATTCTGGTTGGGGGCCGACTTTGTTTATGAAAGATATTTTCCCCAAAGCAGAATTATTGTGTTATTTCGAGTGGTTTTACCATGCTCATGGTTCGGATGCAGATTTTGATCCCAATGAACCACTGAATCCTGATGATGAATGCCGCATCCGCGTAAAAAATACGCCGATTTTGACTGATTTATATAGCTGCGATCGCGGTCTTTCTCCAACGAATTGGCAGCGTCAGCAGTTTCCCAAAGAATATCATAGCAAAATCACTGTACTTCATGATGGTGTTGATACTAAATATTTTGTCCCTAAACCAGGTGTAAAGTTAGTTTTACCAAGAATAAATCTTGACCTTTCCCATGTGGAAGAGTTAGTAACTTATGTGGGACGGGGGATGGAACCTTATAGAGGTTTTCCGCAGTTTATGGAAACGGTGGCGCTAATTCAGCAGCGAAGACCTCAGTGCCATGTGGTAGTTGTGGGAGAAGATCGGGTGGCTTATGGGAAGAATCTACCCGATGGGCAGACATATAAACAATTAATGTTAGAAAAATTATCTTTGGATTTATCGAGACTGCACTTTACAGATAGGCTTCCTTATAATGAGTATCTTCAGGTTTTGCAAGCTTCTTCTGCTCATGTTTATTTAACTCGTCCTTTTGTTTTATCCTGGTCAATGTTAGAAGTAATGGCAGCAGGATGTTTACTAGTAGCTTCTAAGACTCCGCCAGTATTAGAAGTCGTACAGGATGGGGTGAATGGACTGCTGGTAGATTTCTTTTCTCCCCATAATATTGCTAATAGGGTTGAAGAGGCGCTGAATCATCCTCAAGAGATGCAAGCAATTCGGGCGAATGCGCGAGAGACAATTTTGAAGCGTTATGATTTGGCAAAACTTTTACCACAGCATTTGCAATGGATGTTCGCTGGTAAAAGTTCTGATTCTTTGAAAAAGCGCTCAGTTTCTAAAGGATTTGGCAAAAGTTAGATGTCATTAGTTACAACCAAGAAATTGGACTTTGGACAAATGATAGAGAAATATAAAAGCGATATTTAAAATGCGGATTATTTTTACTATTGCCCATTTTTTCAAACCTACCAGTGAGGGTCGTCATGCTTCCCAACGCAAAGACCCGCAACCGCGCTTGCAGGCGTTAACTAATAGCCTTACCGCCTTACACCAATTATTTGGTAAATCTCAAAGTATCATTAACATTGCTCAACGAATAGCTTTTCCCGCTAACCAGCCGCAGTCTCACGAACTAGATATTGTTATTTGTACAACCAAAGATAATCATCTTCTGAATCAGCTTTCCTTACCATCCCATTTATATAAGCATCATTCTACTAATGTAGAACCTCTGCTTTTGGGGTTTGAGTGCCAAGCTGTTCTGCAAAGTTGTCTCGGTCAATATGATTACTACTGCTTTTTGGAAGATGACTTAATTATCCATGATCCTTGGTTTTTTATAAAATTAAATTGGTTTACCCAACAAGCCGGTGATTTAAATTTACTCCAGCCAAATCGTTATGAAGTCTCCGCTTACGCTTTAGTTCATAAAGCTTACATTGATGGGGATTTGGCTTTGCGAGTAACTGCTCCCTTTCAAAATGTGCAGGAGCAACCGGAACTCAAGGGTACAATTATGAATGCACCAATTACCTTTTGTCGTGCCCTCAATCCCCATGCAGGCTGCTATTTTTTGAATGCCAATCAGATGACTCATTGGGCTAATCAAACTTATTTCCTTGACCGAGATATTAGCTTTGTTGGGCCTCTAGAAAGTGCTGCAACCTTGGGAATTATGAAAACATTCCGAATTTACAAAACTTCACCGGAGCAAGCAAGTTTTTTAGAGATTCAGCACTCTGGAACTGGATTTCTAGGGTTAATTGGAGGACAGGTTGGTTTAGCAGAGAGGTAAATGGAATTTAAACATCAATACTCCATAGATCCAGGGGTCGTCATCACAATTTAGTAAGAATTCAAATATTGGCAGTATAAATTATTTACTTAAGGAAAAGACTAGAGAAACATAAATTACCATGTCTCTCTAGTCTCCGGTACGCATAAATCATTTTTAAGATTCTCAAATAAGCTCTCTAATAATACTTATAATGTTTTTTGTGCTGTAAGTTTAGCACCCTAATTTGTCTGTTTTCGATGATCACAGAATAAATGTTTTGAACCAAGTCTTGCTTCACCCGATCAGAGTAATTATTGATTACCCAGATGGTTCACCCGATTGGGGGAAGACGATAAGCAATCATGGACTGAGATTGATAAGATGAAGAAAAGGTAAAGATTTGTACTATGACTATTGTTAACATTGCTTCTCCCCTAATTGCGATCGCAGGACAAACCCGCGAAGCTGCAAGTAAACTAGCGATTCTCTCCACTGAGGCAAAAAATCAGGCAATTGAAGCGATCGCTCAAGCTTTAGAATCAGCTAGAGATGAAATTTTACAAGCAAATGTTGCTGATTGTGAAGCTGCTAGTTCCGAAGGAATTCCCAAACCGCTTTATAAACGCTTGCAGTTGGATGAACATAAATTAAGAGATGCGATCGCTGGGGTACGAGATGTTGGTAAACTAGCTGATCCTATCGGTAAAGTGCAGATTCACCGCGAACTTGACACTGGTTTAATTCTCAAGCGAATTACTTGTCCTTTAGGCGTTTTGGGAATTATTTTTGAAGCACGTCCAGAGGCGGCAATTCAAATTGTTTCCTTGGCGATAAAATCGGGAAATGGTGTGATTCTTAAATGTGGAAAAGAAGCCGTGCGTTCTTGTGAAGCGATAGTTAAGGCAATTAAACAAGGATTATCTCAAACTGCTGTTAACCCTGATGCGGTGCAGTTACTCACAACTAGAGAAGAAACTCTAGAACTTTTGAAATTAGATAAATATGTAGATTTAATTATTCCCAGAGGTTCTAATTCTTTTGTGCGCTTTGTGCAAGAAAATACACGGATTCCTGTATTAGGTCACGCCGATGGAATTTGCCATCTTTATATAGATAAAGCCGCTGATATTTCTAAAGCAGTTCCGATTACAGTCGATGCAAAAGCGCAGTACCCTGCTGTTTGTAATGCAATTGAAACTTTGCTGGTTCACGCCTCTATTGCTACAGAATTTTTACCACAAGTCGCTGAGGCTTTGCAAGAACGCCATGTAGAATTAAGAGGTGATCAACGCACCTTAGAGATTTTGCCTAATATTGTAACTGCAACAGAAATAGATTGGGAAACAGAATACAGCGATTTTATTTTGTCGATAAAGATTGTAGATTCTATAGAAGGTGCGATCGCTCACATTAACGAATATGGTTCTCGTCATACTGACGCCATTATTACTGAAGATTCAACATCTGTGGAAACTTTCTTTGGACTCGTAAATTCAGCTAATATATTCCACAATTGTTCTACCAGATTTGCTGATGGTTTCCGTTATGGTTTCGGTGCAGAAGTAGGAATTAGTACACAACAAATGCCTCCTCGCGGCCCTGTTGGTTTAGAAGGATTAGTGACATACAAGTATCAAATGACTGGTGATGGCCATATTGTAGCTACTTACACTGGGGCGAATGCAAAGGCTTTTACTCATCAGGATTTAGTGTAAAATATCATCAAAAGTACGGGTTTTAATAACGCTATAAATACACCGATTTATACGGTATATTTTTTAGGTAAGAAGTTTGATATAGAACAAACCTAAGATATTACATTGCCTTAGCTCGACTTTATCCATTTTTTAGCAATGCTAAAGCTAGCGCTAAAAGCTTTGTGGGACGGGAGTTTTACTTTTTCGCTTTTACCAATAACTAGTCACATAGAAAAAGTTTTTCCCAAAAAGCTAGGATTTTGCTGTATCAAGAGAACCCAGTTCTTAATTTTGGATAAAGTCGAGCTTAGAGGTTGTTTGAAAAAGCTAAAAATATACCAAAAACTCCACTTCCATCCCTCTTCCCGAAACAGAGAGAGGCTTTGAAACCCAATTCCTACATGGGAATGGGGGTAGGTTGTGTTGAAACCAATTCTTCAAGCATCTCAACTGTGACTCCAGGAAGCGGAACAGTAGTTTCTATAGAAAGAGGCGAAACAGGAGTTTCTAGAAAGCTTGGTTGAGGAATGAAAGGAAATCCAGATATCTGAACAGGAGCGACTACAGAGCTTTGTCCACCAACGATAACAGCAGAGTCAGCGTCACTAAGCTCCTCAAAAAAGTAGCTGTCTGTAATTGATTTATTCATATTTAGTATTTCAATACCTGTGAATATCTTAAATAATTATAAATTACCATAAGACAGTGGCTATAGTGAGTATATATACTTGTAAGCTTTTTCGGTATGAATAAATAATTATGGACATCTGCCCTATGAAAAACAGCAAGAGAAATTAGCCATTAAACTAATGCTTTCAGTAATGCCTGAAGTTTAAGTTGCACCTCTGCAAACTCCTTGTCAGGATCAGAACCAGCCACGATACCAGCACCAGCATACAATCTCGCGCGATCGCCATCAATTAATGCTGAACGAATTCCCACAATAAACTCGCAGTTCCCCTGAGAATCTATCCAACCCAGAGGCGCAGCATACAAACCTCTCTCAAAGCTTTCATAACGCCGAATTTCTGCACAGGCTACATCTCGTGCTGCACCAGCAACGGCTGGTGTAGGATGCAATTGGGCGACAATCTTTAATGGATGTATATTAGGAGGAACTGTAGCGCTGATTGGTGTCCATAAATGCTGGATATTCGATAATTGTCGCAGCCGTGGTGCTAATATTTGGGGTAGCAAACCTAGCTGGCATAGGCGTTGTGTAATGAAATCAAGCACCAGTGAATGTTCGTGCTTTTCTTTTTCACTATTAAGCAAGCGATTGGCATTAGCTGCATCTTCAGCAGGGGTTTTACCTCGTGGTGCAGAACCAGCTAAAGCATCAGTGATTAATTGTTGATTATTAATACTAATTAATCTTTCTGGACTTGCACCGATAAAGTTTTGTCCTTTGCCATTACTGGTAGAAAAAATATAACAATTAGGATGTATTTGCCTAAGATTATTTAAGGATTTAACTAAGTCAAATTGGTTGCTTGATTTTACATCTAATATATCTGCTAGGACAATCTTACTTAAATGATTAGACCTAATTTTTTCCAAAACTGATACTACTGAACGTTTAAACTGAGTAGCATTGGTGACAGATTTCTTATAGAACTTTCTTGGAAAAAAATTAATATTAGCAGAATAATATTCTAAAGATTGGATAAATTCAATTTTATTTTGCAGATTATCCAATAACCTTTGAATATTTGCACTTTCATTGATAATTATATTTGTTACTAATATGCAACGCTGATTTTTAACAGCTACTTGCCAACGGGGAAGAAAGATGGTAGCAGATGGAAATGGATAATCTACTTGGGCATTTTTATCAAAAAAGCTGAAATAACAAAAAAAATGAGGCCCAGAAAAACCTTGGTTAGCGTTACCAAAGTTAATTATATTTTTTAGACAAGATTTGATAAAATGTTCAGCTTGAGTAAAACGATCTACACCATCAATTTGTAACTTTGCCACGGCATCAATTGCTGCGATCGCTTCTCCTTTTCCTTTGTCCTCAAAGTAAAAATTTATTTCATTTGCTTGTGTTAGTTTATCTAATACAAGTAAAGGATCAACTAAATCGATCTCCTGAGAGATACTGACAATTTGCCTGCAATTATTTTTGACGCACTTTTCTTGCACTGCTACCAAAAATTGATATAAATCTTTGCGCTCTACAAAGAGGTTGCTACGACATGGTGAAACTGTCATGGATCTATAGTAAATTTTTTTAAGTTAACTTTCTAAAGTGTAATTAATCGTGGTCGTATTTCTACAGGTAACATATTAAGTTGTCATTTCACCAGCGTAGGATTTGCTTTGTTTATGGTGTTAGCAGAGCCTGACAAGCCAGTTTCAGCCCAAGGCTGGAACGTGAGAGTAGAGTGTTAACAACACAAGGTTAACGAACCACAGTCAAAGTGGCATTTGTTTTTAGCTCATGAATATCTAGCGTCTCTTTAAATTATAAAATCTCAAGTGTAAGTAATTTTCCGGCAATTTAATTAATCACGACTGATGACAACCAAGCAGATTTTATATCCCAACACTAAGTTATGGATGGCAGCGATTAAACCGCCAATGTACAGTGTTGCCATTATGCCCATTTGGGTAGGAACAGCAGTAGCTTATGCCGAAACTAAAAATTTCAATGTTGGAGTATTTTCTACTTTTGTAGCTGCGGCAATCTTAATTCTCGCCTGGGAAAATATCAGTAATGATGTCTTTGATTCCGAAACAGGTATCGATCAAAATAAGCACCATTCTCTGGTTAACTTAACAGACAATAAGCCATTAATATTTTGGATAGGAAATTTGTGTTTAGGTTTGGGGTTGCTGGGCATACTAGCGATCGCCTTTTGGCAACAAGACCTAACTGTTATCGGCATCATTTTACTATCCTGTGGTTTAGGCTATATGTACCAAGGGCCTCCCTTTCGCTTAGGATATCAGGGTTTAGGCGAGATTCTTTGCTTTTTTGCCTTTGGCCCCTTAGCAGTAGAGGCAGCATACTACAGCCAAACCCAAACTTGGTCAATGACAAGTTTAGCAGTCTCAGTCATTGTCGGGATTGCCACAACCTTAATTTTATTTTGCTCACATTTTCACCAAGTTAAGGATGACATAGCCGCAGGTAAGCGATCGCCTATCGTCCGTCTAGGAACTCAAAAAGGGGCCCAACTCCTAGTTGGGTTCACTGGTAGCATTTATCCACTCACCTTGCTGTTTGTGCTATTGGGAATTTCTCCAGCTTGGACATTATTGAGTTGGGTAAGTTTACCCTTTGCTGTCAAATTATGCCGCCACGTCCAAGAAAATCACAACCAGCCAGACAAAGTTAGTAACTGTAAATTCATCGCCGTAGCCGTGCATTTCTGGGCTTGCTTGCTGCTTGGGCTAGGATTTATGCTTTAGTTGGGCATTGGACATTGGAGCAGAGAGAGAATGACTAATGACTAATGGCTACAGATTTGAATTTCGTCCTTATCAGCGAAGATTTGTGCGAACACTGACTACCAATCATGGTACTTGGGATATTCGTGAGGGGATTATCCTGCGGCTTACCGATGAATCAGGTAAAATCGGCTGGGGAGAAATTGCCCCCATTAGCTGGTTCGGTTCCGAAACCCTAGAACAAGCCTTAGATTTTTGTCGCCAACTCCCAAGAGAAATCACAGACGAGATAATTTTCTCTATCCCAGATGAGTTACCTGCTTGTCAATTTGGCTTTGAATCAGCCTGCGAGATGGGGAGTGGGGGAGATGAGGGAGATGAGGGGGATAATTTTATAACTCCTCATTCCTGTAGAGACGCGATTAATCGCGTCTCTACTCCTAACTCACTCTTTTTCAGTGCTTTATTACCAGCCGGGGAAGCGGCTTTAAATCAATGGGAAACTTTGTGGCAGCAGGGATATCGCACGTTTAAATGGAAAATTGGTGTGTATGCGATCGCTGATGAACTAGAAATTTTTGACTCACTGATACACACCTTAGCAGACTTTACCAAACTGCGATTAGATGCCAACGGTGGACTCACCTATGAAGAAGCTAACTTATGGCTGCGGACTTGCGACAATCTGAAGGCGAATGCAGAACTAGCTGTAGAAATTGAATTTATCGAACAACCGTTACCCGTTGAGCAATTTCAGCAGATGTTGGAATTGAGTCTGAGTTATCAAACTGCGATCGCAATAGATGAATCTGTCGCCACACTTAAGCAACTCGCCGCCTGTCATCAACAAGGTTGGCGAGGGATTTTTGTGATTAAGCCTGGGATAATTGGATCGCCATCTCGTCTGAGAAAGTTTTGCCACCACCATAAAATTGATACCGTATTTTCATCAGTATTTGAAAATGCGATCGGTAGACTTGCAGCGCTCCAACTAGCGGCGGAATTATCCCAAAACAATAGGGCAGTTGGTTTTGGCATTGACCATTTTTTTGAACAAGAAGAAACGTGGTTTCAAAGTTTATGGAACGACCTTTAAACTATCTTAATAACCTAACTCAGGATGATTGGCTTATTGGTTACAACAGCCATCAATTAAATCAAATAGCTCAAGAATTATATTTAGAACTAACACAATTATCAGCGTATGGAATACCACCAAAAATCATCTTAGCCGAACGTGAACCAGTGCAGTTTTTAGCAAGTTTTATTGCCGCTTGTGCAGCTAATTGTTCAGTTTTTCTTTGTAACCCCGACTTGGGAACACAAGAATGGCAGCAAGTCTTTGATTTAGTAAAACCAGACATTATTTGGGGAATAGGGAATAGGGAATGGGCTTGCCGTGAGGGTAGCCGAACGGGAGTAGGGAATAGGGAATGGGGAATAGGAAATCGGAATTGCGAAGAAATTACTATCATATCTCCCTCATCCCCCTCATCGCCCCACTCCCCACTCATCCTGATTCCCACAGGTGGTTCATCTGGGCAGATTAAATTTGCCATCCATACTTGGGAAACTCTCATCGCATCTGTACAAGGATTTACAGAATACTTTCAACTAAAACAAGTCAATTCATTTTGCGTATTACCGCTATATCACGTTAGCGGTTTAATGCAATTTATGCGCTCTTTCACCACCGGGGGTAAACTGGCTATTCTGCCATTTAAAGCAGTAGAAACAGGTCAAATATTCAATATTAAACAATCAGAATTTTTAATATCTTTAGTTCCAACCCAGTTACAAAGACTCCTAGAAAATTCAGAATTAACTAAATGGCTAACCCAATTTAATACTGTACTTCTGGGAGGTGCGCCAGCATGGAACGAACTACTAGAAAAAGCTAGATTTCATCGCATCCGGTTAGCACCTACTTATGGCATGACAGAAACAGCCTCTCAAATTGCTACCCTCAAACCAGATGATTTTCTCAGTGGTAAAATTAGTACTGGTCAAATTCTTCCCCATGCAAAAGTAACTATTCGCAATCGGCAAGGCGAGATTTTAAATTCCAATCAAATCGGAAATATCACCATTCAGGCTCAATCTTTAGCCCTTGGTTACTATCCTATAACCAGAGAAAATCAAGCTGATTTCCAAGTAGATGATTTAGGTTTTTTAGACGAGCAAGGTTATTTAAATATTGTCGGACGTAACAGTGACAAAATTATTACAGGTGGAGAAAATATTTACCCAACAGAGATTGAATCAGCTATACAAGCAACTCAATTAGTTGCCGATATTTGTGTCATCGGCATCCCAGATAAACATTGGGGACAAGCCTTAACAGCGATTTATATTCCCAAAACATCAAATACCTCTGCCTTAAAAATTCAAACCCTACTCAAAGACAAACTCAGCAAATTTAAAATTCCTAAATATTGGATTCCTCAGCAAAATCTACCTCGCAACTCCCAAGGTAAAATTAACCGCCAACAGCTACAGCAAATAGCCAGAGAATTCCTGCAAAACCCCATCACATAACCTCTCTCGACTTTCTTCTCTCTGCGCCGCGCCAGTTGCTTCAACCGGGGGAACCCCCGCAACGCACTGGCTTCTCTGCGTCTGGGCGGTTCGTCTCCAACCACTGAACTATCTCATCAGATAATTCCTGCTTACTTCTACTACTTACATCAATACAAACATGCCTAGTAATAGCCTTAGCAACCACCACCTCAGCCATTGTAATTTCGTAAGTAACTTCAAACTTATCACCACCTATTTTTTGAGGAATTAAACTAATCTGCAACTTGTCCCCAACAAACATAGGGCGCAAAAAATCGACACTAGCATGAACAATAGGGAAAGCTACAGATGGATTAGTAAAAAAATCTTTGAGATTAATACTTGATGCTTCTAGAGATTCTTCATAAGCTTCATGGCAAATACCCAAAATATTAGCAAAATAAACTACCCCAGCAGCATCAGTATCTTGAAAGCGAACCGTGCGGTTATAAGTAAAAGGCATTTTTGACAATTAATTAAATATTAAAAAAACAGCAGGTTTATCGCCTGCTCTACAAAGTAATTATATTGCAACTAAGTGTTCTACCAGAAGCGATCAAGATGATTTAGCGCATCTTCATACAAAATTGGTATTACGCGCCATCTTTAGTTAGTTTAAGACAAGGTAATCAATAATTTAAAATTTCAAGTAAACAGACTTTTAAAAAACTTCATCAACCCGGTACATTAAAAAAAACCGATTTTTTTTAATGTATGCTATCCATTAAATTAAACTTGATGTAGTCTTGCCATCAAAGTAATTAATCTAAAAATTATGCAGCCAAATCCTCTAACCAATAGGTCAAAGCAGATGGTAAATGTGTTTGTTCTGCTACTGGTTTCCTCATTTTGCTGGCAAAATTCAGTGAAGGCGCAGTCTCAGTTAAATACGCAACTTTTGCCGTTTTTTGATAATGTAGATAACCCAGTTCCTGTTCGTTTCCCCGCAGGGCAACAGGCAGATATCACACCACCTCCACCGTTGCTAAATCCTTTTGACAACGCTGTACTAAAACTCTGCGGCCCTTTTGGTACAAGAGTTAGTTCTAATAATTTTAAACAATTGTTATCTTATTACCCAGATGTGTTGCAAAAACTTCAGCAAGCTAGCGGCGGTGAACTGCGTTCTGGACGTAATAATAAAGCACAATTTATCGATGATTTAACTAATATTTGGTTCCAACGTCGAGGGTTTGAGCATATATTTTGTGGGGAAATATATAATGCCAATGATATTGGTGGCTTACATTTTCACGGCAGATATTTACAACTACAAAATGAAGGAATAGGGGGACGGTTGCCAAATAATCAGGGACGAGAGGAAGTTGTACCTGGAGTCATTTATACAATGGGTGTAGTAATTAAGCAGAAAAATAGGACAGTAACAGATGTCATCAAAGGCTATAGCTACCTCAGCAATGCCGAAGAAATGCTTTTAGATGCCACCAAAATATTTAAACTCCAAGGTAATAATGAGGGAGCATGTATTTATAATGTACGTGACCGAGAAACAAGTCAATCCTTTCCTACAGTTTTTGTTAGGAAAGAAAAAGCAATCATTACCTATTATCCTGATGCTACTCCTCAAGGTGCAAAATGTAAAATTTAAAATTTCTAGATTGTCTGCAATAAGCGTATAGAGAAAAGACATGATCTTAGAAACACACCGCTTGCTAATGCGTGATTTTGTAGAGGCAGACTGGCAAGCGGTTTTTACTTATCAATCTGATCCTTTGTACTTGCGTTACAACTATTGGACGCATCGCACACAAAAGGATGTTTGTGAGTTTGTCCAGATGTTTATTGGTCAGCAAAAAGAGCAACCAAGAACAAAGTTTCAGTTAGCTATTATCCTCAAAGCAGAAAATCAGCTTATTGGTAATTGTGGTATCCGTGTAAACGACCCGGAAATGCAAGAAGCAAATATCGGCTATGAATTAAACACTCAGTATTGGGGACAAGGTTATGCAACAGAAGCAGCACAAGCCATTTTAAAGTTCGGCTTTGAAGAACTGAAAATGCATCGTATCTGGTCTTGGTGTGTTGCACAGAATCTTGCTTCTGTAAGGGTATTAGAAAAAATAGGTATGCGTCGTGAGGGTCATCTGCGGGAAAAAGAATTAATCAAAGGCAGATGGTACGACAATTTTCTTTACGCTATCCTTGACCATGAGTGGAAAGCATAGCGGCTAGTGATCGGTTCTTCAACTTGTTATGTAGTTTTCATTTTGAGAATTTTGGCATTATATTGCAAAGGCTGGACGATGATGAATCCAAGGGTTAGCCGCTTCTAATTGTGCTGCTAGGCTGATGAGTGTAGCTTCAGCCGCAGGTTTACCAATTAGCTGCACACTCATGGGCAAACCATTACTATCAAAGCCTACAGGAATTGCGATCGCAGGTTGTCCAGTTGCATTCGCAGGCGGACAAGGAGCAACCCACTCAATAATATTTTGGAATGTCTCTTCTGGACTCCGAGAAGCCCATTCCCCAACGCGGATAGGTGAGTGTAAATAAACTGGCAATACCAGCACATCCACAGTATCGAAAAACGCCACAATTTGCCGTGCCACTATCTGCATTTGAGAAACTGCTTGCAGGTACTCAGGAACAGAACCGGTGCGTGTAAATAGCCAGCTATTCAATGGCTGCAAGGCTTCAACCGGAAGCCCTGATGCAGCTACCCCAGCTTGCCAGACGATTTGAAATGGTTCAACTAAACCACTAAAATCTGGAGATTTCTGTTCAACTTGATGGCCGAGTTGTTCTAATAACTCAACTGTTTGGCGGACAGCTTGCTGACAGTTGGCGTCAGCTTCTCCCAAAGGATAAATACTAGTGTCAAAGGCAATTCGCAAAGCACCGAGTTTTGTCCCAGTAGCGGCGAGAAATGATGGTTCGGGATCTGGCAACCAGTAAGGATCGCCTGTTGTATAGCCAGAGATGCTATCCAAAAGGGCAGCAGCATCAGCCACAGTCCGGGCGATCGGCCCGTTGACGGCAATTCCAGCGAGGCGTTCGCCCACGGGGGCTTTACTCACCCTGCCCCTGGATGGCTTAATTCCCACCAAACCACAACAAGCCGCAGGCCCCCGAATTGAGCCACCGCCATCTGAACCTTGAGCGATCGCACACAATCCCCCTGCTACCGCCGCTGCTGCGCCACCACTGGAACCGCCAGGGGTGTATTCTAAATTCCACGGATTTCTAGCTGGGGGAAAACCCATAGGTTCACTGTATGGAAACGAACCTAATTCGGAAGTGGCTGTTTTACCGAGAATAGTAAACCCAGCTTGCTTAATCCTGGTAACAACACCATCATCATAATTAGGGATATTGTTCAGTAATGCTGGACTTCCATAAGTGCAAGTAACATCTGCTACAGCATTGAGGTCTTTAATGGAAATCGGCACACCAAAAAATGGCGGTAGTTCTGAGGTAGTTGTCAATAATTCTGTTTTGGCTTTAGCATCTGCGATCGCTAATTCTGCCGTCACTGTAAAATAGCTTCCTAATTGGGGATTCAACAGCCCAATCCGTTCTAAATATATTTCCACTAACTCTAGCGGTGATACTTCCCGGCGACGAATTAACTGCGCCAACTCTAGGGCTGGGGTAAATGCTAAATCAACTTCATTCATAGGTTCGTGAATGGGTAGTTTTGGCTTTCTCTGGGATTTTGAAACTTAAATTGTTACTTTAGCAGGATTTGCGGGAACTATACATTTTATAGCTCCTGAGATTTGCCACTCAACTAGGATGCTCAGATCCAACAGGCTTACCTTCTTACTTAAGCCATTTTAATTGTTTCGCATAAACTTTCGACAAATCCCTAAGGGGTATTTATGGCTAACCTAGAAATACTTGTTAGTGAATTGCCAACACTGATTCAGAGCCTAAAACTGACTATTGGCGATTCTAATCAAATCATGGAACAAATTATCCTGATCAATAATGCTCAGGAACAACTACGGAATATTAAAAAATTAATTGCTCAGGAATTGAAATTTGAGAATATCAAAGGTTCTGCGATCGCTACACTTCCTCGAATAAGTACTGTAGCTACTTTATTTATACCTAGTGTTGGATTAGTAGATCCTGCGATCGCAGAAAAATTTGGCAACTCAAAAACTAAAATTTCATTAACTGAACTACAATCAAAAATCGATATCTGGATTGAATGGGGTTATTTTTTACAGGCAATAGCCGCTGATATTCTCAGTGATCTTCACTTGGCCAATCAACTAAATTCTGATATTAATCATCTCAGCCTCCGCGCCCAATTTCAGGGAATTGCTGAAAGCTTAAAGATTAACTTAGACTTTGGTAAATCTAATATTTTACAACGTCAAATTCAAACTATTAGCAATTTTCAAAATGAGTTGTTACAGTTACGGAAAAAATTAAATTATATTTTTAATACTATTAAAAATAGCCATAGCTTATTAAATATTTTATTAGGTGTGTCTGCCTTTTATGGTAAATCTGGCTTTACTTTAGAGTGGTTAGATGATGACCACGAATTAATTATATCGAGTGAGGGAAAATTTCAAGAGTTGACAGATATTCTCAATGATTGTGATTTTTTCCAAGAACAAATTGCTGCTTTAATTATTCAGGGTGATACTTTAAGGGAACAGGCAGAACAAGCCCTAAAAAAGATTGAACCAGAAAGTAGTAAAGAAGAAATTATTAGCCAGCATGTAGTAATAGTACCAAAGTTTTCGACACAAACAATAGTACGTTCGGCTTTGATTATAGCCTCAAGTTTATTAATCGTGGGTTTTGGTGGTTGGAAAATTAAAGAGCAAAATCTAAGTTTAACTCAAGAAGCGAGTGCGATCGCGAATTTTAAATCTGCTCAAAAACTTGGTATGGAGGCTGCTTCTTTAGTTCAAAAACCACCGCATCCTCTAAAAGCCTGGCAACAAGCACAAAACAAATGGCACCAGGCAATAAACTTGTTAGATAGTATTCCTAATGAAACATCAATTTATGACCGAGCAAAGGAAAAATTGGCTTACTATGAAATTAACTATAAATCTATCAGTCAAAGAATGTTAATTGAAAACAAAGCGTTAACAAACTTAGAATTAGCTCAAAAGCTAGCAATGGAAGCTAATTTATTTGTCCAAAATCCACCTCATCCGCTACTAGTTTGGCAGCAAGCGCAAGACAAATGGCAACAGGCAATCAATTTATTAGAAGCGATTCCAGAAAATACTTCTGTCTCTCCACAAGCTAAAGAAATACTTCCTATTTATAAAACCAACTATGCGGCTATCAGGCAAATAATCCAAAACTAAAGAACGATTACAGTATTTCTAATTTCTCTCAGAAGTCACAAATCCGAGCCTTTCGATTTTCGTAAAAAAAATATAGCGGTTCCCATTCATATCCGGTACAACATTATATTGCGAAGTGTAAAGGCACGGCAGTGCCCATTGGTGTCAACTTAAAGCAAAAGCTAGCATTGGCAAGC
>JAHCSU010000503.1 GCA_023522315.1 Nostoc sp. CCCryo 231-06
TTGGACAAAAAGAAGAATAGATGAAGCCGACTCCCCCTTGGATAACGAGGGGCAAGGAGTGGGACACTCCTCAAATGCTGCTCTTAGCTACTTGATGTCAAGCTCCGACTCCATGCTGAAAAAATACTTACCTAGTGCGAGTTATAGCCACAGCCTAGTGATGAAGTATTTGCTGAAGCAATTTCAGGATCAGGGAACCGATGAGTTTTGGGATTATTTTGTGGCTCGTCGCTTTGCTTTAACTAGCCGGAAGTTTCTCGGCATTTGTCGAGATTTAGCTAGTTCTGGACTAATCCGATATTTTCGCTACTCTAACGCTCACATGGTGGAGTTTTATTTAGGACCAGCTTGGTTATCGCTTGAAGGAGTTGTCCTGAAAGAGCAGGAATTACAAGCGATCTCCATTGGAGAGCAAGTAACCAGTTATCACCCCTGGAGAAAATCAAAGGAAAGCTATCCGGGTGAAAACTATGGCTTCCCTTGCATGGAGCAAACAGAGCGCAATATTGGGTATTTCCATCAAAGGCTTGAAATGTCCGCAAAATGGATACTACATCACGAAAACAATGTTTTAGTGCGCGTTCCCGTAAATCCTCACTACCCCACTTGGTATTCAACTTGGCAGGAAGGTTATTGGATTCATAAATCCGAAAACAATGCCAAGAAGTGAGTAGTTTGGGCATGGTGCAGATTCCTTGCGGGTAAAATGGCTATTAGCAGCCATTTCAATTAGTAGCTAATTTACTCGGAGCGATCACAATGTATGCAGCAGATTCGCTGCCTTACGCCAGTACCACCTCTCCCCACCTGTCATATCGTGCAG
>JAHCSU010000504.1 GCA_023522315.1 Nostoc sp. CCCryo 231-06
AATGGTTTCGCCAAAGTGGAAGGATGTTGTAGTTCCAGCCCGACAAGCATATTCCCATTCAGCTTCACTCGGTAAACGATAGTCGCGTCCAGTTTTTTCTGATAGTCTGAGACAGAATTCTACAGCTTCATACCAAGATACGTTTTCCACTGGTCTATCTAAACCTTTAAATTTTGATGGATGGGGATTTAAAGCTTGTTTGACTTTGGGTAAAGCTGCTACTACTCTCCACTGTGCTTGAGTTACAGGAAATTTCCCCATAAAAAATGGTTCAACGGTAACTTTATGTCGAGGACGTTCGTCAGCATCTCCTTCACACTCCGGTGAACCCATCATGTAAGTACCGCCAGGAATCGATACCATTTGTAATGTGACAGATTTACCCAATTCTTCGGCAAAGAAGTTTGCATTACAACTGATGCGGTTTACTTCTCTACCACTTGTGTCTACTGTCACTACGTCAAATTCAAAAGTTTCTAAGGGGGGTAATGGTACTATTACTTTTTGTGGTAGCGGCGGTAATATGGGTTGAGACATCGAAACAATTTTAAGAGCAACAGGTTCAATGTTCGATTTTGCAAATTTCAAATCGTTGAGAACTTCTACTGCTGTTTGATACCTTTCACTTGGTAGATGTTTTAATAATTTATCTAAAATTCTCCCTAAGTCGTCGCTGATACTAATACCTTTTTCTTGTAAACGTTCACGCCAGAACCACTTAGCGTTCATGGCATCATAAATAGGGTCATTAATCTGTCCAGAAGCATCCTGCAACGGCAAACATCGAGTTAAAAGACGCACGCAAGTTACACCTAAAGCATACAAATCACTGCCGTGACAAGCAAATCCAGCCATTTGTTCGGTTGGGGCATAACCAAGGGTATAAATTACTGTAGCTTGTCTTCCTATACTGGTTTGTGTTACCTGTTTAGCACCACCAAAGTCAATTAATACGGGTTTTTCATCACTTGCACGGCGGATAATATTTTCTGGTTTGATATCCCGATGAATGACATTATGAGTATGAATAAATTGCAGAACTGG
>JAHCSU010000505.1 GCA_023522315.1 Nostoc sp. CCCryo 231-06
GAATCAGCCAGCCGAAGAAGTATTTATTCCTTGGTTATCTACAGCTGGTTTAGACCTGACCATTGCTTTGGAAATATCCTCGGTGAGTGTCGGCGCTTTGGTTGTGATTAGTGGCTTGAATTTGCTGGCGCAGATTTATGCAATCGGCTACATGGAAATGGATTGGGGTTGGGGACGCTTCTATTCCTTATTAGGATTATTTGAAGCGGGACTATGCGCCCTTGTTCTATGTAATAACTTGTTCTTCAGCTATGTAATTTTGGAAGTCCTGACGCTGGGAACCTACTTACTAGTCGGCTTATGGTTTAGCCAGCCGTTAGTAGTATCAGGTGCCAGAGATGCTTTCTTAACTAAGCGGGTGGGAGACTTATTCTTATTAATGGGCGTGTTGGCACTATGGCCCCTAGCCGGAACTTGGAGTTATCCAGAACTAGCCAAGTGGGCGGCTACTGCTAACGTCAACCCGACAACAATGGCACTGGTAGGTTTAGCCTTAATTGCCGGGCCGATGGGTAAATGTGCCCAGTTCCCCCTGCATTTGTGGTTGGATGAAGCGATGGAAGGCCCTGTTCCGAGTACGATTTTGCGGAATTCGGTAGTAGTAGCTAGTGGTGCATGGGTGCTAATTAAACTGCAACCCGTGTTAACCATCTCGCCTATAGTTTCCTCAGCTATGGTGACCATTGGCGTAGTGACGGCGTTGGGTGCTTCTTTAATAGCGATCGCTCAAATTGATCTTAAGCGCTGTCAATCCTATTCTGTCAGTGCCTACATGGGTTTAGTATTCATCGCCGTGGGAGTGCAACAATACGAAACGGCGCTATTGTTAGTACTCACCCATGCCATATCCGCAGCCCTGTTGATAATGAGTACTGGCGGAATTATCTGGAATAGTATCACCCAAGACGTAACCCAATTAGGCGGATTGTGGACACGTCGCCCGATTTCAGCAATAGCCTTTATCGTCGGGACTTTAGGATTAATTGGTTTTCCACCCTTGGGTAGCTTTTGGGCGTTAGTGAAACTAGCAGATGGGTTGTGGGAAACGCAACCTTGGTTAGTGGGAGTAATAATAGCGGTAAATGCTTTAACAGCCGTGAGTTTAACCAGAGAATTCGGTTTAATTTTTGGCGGTAAAGCTACACAAATGAGTCAGCGATCGCCTGAAGCCCACTGGCCGATGATTCTGCCAATGATGATTTTACTTGGTGTCAGTCTACATCTTCCTTTAGTGTTGCAAAGCTTATCACTTTTACCCAATTGGGCAACTCTCAATAAAGATGTGGCACTGCTTTTAATTTGGTCGAGTATTTTTGGTTGCAGTATAACTGGCGTGATTTATTTAGGCAATATTCCTAAACCGATTCGCCTCCCTTGGCAAGGTTTACAAGATTTATTTGCATACGACTTTTATACCCCTAAACTCTATAAAATCACCATAATTTTTGGAGTTGCCAAAATTTCCCAACTTGCCGATATGATTGACCGCCTTGTAGTCGATGGCATCGTTAATTTCGTTGGTTTATTTTCGCTATTAGGTGGCGAAGGTCTGAAATACAGCACCTCTGGACAAACCCAGTTTTATGCCTTAACGGTTCTTTTAGGAGTAGGTGTTTTAGGAATGTGGGTAGCTTGGCCATTTTGGGGAGTGCAGTTTTTAAATTTGATTTTTCAAACCTCGACACTTGGGTAGTTAAGCACCGTTTTATTACAAGCAGCCAGTTTAATATTTTGAGGAGAATTCCATGAGCATACAACATCCCCACATCAATCTTTCCAGAAGAAGTTTATTCAAGTTTGGTGCAGGTGCGATCGGTACAGGTGTATTGACAGCCGGACTTGGTTCAAACTTACTTGCAGCCGAAAAAAAAGCCCCAGCAGAAGATGATATTACCCCCGATAAGGCATTGCAAGAATTACTCGACGGGAATGACAGGTTTGTGAAAAGAAAACGTAAAAATCCTAACCAAAGCTATACTCGTTTGCAGGAAATTGCCAAAACTCAAAAGCCATTTGCTTCTATTCTGGGTTGTGCAGATTCACGAGTGCCTTCAGAGATTGTCTTTGACCAAGGACTTGGAGATTTATTTGTCTGCCGCATAGCTGGAAATATTGCCACAACACAGCAAATTGGTAGCTTAGAATTTGGCAGTTTAGTATTAGGCTCTAAAGTCATTATGGTAATGGGGCATGAAAGATGTGGTGCGGTAGATGCCGCAATTAAAGGCGCTCAAGTACCAGGGCGAATTGGAAGTTTGCTTGAGGCAATTCAACCAAGTGTAGAAAGTTCAAAAGGAGAGCCAGGAGATAAGTTAGAAAATGCTTGTAAAGCAAATATTGCGGCGCAAGTTGAAAAATTGAAATCATCACCAGTTTTATCTGATTTAATCAAGGCAGAAAAGCTGAAAATAATTGGTGGTTATTACGATTTAGATACTGGCAAAATCAGTATAGTCGGTTAGCTTTTTTGTCATTGGTCATTGGTCATTGGTCATTGGTCATTGGTCATTGGTCATTGGTCATT
>JAHCSU010000506.1 GCA_023522315.1 Nostoc sp. CCCryo 231-06
CTGGTTTGATATCCCGATGAATGACATTATGAGTATGAATAAATTGCAGAACTGGTAATAAATCAGCTAAAAGTTCCCAAATTTGTGATTCACTATAGATTTGTTGCTGTACTTCTTGTAAGAGAGTTTTTCCTTGAATAAATTCTTGTACGAGATACAAGCTAGCACCTTGTTCAAAATAAGCAAGTAATCTGGGAATTTGGGTATGATTTTCTCCCAGTTCATACAACCGAAAAGCCTCTTCTTTAAAAAACTCTGCTGCTTTGGTGCGTTGTCCTGTTCCCTGAAACTGGGGGAAAAATTGCTTGATGACGCAAGGCGCGTTTAGTCTGTCTACATCTTCTGTAGCATAGGTTCTGCTAAATCCACCTTCACCTAAAAGTCTCAATACGCGGTAACGGTTTCTTAGAAGTTTGCCAAAGTTGCTTTGTCCGCAACTCACGCAAAATCTATTGCTATCAGAGTTGAATGGATTTGAGCAATTGGGATTTTGGCAGATTTGCATAATGAGGGGGAAATAGCATCTTCTCCAAAGTTAGCCCCAATATTATCTAATTGAAAACAGTTATGTAGAGAAGCGAACACGGAAGTTTATTCATGTGTTTATAGCGGTTTTCAGTTGAGTAGGTACTGAACCCCACCCCC
>JAHCSU010000507.1 GCA_023522315.1 Nostoc sp. CCCryo 231-06
ATGAATAAATCCTATATACTTGTTTATATTAGGACGTTTATAAATATTAGTAAATATCAATACATGGGTACAACAGATGGAGAAAGATTACATTTAAACGTCTCTTTTAATATAGCTTTTATTGACCACTCAAAAAAGTTCATGGAGAACCAACTCATCCATAATTTTGATTAGCAATTACGAGCCTGATTTTCAGCTTTTATTCTCTCCAGAAATGCGAATTAATTCAGCTACAATAGCAGCGATCGCAGATACTGAAATCAACATGACACTCAGCGCGTTAATATCAGGTTTGACTCCTGATCTAATGCGGCTAAAAATTTCCATTGGTAGGGTGTTATAACCGCTACCAGCAGTAAAACTGGCAATGAGAAAGTCATCTAAGCTGAGAACAAAGGCCAAGAGACAACCAGCTACAATACCAGGCATTAATTGAGGTAACAATACTTTGATGAAAGCTTGCGTTGGTGTAGCGCCTAAATCTAGTGCTGCTTCTTCTAAGTGAGGATCTAAATTGCTCAGTCGTGAACCAACCACAAGTCCGACGTAAGCCAGACAAAACACGATATGGGCTGCGACTATTGTCCACAAACTCAAAGGGATTGCAAAGGCTGCTAGACATACTAGGGTTGCTACTGCGATCGCAATATCGGGAATAATTAATGGTAGGTAAGCAACACCACGATACAATTTCTTACCAGGAAATTCGTAACGCGCCAACCCAACCGCCATCAAGGTTCCCAGTACTGCTGAAATTCCCACTGCAAAGCCAGCAACTATCATACTGTTTTGCAAAGCTGATAAGATGCGATCGTCACTGAACAACTTGCCATACCAATCGAGAGTGAATCCTTGCCAAGTTGCACTGTAAGGTGACTGATTGAAGCTATAAAAACCAAGTACCAGTATAGGCAGGTACATGAACACAAACATTAGCAGTGAGAAAACCGCCTGCCATGAGACACGCGGTTTTTTGAGAGATGGAGAGATATTCACGTTTATATTTGATTTTTATTTATAGCAACAAAAAATATCATATTTAATGTAATAAGTCAATAATTTAACTCTCTTTAGGACTTACGCACAAGTTACATAATAACGTAGACGCAAACGCGAGAGCGTCTCGTAGAGAAGCGGCTTGCCGCAGGCTACTACAGAGGCGCAGTATTTCGACTTCGCTCAATAACCGGACACAGAGAAATGAGAGTTTGAGAGATATTTTGCGTAAGTCCTATCTCTTCTCTCCTTTCTGCCTCCTGTTAAAAACTTAGATGGGATTCTTAATAAAACTTCATCACTTCTAATTTCAAAGTACCTACTTTACGAAAATGTGTTCTTTAGGTGGCTACAGCTTATCCTCGAAAATACGGAAAGCCGTCCAAAAAGGGTCTATACAATTTATTCTTGAAATAACATTTTAAAATTAGATAATTAACAGACGATAGTAGAGCATTTTCGCTCATACTCACTATTTAACTTGGATTTTGACGATTTTATAAAACTCGTATTTATAAAAAAAGTTATATTGAAAACTGTACCAATTCACCAAAAATTAATAAATTAGAATGTATTTACATCTTTAGTAGGGGGTAATTTCCGTACAAAGATAGATGATATTTATATAAGTTAAAGCATAAGATTACCACAGAAGTCTTAAGAAGCTTAATATCTCAAGTTACTT
>JAHCSU010000508.1 GCA_023522315.1 Nostoc sp. CCCryo 231-06
CACAAAACGTGCTGCCTATAGAGGCAGGGGACTTAAACCCCCAAAGTTTGTTAAATAGAGAAACTGTTTTGCCAGATTCAGAATCTAAACTCTCGGTTTGTGTCCACTTGTATTGATTACATAATTCACAGGCTAAACACAGATTATCTTCTGTATCAACTCCTCCTTTTACCAAAGGTTGTATATGGTCAATTTGCAATCTGCCCATAATATAATTTTGGTGACTGAAACAATATTCACAGCGATTTCCTGCCCGTTGTCTAACTCTTTTACGGATTATTTCAGACAGAGGACTCATGATGATAAAGGAGTTTTTATTCCTCGCCTCACTGCTTCAGCTAAACCTTCTGACTTCCTTAATTGTCCGATTTGGTAAATCGACATTAAAACTAATAGTTCATAGCGTTCTACTTCTGTCAATCCTGTATTTTTTCCTTTAGCTTGCAGTTCACCCAAACGTTCATTTTGTGCTGCATCCATTTTTAAGTTAGCTAATTCGAGTACTTCTTGATCTGAAACATGTAAAATTTCAGAATTAATGCTCATTTCTGAGAGATTCTCGAAGGTAGGCAATACTATTTCCAGGGTATCAACTAAAACGTCTGATAGCTTTCTCGCAGTAGCGTCTCCAAGACGTTGGGCAGATTCAACTAAATTTTTCGGTAAGTTGATGGTTATTGAAATAGTCATAATAAGTAAAAAGGTTTGTCATAATTATAGCTTAATAGCTTTAGTTGAGAGGGTTGAAAATAATTGGTGCTGAAACTATACCTTTTGCCTCTAATGTAGCCGCAACTTGTAAAATCAATGCTTCATTATATGGTGCTGCTATCAATTGCACACCTAAAGGTAAAGCATTTGGGCGCTGAATTGGTACTGATAAAACTGGTAAACCAATAAAAGATAATGGTTGAGTAAATAATCCTAAATGAGGACGGACAAGAATTTCTTCGCCATCCAAAATCATCGTTTGTTGACCAATTAGCGGTGCGGAAATTGGTGTTGTCGGGGCAAGAATTATATCCACATTTTGAAAGATTTCTCGAATGCGATCGCGGTACCATTTTCTAAAGCGTTGGGCTTGGAGATACCAGCTACTTGGAATTAACGCCCCAGCCAAAAAGCGATCGCGTGTCGCTGAATCAAAATCTTGGGGACATCTACGCAATTTTCCCAAATGCAGATTTGCGCCCTCGCTAGCTGTAATCACAAAAGCTGCTGCACGGGCGCGGTGGGCTTCTGGTATGGTTACGTATTCAGTGACATTCAAAGCATCAGCTACTTTTTGCACTGCTGCTAAAGCTTCCAGTTCTGCGCCTTTGGTGAAATAATCACCTGCGATAGCAATTTTGATATCAGAAATATCTTGCTGAAGTTGTGGTAAAACCAATTCAGGCGGACGCTTTGTACAAATTGGATCGCGATCGTCTTCTCCCTGAAGCACATCAAACACCGTGGCGATATCCTGCACCGAACGCGCAAAAGATCCAATGTGGTCAAAACTGCTAGAAAATAAAGCTACCCCAGCCCGAGATAAGCGTCCATAAGTCGGCTTGAAACCAAAAACGCCACACAACGCCGCCGGAACGCGAATTGAACCATTAGTATCTGAACCAAGCGTCACGGGTACTAACCCAGCAGCAACAGCCGCCGCCGAACCACCTGATGAACCACCAGCAACTCGCTGTAAATCATGGGGGTTGTGAGTAGCACCGTAATGGGAATTTTCCGTTACAAACCCATAGGCGTACTCATCCATATTCAAAGCGCCAACCAGCACAGCACCCGCTTGTTTCAGCTTCGCTACTGCTGTTGCATCTTGGCTAGCTGGTGGGTTTTCTGCATTGATTTTCGATCCCGCCAGAGTCGTTAAACCAGCGATATCGAAGAGATTTTTCACCGCAAAAGGCACACCCGCAAGTGTTCCAAGATGATTACCTTGGGCGATTTCCCTGTCAATGCGGGCTGCATCTGTTAAAGCTGCTTCAGCAGTCAAAGCCGTAAAACAGTTGATTTGATTATCCTGCGCGGCGATTCGTGCGATCGCAGCCTGAGTAACTTCCACCGCGCTAACTTTACCCTCACGCACAGCAGCAGCTATTGATACAGCATCATTCATGGTTCAAAAACTGGTGCAACTTCAATATCCTCCCCTAGAGGAAAAGAATTTACAAGATTAGCGATCGCACTAATTCTCTCAAAATTTGCCACCACCCCATCACGATACTCATCTCTTAACTCCAAATCCAACAACAACGCCATAAGATCAACATACTCACCCACATCAAACCCTTCTCTTCTCATCTCTCCTCTTTCGCGGTTCGTTATTCTAAACTTATAACTTCCTGACTTTTTACGGCATCTGGAAAACCTCTCTCTAAATCTCTCTCCTCAAAGGAGAGAGACTTTTAATTTTCCCCCTTCCCGCGTCGGGAAGGGGGTTAGGGGGTTAGGTTTTTGGTGGATTTTTCCTAACATGAAAAGTCAGATAAGTTCTTACACCAACTCAAATAAACAATGCAATTAATTTTATACAGTAAACCCGGCTGTCATTTATGTGAAGGCTTGCAAGAAAAGCTAGAACAAATCCAAAATCTCAGTTTCGAGTTGGAAGTTAGGGATATTACGACTCGTGAAGATTGGTTCGCTGCGTATGAGTATGAGGTGCCGGTACTTTTTTTATCGAACCGCCAAGCCGCCAAGGGCGCGGAGGGAGAAATTAGAGAAGCACCATTGCCGCGTCCTTCTCCTCGTGCTAGTGTGCAACAGTTGGAGCAAATGTTGCGTAAGTATTTAGCTAATTAGAAAAAAATAATGCAGAATAAGCGCAAGATCAAGAAGGTGACGAGGTTCACAAAATGAAATTGCGGGAATTACTAACGGCGGTAGATAGTGTTGAACAATTGCCTAGCCATCCGATGGAGGATGTGGAAGTTAGGGGTTTGAAGACGAATTCCCATGCTTGTGGTGTGGGAGATTTGTTTATTGGGATGCCAGGAACACGGGTTGATGGTGGAGAATTTTGGCAAAGTGCGATCGCATCGGGGGCTGTAGCTGCGATCGTTTCTCCCGAAGCTGCACAAAAAAATCCTCCCACAAATCAGGCTGTAGTCATCAGTGCAAGTAACATGACTCAAGCTTGTGCCCAGATAGCTAGTGCTTTTTACGGTTATCCGGGACGAAAACTCAAGCTGGTGGGTGTGACTGGCACAAATGGCAAAACTACAACTACTCATCTAATTGAATTTCTGCTCATCAAAGCCAATCTAGCTACAGCTTTGATGGGAACTCTCTATACTCGTTGGGCAGGTTTTGAGCAAACTGCTGCCCACACTACACCCTTCGCGGTGGAACTGCAACAGCAGCTAGCAGAGGCTGTAAAGGCTGGTAGTGAGTTCGGGGTGATGGAAGTAAGTTCTCACGCTTTGGCCCAAGGTAGAGTGTTGGGTTGTGAATTTGAGGTGGCGGTGTTCAGTAATCTTACTCAAGACCATCTCGATTATCACACCGACATGGAAGATTACTTTGCTGCCAAAGCGTTGTTATTTAGCCCTGATTATCTCAAGGGACGGGCAATAATTAATGCTGATGATTCTTACGGAAAGCGGTTAATTGCCTCGTTAGATTCTGAACAGGTTTGGAGTTACAGTGTCAACGATAACAGCGCTGATTTATGGATGAGTGATTTAAGTTACCAGCCGAATGGTGTCAGTGGGACATTACATACACCAAAAGGTGATGTAGCTTTTCGATCGCCTCTAGTCGGACAATATAATTTAGAAAATCTTCTAGCAGCCGTAGGAGCAGTTTTGCACTTAGGGCAAGATTTGCAGTTAGTAGCGTCTGTGATACCTGAGTTTCCTGGAGTTCCCGGACGGATGGAACGGGTACAGATTAGCCCTGACCAAGATATCAGTGTGATTGTGGATTATGCCCACACACCAGATAGTTTAGAAAATCTGCTGAAAGCTGCGCGTCCGTTTATACCAGGGAAAGTGATTTGCGTGTTTGGTTGTGGTGGCGATCGCGATCGCACTAAGCGCCCAATAATGGGTAAAATTGCCGCCGAATTAGCTGATGTTGCAGTGGTGACATCGGATAATCCTCGCACAGAAAACCCAGAAAGGATTTTAGAAGATATTTTGGCGGGAATTGCTAAAACATTTCAGCCAATGGTAATTTGCGATCGCGCTACTGCAATTCGTACCGCTATTTTACAAGCACAACCCGGAGATGGACTGTTACTTGCTGGTAAAGGTCACGAAGACTACCAAATTCTCGGCACCGAAAAAATCCATTTTGATGACCGAGAACACGCACGCGACGCTTTGCACCAAAGACTGAACATACAAGCTTAATTTGGGCATTGGGCATTGGGCATTGGGCATTGGGCATTAGGCATTGGGCATTGGGCATTGGGCATTGGGCATTGGGGAAGAATTCTTATAACTCCTAACTCCTAACTCCTAACT
>JAHCSU010000051.1 GCA_023522315.1 Nostoc sp. CCCryo 231-06
CATTCAAGGCGATTACTGTGATATTAGAAGTAGGGCAGAAGCTTGTCCTGTCAGTTGTTTCGTTACCAAGAATGGTGCAACCGGAGAACCTTGGAAAGACTCTAAGACTGATAAAACCGGGAGATTTAGAAACCCGCGACGCAGTGCTGGAGATATCCAAATAACCGCATTACCAGAGTTGAAGAAAGCTAGACCGTGGTTTGGTAAAATTGATTCTACAGTGCTACAGCAAAACGTTAAACGTCTTGACACTGCTTACAAAAACTTTTTTGTTCGCGCAGCGTCTCCGTCAGGAGAGGGTAGAGGGTTTCCTAAATTTAAAAACCGTAGTAACTTCACCTCTTTTACTTACCAGATGGGAATAAAGGTGCAAGGGAGCAAAATCTATCTACCTAAGCTGGGATGGATGCGCTTTCATAATTCACGCACCATACCTAATGGATTCACAATCAAAGCTTGCACCGTGAGAAAACGTCAGGATGGCTGGTACGTTTCTATCAGAATTGAGGATAAGAGTGTACCTGACCATACCTCTAAACCATTGGACGATGTTAAGTCTATTCTTGGTTGCGACTTAGGAATAACCAAACTTGTTCACTTGTCGGATAGGTGTCAAATTGAGAACCCACGCTTTTCAACTAATAAAAAAGCAAAACGCACTTTAAAGATAAGACAAAGGCGAGTTAGTCGAAAAATAAAAGGGAGTAATAATCGCAAAAAATCAGCTAGAAGACTAGGGAGGTTCCACAAAAAAATAGCTGACAAGCGGCAAGCATATCAATGGCAGATAGCTAATAAAATTGTCTCGCGCAAGGTGGATGCAATTGCCCTGGAAAATTTAAACGTTTCAGGTATGTTGCGACGATGCAAGGTAAAAATAGATGGGGAAACAGGCAGATTTTTAAAGAATGGACAGTCTAGAAAAAAGGGTTTGAACCGTTCTATCTCTGATGCAGGTTGGAGTGATTTAATCTTGAAGATTGAGTATCTGGCTGTAAAGCAAGGAAAGATTGTAATTAAAGTTAATCCAAAATACTCAAGCCAAGAATGCCGAAATTGTGGGCATATTGATAAGTCCAACCGTGATGGCGAAAAGTTCATCTGTACGCATTGCGGATATCATGAACACGCTGACATTGGTGCTGCAAAGACTATTAGGGATAGAGGTCTGGAAATAGTACGTGGGGACTCCGCGAAACTTGCTGGGATTTCCAGCTAAACGCCCAAAACAATATCAACACGCACTTTTGTGCAAACGTGTTGAGTTTGGGAACCTGATAAAACAGGATATTAAGACAGTGATGTTTTAAGAATCCCCGTTGCTTTAGCACGGGGAGTGTCAATCAGTCATTGCTGTTGTATCTGCTTTCGTACCCAAACACGAAAAGCCTTGAGCGTTGCATTTCTGCCTGCTGTTGTACTTTGCTCCAGATATTGGGGAATCGTTTTAATTAGTTTAAATTTAGGAAAATTTAGGCTTTGCTGAGACTCTACATAATGCCCGTCTTGCAGAACATTAATTTGGAGCTTTCCTTTATCAAAACGCCAAAGCTCAGGCACTTTTAAAGCTTCATAGATATTAGGATGAGTGCGAGAAGTAATATCAACTTCTAAAGCTAAATCTGGAGGAGGGTCTACTGTTAAATCTAGTCGCTTTTTGCCACGAATCTTGGATTCATTTTTTATATAGAAACACTGGTCAGGTTCTATACCTTGAGCCATTGCTTGGTTTTTGAAAGTGGTAGAACCAAGGCTGATAAACTCAGTATTTAGCTCTTCCAGAAGCGCTTTGACTAAATCACCAATAATTTCTTTGTCATATTCATGTTCTGGCAGTGGTGCTATAATCTCCAGTATTCCCCTGTCATAAGCAATTCGTGCAGCACGATGCTCTCCTAAATCCTCTAGAATTGTTTCCAATTCCTGCCAGGTTACATCTTGCAGTAACACTCTTTGTCCTGGTGGAACATGGATGCGCTTGAATTCTAACAACATCATCTTCACTCCCAGTAGCTCAAACCTAAATTTAGCTTACTCCAGTTAAGGCGACAATTGTTTGCTGCTTCATCACTAAATTGTCGGATACTTCAACACGCACTAGCTTGTCGTCGCATCTCGCCTGCTTAATATAGCGGTTCCCACTCAGGTGCGGTACAACATTATATCGCCTGGTGTAGGGGCACGGCAGTGCCGTGCTCCTACGGGTGTACCTCACGCTTGTCGGGAAACGCTATAAACCCCTTTATTGAAGTGTATGGGGCGATCGCTCCTAGAAAAGCGTAATTTAAAGAAAAAACCTCTGGAAACTCCAGAGGCTTTGGTTCCTGATTTAGTTTCTACTGCTTACTACAATTTGTCCTCAGTCATTTCCCGATAATGAAGGAAATTATTTGATTTGAGTAATTACTGAAGTACTCATAAATAAATGCTGATCATCAGGAAATCCTGAGAGGGATACCTTGTTCATAGCGCAATCAGGGAGATGCGATAAATCGCTTCTCTACTTATGGTTTTAATCGCAATTTGTGATTAATTTTTCACCTGTGGCTGCGAACCAGGAATCGTTACATCTATTACTGTCACCTTTGTTGCTAGCTGCGTCAATGGCGGTTGAATAGCGGTTTGATTCCCCACCACTAGAGTCACTATCTTTTCTGGCTTGAGGTATTCTCGTGCTACTCGTTGCACATCAGCTGCGGTGGTGGCGGCGACGGCTTTTTGATAACGAAAGAGAAAATCAGCAGGATAGCCGTAATATTCGTATCGCATCAACCGTGATAAGGTTTGGCTAGGGTCTTGAAAGTTGAATACAAAGGAGTTGAGCGTAGACTCTTTGGCAAAAGCGAGTTCTTTTGCTGTTACTCTTTGAGTTTGGATGCGTTTGATTTGCTCTTGTAAAGCTTTGACAAACTGGACGGTAGCATCCGATCGCGTTTGTCCACCAGCAATAAACATGCCAGGATAGTCGAAACGGGGACTCCAGTCGCCATAAACAGAGTAAGCTAAACCTTGACGTGATCGCACTTCATTAAATAAGCGTCCACCAAACCCACTTAACACCCCATTCATTACATCCAGCGCCGGATAATCAGGATTGTCAAACCGTCCACCTAAATGGCCGATAAGCACACTACTTTGCGTCAATTGTGGCTGATTGACAAAAAATACTCCACCTGTATTAGCTGGCGAAACATTTGGTAATTTGGGTTTAGCAATACCTGGGTTGCGGTTCCAGTCGCCAAACTTAGCTTGAACAAGCGATCGCATTTTCTTGGTGTCAAAATCCCCCACAATCCCTAAAATCATATTATTGGGGTGGAAATATTGCTGATAAAACTTGAGCAAATCCTCACGCTCAACTTTATCTACCGTTGCATACTCTATTGTGCGAGCGTATGGACTATCTTTCCCATAGATCAATTTTTGAAATTCTCGACTAGCAATACTATCTGGATCGTCATTGCGACGAGCAATGCCACCCTTAGCTTGTGTCTTAGCCAAGTCTAGCTTTTCTTGAGCGAATACTGGCGATCGCAGCACCTCGGCAAACAGCCCAAACACCGTTTCTAAATCTTCACTGAGTGCGTCAAAGCTAGCACCACCAGAAGCTTCACCAATACTAGCTTCCACAGATGCGGCGCGTTGTTCCAATATCTCGTTGAGTTCATCAGGCGAATGCTGCTTAGTTCCTCCAGTTCGCATCACCGCGCCTGTAAAACCAGCTAACCCGACTTTTTCCAATGGTTCCAAGCGATTTCCTGTCCGCACAAATGCCGTCCCATTCACCAACGGTAATTCGTGATCCTCCATCAAATAGACAACCAAGCCGTTTTGGAGAACAAACCGCTCATACTTGGGTAACTTAATCTCAGGTAGCGCTGGCAATTGCAATTCAGTATAATGCTTTGCCTCAGCCGTCGCCGCCAGAGAAAAATTACAAGTTAAAAGTAAACACGCAAAAACACCAACCAAAGCATAAATAAGCCCCTTCACATTTTGAATTTTGAATTTTTTACCCTTCACCTTATACCTCTGCATATCTCTCTTCCTTTGCGCCCTCTGCGCCTCTGCGGTTCGTTTCTCTTAAGCTTCTTTCGACAACAACTTACCAATCGTGCGATTTTCCGGCGTAAACGTCTCCTTAGCCACCCGCACAATATCAGCCGTTGTCACCGCCGAAATATCATCCAACTGCTTAAACAAATTCCGCCAAGAGCCAGTTTTCACCTCATATTCCAACAATTGTTGAGCCATCCCCATATTGGAATCGAGAGTACGTAACAAACCTGCCCGTGCTTGGGTTTTCACCCGTTCCAAATCAACCGTCGCTACTGGCTCAGTTTTTAATTTGTCAATTTCTTGGCGCAAAGCCACCGCCAACTCATCAACCGTATGACCAGGAGCCGTGAGAGCATAGAATAACATCAGGTTTGGGTACTTATCTCCAGGAAATCCACTAAAACCTTGGGCATTTAGCGCCAAGCGTTGCTTTTCTACCAAAGACTTATACAACCGCGACGTGCGCCCATCACTTAATAAACTGCCAATGATTTCATAGACTGCATTATCTGGATGGGTAATTGCCGGACGATGATAACCTTCTAAATACCAGGGTTGAGAAGGTAGCTGTAAAGTAACTTCTCGTGTTTGTTGTTGTGACGGTTCCACCGGGATTTTTTCAACAGCTTTGGTTCTTGCCAGATAGCGGCCAAAATAAGTTTGCGCCAGTTTTTTCACCTCAGCCGGGTTAACATCTCCGACAATGGCAATGGTTAAATTACTTGGTACGTAGTGAGTATCAAAAAACTTTTGGACATCTTCTGGTGTCAAATTGCGGATATCTTCGTCATAGCCAATCACCGGACGCCTGTAGGGATGAACTTTGTAAGCAGTATCAATAAATTTCTCCACCATTTGTCCAATGGGTGAATTTTCCACCCGCATCCGTCGTTCCTCTAAAATTACATCCCTCTCTTTATAAAACTCACGACGAATTACAGGATCGAGAAATCGTTCCGACTCCAGCGACATCCAAAGTTCCAGCTTATTGGCAGGAAAGCTGTACAAATATCGGGTAGCTTCGGTTGAAGTATTGGCATTTAACCCTACACCTCCCGCTTGTTCGACAATTTGCCCCAATTCGTTTTGCTTGACAAGCTTGGCTGCTTGCGCTTCCACTCGCTTAAACTCAGCTTCTAACCGAGCAACCTCATCTTTTTTGCCATCGGCTTTCGCTGTTTTAATTTGGGCATCCAACCGTTCTAAGGTTTCTAATAGAGGTTTTTCTGCCTTGTAGTCTTCTGTACCAATGCGCGTTGTGCCTTTAAACGCCAAATGTTCCAGAAAGTGAGCTACACCAGTTTTACCATCTGGCTCATCCACACCACCGACATTCGCGTATGTAAGAAAAGAAACCACAGGCGCTTGATGTCGTTCTAAGACAATGAATTTTAGACCATTGTCGAGGCGAAATTCCGTTAACTGCTTGATAACTCGATTCAGATAAGGTTGGATCGAACTTTGAACTGGTGGAGTTTGAGTTTTTGTAGGTTGCAGCACTCTTTGGGGAGGAGGTGCCGTCTGAGTTTGAGCCAGAGCGATTTCTGGCAGCAATCCCCACCAGAGAATGATCAAAGCCAACAAAGCGACAAACAACCGCCGCAATATGACAGATACTTTATCTGACCAATCCAAAATCGTTCGACTGAGCGAAGTCGTTCGCGTAGCGTTCCGCAGGAAAGTCCCCAAGCGTTCGACTGAGCGCTCACGCCGAAGTCTAAAAACTAAAATTGACCGACTCATCTGGTTCATAAGCAAAAGTTAAGATAAAGTTACACTACCTAAAAAACTAGGTACTTAGCAAAAAGACGTTAATCTTGTATTAAGCTTGTTGAGCTTTTTTACTTCATGTTAGACAATAATGCTACAAATCCTGTTCCGCAAATCTCACCATAACTGTTATGCGAGTTTTTAATTCTTCCCCACCCTCAGAGGCTCAGACGCGCACCCGGATTTTGCAGGCAGCACAACGGTTGTTCGCCGCTCAGGGATTTGACGGTACAACGACCCGCGATTTAGCACAGGCGGCAAGTGTAGCTGAAGGGACTCTATTCCGTCATTTTGCCAATAAAAAGGCAATTTTGGTGGAAGTAGCGACGAGTGGATGGGTGGAGATTCTCACAGATTTGCTGACAGAATTAAGTGAAATGGGCAGCTATAAAGCCGTAGCTCAGGTGATGCGTCGCCGGATGTGGAACTTCCAAAAAAATGCCGATTTAATGCGCGTTTGTTTTATGGAGGTGCAGTTTCATCCCGATTTGCGCGATCGCATTCAATTAGAAGTCATTACAAAAATGTCTGATGTGGGCGAAGCATTCTTTCAAACAGCGATGGATAAAGGCATTTATCGCAAAATGGACGCCAAGCTGGTAGCCAAAGTTTTTTTAGGAATGTTTGCGATCGCAGGTTTTTCCAACAACACCCTCATGGAACCTGACGCCTCCCCCCAACAAATGCAGGAAATGGCAGAAGGACTTGCTGATATCTTCCTTAATGGTGTTTTAGCCAAAGAGTGAAGAGTTATAAATTATGAGTTATGAGTTAGGAGTTATGAATTATGAATTTTAACTTTTCACTCCTAACTTTTAACGAGTCGCGGAAGTCCCCACCTTCTCTGCGAGACGCTAACGCGAACAATGTACTCATAAGGTGGGGATTGTGAGCGGGGGATAAGGATTACATCTGGAATTGATTTTTTACACAGTAAAAACAAATTCGCTTATGTATGACGAATCCCCAGAATTTTCTGGTAAGATATACATTGTCTTGACCATCAATGCCACAAGCGAAAACCAAGCTAATAGGTATATGTCGCAAGAGAGAGATTTGGGTCTTGGGAACCAGGACTCCTGCCCTTGGAGGGAGTGTCAGACCAAAGAAACTACGGAGTTTTGAGGCTATTCCCGATGAATTGGGAAGCTCAGACTTCAGCCGTAGGCAAGTCTGAGTAGTTCACCTAATGATTGCTTGCGCTTGCTTGCTCCACTGTTGTACTAGCTCAATTGGTGGACACAAATCTCGTCGCTGCATTGTAGCTACCTGCAAGCGCATAATTTGTTGGTGCAATCTGTGAGTGGGAGTCTGAGCCAACTGTGCTACAGAACCAATACCTGCATGGAGCAATAAACCACAATATTGTATGCCTACACTGGGAATACGCGCCAAGTCAGCTAAAGCCATCCATTTATTTACATACTGAAGATGAATCTGGAGTTTATTTGCTAACGCTAGTCTTGTCTCTAGAGTTTTCCCTTCTTTGACTAGTGCTACTGTGCTAGTAATCCCACAATGTTGCAGTTGAGATTGTTCTTCGTGATTCAGTCCAGGTAATTGCTCAATTGGCCAGTTACTAGATGTGATAGAACTTCGATTATTTGTATTTTTAGTAGACATTTTTGCGGGGATTGAAAGCTGCTAGTAATGAAACTGAACTACCAATAGACATGTTTCCAGTGGAATGTCCTTACAGCACTTCCCGAAGTTATGAGGTACACTAATTAATCTAATTATCCTTTGTATATCCTAATACCATCCCAAGTATCTGTACCTCATAAGAGGAGGAAGTGCTGTATTCTATGGCCCAAGTTCTCGATGCTGAGTTTTTGCCGGATGCGATTGATTTGTAATATAGGTTTATGCGGTAATTAACTCACCTCGCATAACAGTTACGGCTTGTCCGCTCAGAAAGACGCGATCGCCTCCGTCATAATACACCTTCACCACCCCACCGCGACTGGATGCCTGATAAGCCAATAACTCATTTTTATGCAAGCGATCGCGCCAGAAGGGAGCCAGACAGCAATGAGCCGCCCCAGTTACAGGGTCTTCATCAATCCCTAAACCCGGTGCAAAGAAGCGAGAGACGAAATCATATTCAGAATCAGGGTTAGTGAGGCTGGTGACAATGATCTCAGAAGTAGGCAATGTTTTCAGTATTTGGAAATTTGGCTGTATTTGTCCTACCAAATCTTCAGATTCCAATTCCACTAAATAACCCAAGGAATTCAAGAAAACAGATTTGTATGGGACACCCAAAGCCGCCTTGAGTTCTTGCGGGGCGACTGTTTCTTGTGAATGATTCATAGGAAAATCTAACTCAATCCACTCACCTTGCAACTTAGCAATCAGCACTCCGCTTTTGGTGTAGAAACGCGCAACTTCATTAGATGATAAATGCCCCTCTGACCAAAGTACATGGGCACTAGCTAAAGTTGCATGACCACAAAGCGGTACTTCCACCTTGGGCGTAAACCAACGCAGATTGAAGCCATCATCCTGTCTAACCAGAAAAGCCGTCTCAGATAAATTCATCTCCTGTGCCACATTCTGCATCCAGCGTTCGTTTTGGGGAGTAGGCAGAATACAGACAGCAGCAGGATTACCTGCAAAAGGTGTATTGGTAAAAGCATCAACCTGAGTAATGGTTTGTCCCATTAAAGTCACCTTGAAAATTAGACAGCATTATTTATATTTATGCCTCTAGTTACCATTATTATGAGGCGGCGGATCATTTGTAGGGTAGCACAGCTGTGCTAGTAAAGCGCGTGTTACATTCAAACGATATAGCAGTCCTAAATCATTTGTAAAAATAAATTAACCGCAGAGGCGCAGAGAACGCAGAGAGGAATCAGAGATTTCCACGACTCATTTAGGATTGCTATAACCGCCATATACAGTACCTGATAAATTAGGAATACAATCTCCAAAAACTGGGGTCAATGTCAAAGCAAAACGGAAACATGACCATAAAAATCCTCAGAAGCATCTTTGCTGCTGTCAACTTAGCGCTAATTTCTGGAGGATTAGTTAGTTGTGCTGTTGAAGTACCGCAGCCATCTGCTCCAACTGAGCAACAAAAACCAGTCCTACAACCTAACCAACAGCCTAACCAGGTAAAGCAGAACGACGAAGATGACGACGACGACAAAGATGGCGATCGCAAGGATGATAAAAACGATGACGATGACGATAAAAACGATAACGACTAAATAAAGGCAAAACTATAACCTTTATCCTTTCTTTTGAGTTTCCATTTATGCTGATCCAACAAACTTCTACTTCCCTAATCGATACTTTACGCCTCCGTCGGCAACAACTAGCCAATCTCGTTGATTTTCCAGTAATTCTGTGGTCAGCTAGCAACAGTCCGCGCAACTTTCCAGCAAATCCCTTTCCGTTTCGCGCTAGCAGTCATTTTCTCTATTTTGCCGGACTGCCATTATCAAATGCAGCAATTCGTTTAGAAGACGGCAAGCTAGAACTATTTATAGACGATCCATCACCCAGCAGCGCCCTTTGGCATGGAGAAACGCCAACAGGTGAGGAAATAGCTCAACAGATTGGGGCGGATGTGGCAAGGCCAATGGCAGAATTAGAGTCTTGGTTAGAAGATGCTGCCACACTTGCTGTACAAGATGCAGCTACTTGGACGCAACAATCGCAGCTATTAAATAGGTGGATTTTACCACAAAGTCCTCCCCAAGGAATTGACTTGGAGTTAGCTAAAGCGATCGTTTCTCTGCGCCTTACCCACGATGAAGCTGCATTAATCCAGTTGCGAAAAGCAGCTGCTGTCACTGTTGAGGCGCACAAAGCTGGTATGGCAGCAACACCTAAAGCCAAGCTAGAAGCAGAAGTTCGTGCAGCGATGGAAGGGGTAATTATTGCCCACAATATGACAACTTCCTACACCAGTATTGTCACAGTTCACGGTGAAGTTTTGCATAACGAACAGTATCACCATCCCCTACAACCAGGTGACTTATTACTTGCCGATGTTGGCGCTGAAACTGATATGGGTTGGGCTGGTGATGTCACTCGTACATGGCCAGTTTCTGGTAAGTTTTCATCTCCCCAAAGAGATATTTATAATGTCGTATTAGCAGCCCATGATGCTTGCATTGCCAAAATACACCCTGGAGTAGAGTATGGGGATATTCATTTGCTAGCTGCAACTGTGATAGCTGAAGGTTTAGTAGAGTTAGGCATTTTACAAGGAAATCCCCAAGATTTAGTAGAGATGGATGCCCACGCGCTGTTTTTCCCTCATGGTATTGGTCATCTACTGGGTTTAGATGTCCATGATATGGAAGATTTGGGTGATTTAGCTGGGTATGAGGAGGGACGTGAAAGGAGCGATCGCTTTGGCTTAGGCTACCTCCGTTTAAATCGTCCTTTGCGTCCAGGAATGTTAGTCACGATTGAACCTGGCTTTTATCAAGTACCAGCAATTTTAAATGATGCCAATGTTCGCTCAAAATATCAGAATATAGTGAATTGGCAGCGTTTATCTGAATTTGCTGATGTGCGCGGAATCCGCATCGAAGATGATGTTTTAGTTACCACAGAAGGTAGCGAAGTTTTAACAGCCGCATTACCGAATGATGCCGATACTATTGAAAATTTAGTAGGTTCCTAATCTGTGCATCATGTCTTGCTAATTGATAGCGTAAAAGCATAGGATGTTAACTTATGAGAAAAAAACCCATAGGATTACTACTCAACGGAGTTATTGTCACCTTCGGACTATTACCATTATTAGCTCAAGCACAGCAGCCGATTTCTGATACCCAAGTTGCGGCGATGGTAGAGGCATTGCGACAAGCTGCACCGCAGACAAAAAATCCCAACGATGGACTTTACAGCGAATGGCAAGTTAAACCAGAAACCCTCAAAGGCTGGACAAGAACTTGTCTCAAACGAGAACTAACACCGACGCAGTTTGAAAACAGCCCTGCGATCGCTCGCCAAGTTGTCTCTTGCATTACCCGCCGTGAGTTAACCAACCAGTTCCGCGCCACTAATAATAATGAAACTGCATCTGTGCGCGGCGCAGCTTGTTGGTGGATGACTGGTAGCTATACAGGCTGCAACAAAGGTTTCACTGCTGAGTATGTGCAAAAAGTTGTCCGCTTTTATCAACAACAGCGTTCAAAACCAGCAACAACTCAATCATAAAACGGCATTTTTCCCTTTGAAAAAATCAAAATTTACACCAAAGGGACAGTTTGCCAATTCAATAAAGGTAGGTATCTGGTTGCTACAGTCGCGGTGAAAACTACTAAGCTGGTAAATAGCACGTTTAAAATTTAGCGGAAATTCGGAATCCCATTCATCGGCGGTTCAAGATTCCCCATTGGCGAACTACCTGTAATTAGATTATGTTTGATGCTCTATCTGACCGTTTAGAATCCGCCTGGAAAAAACTGCGGGGACAGGACAAAATTTCTCAATCCAACATTCAAGATGCATTGCGCGAAGTGCGCCGCGCCTTGTTGGAAGCAGATGTTAACCTCCAGGTAGTCAAAGATTTTATTAGCGATGTCGAAGCCAAAGCACAGGGAGCCGAGGTGATTACCGGCGTGCGACCTGACCAACAGTTCATCAAAATTGTTCACGATGAACTGGTACAGGTGATGGGAGAAGAAAATGTTCCCATCGCAGAAGCTCAGGAACAGCCTACTATTGTGCTAATGGCTGGGTTGCAAGGTACTGGTAAAACCACAGCTACGGCTAAGTTAGCCTTACATCTGAGAAAATTAGATCGTAGTTGTTTGTTAGTGGCAACAGACGTATATCGCCCAGCAGCGATCGACCAGTTGGTGACGTTGGGTAAGCAAATTGACGTACCAGTATTTGAACTAGGAAGCGACGCAGATCCAGTAGAAATTGCTCGACAGGGTGTAGAACGCGCTAGGGCAGAAGGTGTAAACACAGTAATTATTGATACTGCTGGTCGCCTGCAAATTGACGAAGATATGATGGCGGAATTAGCCCGCATCAAAGCAACTGTCCAACCCCATGAAACTCTGTTGGTGGTGGACGCGATGACTGGTCAAGAGGCAGCTAATCTGACCCGCACCTTCCATGAGCAGATCGGAATTACTGGGGCGATTCTCACCAAGATGGATGGTGATAGCCGTGGTGGTGCAGCGCTTTCAGTGCGAAAGATTTCGGGAGCGCCGATTAAGTTTGTGGGCGTGGGTGAAAAAGTCGAGGCACTGCAACCATTTTATCCCGATCGCATGGCATCCCGGATTTTGGGAATGGGCGATGTGCTAACCCTGGTAGAAAAAGCCCAGGAAGAGTTTGATTTAGCAGATGCTGAGAAAATGCAGGAGAAAATTTTGTCAGCGAAGTTTGACTTTACTGATTTTCTCAAGCAGTTGCGGATGCTGAAAAATATGGGATCTCTGGGAGGCTTCATCAAGATGATTCCAGGGATGAACAAGATATCAGACGATCAACTCAAGCAGGGAGAAACCCAGCTGAATCGCTGTGAGGCGATGATTAACTCCATGACTCGCCAAGAACGCCATGATCCCGATTTATTAGCCAGTTCTCCCAGTCGGCGGCGGCGGATTGCTTCTGGCTCCGGCTATAGAGAATCCGATGTGACTAAACTGGTGGGTGATTTCCAAAAAATGCGATCACTCATGCAGCAAATGGGTCAAGGTGGCTTCCCTGGAATGCCGGGAATGTTCGGCGGTGGCGGCATGGGCAACGCCTTCGCAGGCGCAGGCAATCGTCCCCCAGCCCCAGGATGGCGAGGTTATGATGGTGATGCAGGCACGAAAAAGAAAAAAACCAAAGATAAAAAGAAAAAAGGCTTCGGTAATCTTTAGTCATTGGGCATTGGGCATTGGTAATGACTAATAACTAATGACTAATAGCACCAAATGCTAGACGAGTGCTAAAATTAGCATTTCGGCATACTTACCAATTAGGAGAATGATTCTTCAACCATGATCAAACTGCGCTTGAAGCGATTCGGTAAAAAGCGGGAAGCAAGTTACCGCATTGTCGCTATTAACAACCTCGCTCGCCGCGATGGCCGTCCCCTAGAAGAGTTGGGATTCTACAACCCCAGAACAGATGAAGTGCGACTAGACATTCCCGGCATCGTCAAGCGACTACAACAAGGCGCTCAACCCACTGACACCGTCCGTCGCATTTTAGTAAAAGCCAATGTTTTTGAACAGGTCAGTGCCACAGCTACAGCCGCATCATAATTCCGGAACAATATCCCCAACAGCTAGTCCCAACTATGTTGGGCTGGTTCGGTTTTTAGTGCAGCCGTTTTTGGAATCTCCAGAGACTTTAAGCGTCGATTGTGAAATTTCTCAGGCCCTCAACCGGGCTTGGATTCGCATCGCCTTTGAAAGTACGGATAAAGGGAAAGTGTTTGGTCGAGGGGGACGCAATATTCAGGCGATTCGTACAGTAATTGCCGCAGCGGCAGCCGCTACTGGGCAATCAGTATACCTGGATATCTACGGCAGCACTACGCCGGAACGCGAGGGTATGTCTTTTGATGAAGAGACAGAAGAGCGATCGCCACCGCCGACTAGGAGAGAACCGCGTGGAAATGATGGCCCCAAACCCATTGTTAAACCCCGGCTCCGCTAGATTAAAACTAGAGAGCAAGTCTGAGCGGAGGTAACTACAACCGCTCAGAATTTTTGTAAAGATGGAAGGTAGCAAAAAGATTTTTGGATCTTTTTTTGAACTCTTCACCGATAGGGGCATACAACTGTATGCCCCTACAGTCGATTCATTTATTGCAAAGATTTTTCTAAAATGTAAGTAATAAAAGCGTAATTTCGCCAAGGGCGAAAAAACATTAACCTTTGTCAAACACAGATTCTCACCAATTAAAAAATACTATGGCAGGTGCCTTAACAATTCAGCTGCCCAATATTCCCAGTGCGATCGCTCTTGGAGGAGATGGAGAAGAAAATCTAAAAATCCTATCTCGGCAAACAGGAGCCACTTTAGTGTTACGCGGACAGGAATTACTGATTTCTGGTACCGAAGGGCAAATTGATCTGGCTTCTCGATTAGTGCGATCGCTTGAAGACCTCTGGATTAAAGGCAATACTATCTCCAGTGCCGATATTTTAACAGCTCGTCAAGCCATAGATAGCGATCGGCAAGGGGAACTGCAAGATTTACAGCGAGATGTCCTTGCCAAAAATCGTCGGGGGGAAGAAGTCCGCGCCAAAACCTTCCGCCAGCGTCAATATATCGATGCACTCCGTAGGCGTGACCTCACCTTTGGGATTGGACCTGCTGGTACCGGCAAGACTTATCTCGCTGTTGTTGTCGCCGTGCAAGCACTCCTTGCCAACCAAGTTGAAAAGCTAATTTTAACTCGCCCTGCCGTCGAAGCCGGTGAAAAACTCGGTTTTTTGCCTGGAGACTTGCAGCAGAAAGTTAACCCCTATCTTCGCCCACTTTACGATGCTATCTATGAATTCATCGACCCAGAAAAAATACCTAGCTTAATGGAACGCGGTGTGATTGAAGTCGCACCCCTCGCCTATATGCGAGGACGCACCCTCAATAACGCTTTTGTAATTGTGGATGAAGCTCAAAATACTACACCTGCTCAGATGAAAATGGTTTTGACTCGTTTGGGTTTTCGTTCGCGGATGGTGATTACAGGCGACATGACACAAACTGATTTACCACTTCACCAACAATCGGGTTTAGGAGTAGCTTTACAAATTTTAAAACATGTTGAAGGCATTGCCTTTTGCGAATTTTCTCAAAAAGATGTCGTGCGTCATCCTTTAGTTCAGCGCATTGTTGCTGCTTATGAACAATACGAAAAATAGTCATTGGTCATTAGTAAAAAACTAATAAATGACAAAGGACAAAGTACAAATAACAAAGGATAATAATTTATGAGTACTACGTTGAAAGAATTTTTAGCAGCTTGTGAGACTCTTGGAACTTTGCGTCTAATTGTTACTAGTAGCGCGGCTGTATTAGAAGCACGGGGGAAGGTTGAAAAGCTATTTTATGCAGAATTACCAAAGGGTAAGTATGCGAATATGCACACTGAAGGCTTTGAATTTCATTTGAATATGGACAAAATTATTCAGGTGAAATTTGAAACGGGTGAAGCGAAGAGAGGCAATTTTACAACCTATGCTATTCGGTTTTTAGATGATAAACATGAGTCTGCTTTAAGCTTATTTTTGCAATGGGGTAAACCGGGAGAATATGAACCAGGTCAGGTAGAAGCTTGGGAGACTTTAAAAGAGAAGTATGGGGAAATTTGGGAACCGTTACCAGCAGAGATTTAATATTGATAATTGGTAATTGGGAAAGCTGAATCTTCAATTACCAGTTATTTTATTTAGATAAGACAAGAGCATTAAATTAAAAAAATTATGTTTTTTTATATAGGATTACGATTTGATTTCACCAAAAGTTGTGTAGGGGAGCAATTCGCGTGGGCGGGTTTCCCGACTTGAGCGACTTGGCTTTGTGTTATCGCCAAAAGTACGGCATCAAACCCTCGATAATGATGCCGTACTCTCGGCGTTCTAAGACACCCTACAATACAACATAATTTTGTTCAAAAATCAAAGATGATTCCTATATCAAAGTTTTAATTATGTTACTAATCTCAGGTTGCATTGATTTCCAAGCTAGAAAAATTCTAATCAATTGCTATATATTAGATATGAATGTTTCATTATCTAGCAGAATAATAAGCAATAACTTAAGTATATTATTAGGATGTAGATATTTTTTATTTAATAAATAATAAACCTTAAACATAAAGCTACAGATGCTTACAACGAGAACAATTTGGAGTTTTTGTTTGGTTGCTTCATTCCTCCTGTGGAGTGGCGATGCTGTTGCTGGAGAGTTGTCTGAACGGTTAGCAAATTTTCCCCAGTGGGAAAAATTAACTTCAGTACAACCTGCTTCGGGTGATTTGGTTTACCCTGAATGGATGGCTGGTACTTGGCAAATTACAAGTACTTTGGTAGATTTAGCTGCACCTTTAGCACCAGATATCATAACGCCAGGGTTTGAAGGTAATCGGCGACAATTAAATCACCCTGTGAGTTTTGTAGTAAGATTTGTCAAAGAGCAACCATCTATTAGTGGGTTAAAGATATTACCTCAGATAAATAAAAAATCCCCAATTTTAGTAGCAGATAGAGCGTTTAATAGCTTGAATGTGGCAAGGGCTTATTTAGGGGATGAAGCAGTGTTATCAACTAAAGTAGATCCAGATTCACCTAATCGTCAGATTACGTTCTTGCGTAGCAGTCGCCAACTAGTTTCCATCGTGACTGCACGGGCTACAGAAACTATCCCTGATGGCAAATTCATCACTTCAGAAGTGTTTCAACAATTATTTAAAGGCGGTTCACGCCCCTATTTAAACTCTGTAGAATCTACCACCGCTTATCATAAACTTCTAACAGCTAATCCGGCGATTGAAGCAGATCAAGTTACTGCTGTCTATCTTTCGCCCCAAGATCCAGATTACTTTAAAGCTGGTTCTCGACCAGTTGCTCTCTATCGCTATCGCCTAGAATTTGTCCCCGCGCAAATGCCTACTACTCAAAAGGAGTGATTTAAATCTATAGCCCTTGACTACTTTGTAATACGATTGTAGTATATATATTCCAAGTTTACGATCGCGCTCTTGGACGGTGTGCATCATGGCCAAATTTCAAGATATTGTCAATTACTTTCGCCCTTACTGGAAGCTGAGTGTTTTCAGTATTACAGCCTCTAGCATTTACGAAATTATTGATTTAGCTGTACCTTACGCGATCGGGCAGATTTTAAACGTTTTGTCTGATCAACCTTTAGATAAACCACTTCAAAGTGCGATCGCAAGTTTTTCGGACATTACCAATTACCCAGTTAATAAAACTCTATCTTTGGGTGTATTACTGGGCTTAATTTTCGTTGTCACCGTAGTGAGAGCGCCCACCCAACCCTGGTTAACCAATTGGTTTCATTGGGATATAGCTTTCAGATCGCGTCGAGAGAAAAACGAAACAGCGATCGCTAAAATTCTTACTCTCCCACTAGAATTTTATGATGAAAATAACCCTGGACGTATTGCCGGAAGAGTAGCTAGAGGTATTTCTAATCATACTTTTAGTTACCCTGAAGTTGCTGGACAGTTGATTCCTAAACTGGCTCGTGTGCTGGGGATTTTTGTGTTTATCTTGTTCATTGAGTGGCGGATTGCAATTTTATATCTAATTTCCTTTGTAATTATTCTCAGCTTCAGCTTAAAGGGTTTACAACAGCTAATTAGGTACGAAACTCGTCTGGATAAATATGGAGAGGACACCGAAAGCCGCACTTCTGAATTAATCACCAATATCAAAACGGTAAAAGCATTTGCTACAGAAGCTAGGGAACTAAAACGGCAAAAGCAACGTTTGGATCGTGAACTAATGGTGCTTGATTATCGCATCCACAAAGGTTATACAAAGCTAGGTACTTGGCAAAGAACCGTGATTCAGTTTTGTGTGTTTACAATTCTGGGTTTGACTTTAGCAGCAACAGTAAATGGGAGAATTTCTCTCGGTCACTTTGTCATGACCTTAACTCTTTCTAGCATGGCTTATGCTGAGTTAGAGCCTATTAGTAGCTTGGCAGAAGTTTTTGCCCGTCGTTATTCTCCCATGCTGCGGTTTCACGAATTTCTCCAAGAGCCAACTACATCTGATTCAGCTAGTCTTTTAGAAGAGAGCAACCAGACAGAATCACCTTATAAATTTACTGGAAAAGTTGAGTTGTCGCACCTCAGTTTTGGATATGATGCCAACCGTCAAGTTTTGCAAGATATTAACTTGTTGATTGAGCCATACCAAACAGTAGCATTGGTGGGGCGTTCGGGTTCTGGTAAGTCTACTTTAGTGAAATTGCTGCTGCGATATTTTGAACCTCAATCAGGTCAAATTCTGATTGATGGTCAAGATATTCGCACTTTGGATGTGGGTAAGTATAGACGGAGATTAGCGATCGTTCACCAAGAAGTAGATGTTTTTAACGGTACTATATTGGATAACCTCACCTACGGCAGACCAAATGCCACTTTGGAGCAGGTTCAAGAAGCCTGTAGAATCGCTAGAGTCGATGAAGTAGTAGAGCACTTACCCAAAGGTTATTACACCGTCGTGGGAGAACGAGGTGTCAGGTTATCTGGAGGACAAAGACAACGGTTAGGAATTGCTAGGGCGTTGTTAGTAGAACCAGACGTACTGATTTTTGACGAAGCCACCTCTAGTTTAGATTATGAGTCTGAGCGTTCAATTCAGCTAGCGATGCGATCGATTCAGGGTACTTGCACCACCATCGTGATTGCCCACCGTTTAAGTACAGTGCGGGAAGCCGATAAAATTGTGGTTCTGGAGCAAGGAAAGATTATAGAAGTGGGTAGCCACGAGGAACTCTTGCGTCACGAAGGTATTTACCACCGCTTGCACTCCCTGCAAGAAACAGGAGAACTCCTGAGTTAGGGGACATACAGATTTTGGATTTTAGATTGACTCTACGAATCAATCAGCTTGATTAAATCGACCTTATTGACAACACAATAAGGTCGATTTTTTTCTAATTGTCCCCAACAGTATTTGGTACAAAAATCGAAATTCTGAGCCACCAGTCATGATGTATACAATATGTGATAAATAGATTTTAAGTAAAAATCATTGTCTAAGCTGTTGTGTTTTTAATTTGCACATTGAGACTCTTGGGAGCAGAGGGGCAGAGGGTCAGAGGAGAAGGTTTACAGGTTTTACCTAAAAAATTATGAGGCAACTTGTAGGCGCGACAGCTTACTGAATTGTGCCCACTCAGTAATCGAAGTTTTCTCATAACAAAAAACTAAGATTTACTTTTATCTGCTTCTTTCTGTGCCGCCTCGCTGTATTTCTTATAAAGTTGAGTACGAATCTTAGCTTCCTGATAACGGTTGTGGTTTTGTGGCACCGTGCCCATTAAATCTGAAGCCCGTTGCCACTTAGCAGCTATCTCTAACCACTGAGTTGAGGCTGTGGCTGTTTTACCAGATGCAGAAGCAAGGTTTGCAATTCGCACGGCTATGGCAAATTGGTCATCAGACAGGTCAGAAAGATTATTCTTAGCAGGGCTAAGTGGTGTTTGAACTTTTTTATCGATCGTATTTCCTGGAGTTAAAGATTTAGAAGTTTGTAATTGCATTAGGTTTTTCAGTTTATTACCTAAATGGGCATAAATAACCCAACTAAGCAACAACAGTGAGCATAAACCAGCCGCAGCTAATATCTTTGTTTTAGGCTTATTTTTGTGTCTTTGTTTGTTAATAAGTACTAAAGGACGGGAGACTTGAGTTCTAGGAAAATTTGGTTTTCCTAGTTCAGCTTGAGCTTGTGTGAAATCTGTAATTAATTGCTTTACAATATTAGGCTGAATTAACGTAATTTCCTGTGACCAAAGCAATTGGTTGTCGCGATCGCTATCTATCTCCTTTAACCACAATAATTGTTGTTCCCGAACAATCCGACTGTTGATATTGACTCGCCGAATGTGACGCGGGGCGATGGAATCAAGAATTTGCTGGATTTGTTCTACGAGGGGAGATTGCTCAAGTTGCTCTATCCTAGCCGCTTCGCACAGAAGTTGTAAGAGACCATCAGAAAATATGGCTCTAGTTCTAACACCAGACTTGGCTAGCTTTTCGTTCAATAGCTGAATAATCGCAGCAACGCTACCTTGGTGAGCTTGCCAAACGATATCATTTATCCGGTCTACCACCTGAAATTTAGTGATAGCTCTTCCACCCTGACTGATTAACGTACTCATTAATTTAGGGACTCTTTTCTACTGACCTTGATCTTGTCTTCGATTTTACGAGTAAAAAGATGAGTTGCCAAATAAAATCACAAATATACAGTCTACGTTTTCGGTTCGGCAAGGACGCTCGATCACCCTAAGTCAATTGGATGCTCTCACGCCTTGAAAGCGTGGGATTCTTGAAATTAAACTGGGCTTTCAGGATAACGCCCATGCTGGCGGACGAGCTACCTCTTTGACATAGTACATGATCGGATCTTTTTGCGTTGGCGTAGCCCGCACTTCTCTACGAGACGCTGCGCGTAGCTTGCTTCCACGAAGTGGTACGACAAAGCTCAGTGACCACCGCAGGCATCGCTTTTAGTCAGGTTGAGGTTGGTGAATATACTCTGCGATGGTGCGTCCACTACGTTAACGGCGATCGCTTATCTCAGATAATTATGCTGATATTTCTGGAATTCTCACGCCGTCAGATATTGTTCACAAACTAAACAAAATAGCTGTATTGGGATACTTTTGTGAGGAATTCTCGCTTTTTTTGCCTTTTTGTCAGAATTGCAAGACTATTTAGCACAGCGATCGCTACATTAGAAGATATATAAATCAAAATCATTGTTGATTTTTATTCATCCGCAGTTCACACAAAACCATGAGTGCAAGTACCATTATTTCCGACAATCCCCTACTCCAAGGCGTTGGTTTACCTGTCTTTGCAGAGATTAAACCAGAACGAGTAGTACCAGCCTTCAATCAGTTGCTGGCAGAACTTGATCAGCAGCTTGCCACCTTAGAGGCTAATGTACAGCCTACTTGGAGTGGTTTAGTAGAACCCTTAGAAAAGCTGACAGAACGGCTTACCTGGAGTTGGGAGGTGGTAAATCATTTAATGGGTGTTAAAAATAGCCCGGAACTGCGCGAAGCTCATGAAATCGTCCAGCCACTAGTAGTACAGTTTATCAATAAGCTCGGTCAAAGTAAACCTATCTATAATGCTTTTAAGGCACTCCGCACCAGTGATAGTTGGGCAACTTTAGAATTAGCCCAACAGCGCATTGTAGAAGCCGCCATTCGAGATGCAGAACTTTCTGGTGTTGGCTTAGAAGGAGAGGCAAGAGAGCGTTTCAACGCCATACAAATGGAGTTAGCAGAACTTTCTACCAAATTCTCTAACCATGTACTTGATGCCACTAAAGCCTTCAGCTTAACCCTAACAACACAAGCGGAAATTGACGGTTTACCACCAAGCTTAGTGAGTTTAGCAGCCCAAGTTGCTCGTGCAGCTGGCGAAAGTAATGCCACACCAGAAAATGGCCCCTGGCGGATTACTTTGGACTTCCCCAGCTATGGCCCTTTCATGCAGCACAGCACCCGTCGAGATTTGCGTGAAAAGCTCTACAAAGCTCATATCACCCGCGCTTCTGCTGGCGATTTGGATAACAACCCTTTAATTGAGCGCATTTTGAAGTTGCGCCAAGAACTCGCAGATATACTAGGCTTTAAAAGTTTTGCCCAATTGAGCCTAGCTAGTAAAATGGCTCAGGGCGTTGAGGCAGTCAACGCCCTATTAGAAGAACTACGCGGCGCTAGTTATGATGCTGCTGTCAAAGACTTGGCAGAACTCAAAGCTTTTGCGGCATCACAGGGAGCAGCAGAAGCTGAGGATTTAAAACACTGGGATATCAGCTTTTGGGCAGAACGCCAACGAGAAGTAAAATTTGCCTTTACCTCTGAACAATTGCGTCCCTACTTCTCCCTTCCCCAAGTGTTAGACGGCTTATTTGGACTAGTCAAGCGGCTGTTTAGCGTCACTGTCACCTCTGCCGATGGTGAAGCGCCAGTATGGCATGAAGATGTCCGTTATTTCCAAATTGCTGACGAAACTGGTTCTCCCATAGCCTACTTCTACTTAGACCCCTACAGCCGTCCAGCCGAGAAACGCGGTGGTGCTTGGATGGATGTGTGCATCAATCGGGCCAAAATCAGTGAAAATGGTGTGACTGCCATCCGCTTACCTGTAGCTTATTTGGTGTGTAATCAAAGTCCTCCTGTAGATGGTAAACCTAGTTTAATGACTTTCTATGAAGTAGAGACTTTGTTCCACGAGTTTGGTCATGGATTACACCACATGCTCACTAAGGTTGATTATCCCGGAGCCGCAGGCATCAATAACGTGGAGTGGGATGCAGTGGAACTACCTAGTCAGTTTATGGAAAACTGGTGTTATGAGCGACCCACTTTCTTTGGAATGGCGAAGCATTACGAAACTGGTGAAGCCCTACCAGAGCATTATTATCAAAAGCTGCTAGCGGCACGTAATTATATGAGTGGTACTGCCACGTTGCGGCAGATCCATTTGAGTAGTCTTGATTTAGAACTACACTACCGCTATCAACCTGGTAGTAATGAAACTCCTTCAGATGTGCGTCATCGCATAGCCAAGACTACTACCGTTTTACCACCACTTCCAGAAGATTCAATTTTATGTGCTTTTGGACATATTTTTGAGGGTGGTTATGCAGCAGGCTATTACAGTTACAAATGGGCTGAGGTACTAAGTGCTGATGCTTTTGCCGCTTTTGAAGAAGCTGGGCTAGAAGATGAAGAGGCTATAAAAGCTACAGGTCGGCGTTATCGGGATACCGTGCTGGCGCTTGGTGGTGGTCAGCATCCAATGGAGGTGTTTAAAACTTTCCGGGGTCGTGAACCAAGTACGATCGCTTTGCTCAGGCACAATGGTTTAGTCAGTGCGACTGTAAACTAAACAACGTCCTTACTCGCATGAAATTAATCCACAATTAGCGATCGCCAACCTGCGGAATATAAGCTGTAATGTGGGTTATGCCGTAGGCTAACGCACCATCTTAGATTTAGGGTGCGTTAGGACATTAGTCCATAACGCACCCTAACAGATTCTAAGAAAATTGATGAAAAAGAATACCTCGTCTGCGCCGGAGCCTACAACTACAAGCTTGGAAATACGCCGTTTCCGATTATCCTTTCTTTATGCTGTGCCAATTGGGCTGTTAGGAGGACTGATTGGCTTGGGAGGTGCAGAGTTTCGGCTGCCAGTTATTGCTGGAACATTGGGTTATTCAGTGCGGCAGGCTGTGCCTCTGAACTTGGCTGTCAGCTTGATTACGATTGCTGCATCCTTGGTAATCCGGGGCAGTACGCTTTCCTTCAGCGCCGTTATTCCATTGCTGCCTGCAATCTTCTCCTTGATTTCCGGAGCGGTTATCACTGCTTTTTTTGGGGCGGCGATGGCGGGAAAGCTTTCAAACGAACAGCTTGAACGAATGATCTTAGTGCTATTGGTAGTCATTGGTATTGCCTTGATAATCGAGGGTTTTCTACCTCAACAAATACCAGCCCTTTTACCCCCTGCTTTAAGTTGGCGCATTTTGGCAGGTATCTTATTTGGACTGGCAATTGGGCTGGTAAGCAGTCTACTTGGGGTTGCAGGGGGTGAAGTTATTATCCCAACACTTGTTTTCGCTTTTGGTGCAGATATTAAGACAGCAGGTACAGCCAGTCTTTTAGTTAGCTTACCAACTGTACTTGTAGGGGTTATCAAATATGCTAGTCGAGGTGCATTTACAGATCGTACAGCCTTGAGCAATACCATAGCGCCTATGGGAGTTGGTTCGGTGATTGGAGCCATCATTGGAGGAATGCTTGTCGGCATTTTTCCAGCATCGGTACTCAAGATTACACTAGGGGTAATCTTGAATATCTCCGCGTTTCGGGTCTTTCACAAAGTCAGGCGTAGCCAGTCGTAGACATCGCTATGCAATGTCCTTATTATTTATTTTATTTATCAATAATCTAAAAAATAGCGCCACCTTAATCACAGGCTGGCGCTATTTTTTGGATTTAATTCACAATAGTTAAATAGATTTTCTAAATTCCCCTCACTACTTCTGTGCATTTTTGCTTTTATACTGCACTGCGACGGGTTATTAAGTTCCACAGGAAAACTGCAACAATTGCACCAATAACTGCTAGAGCAATACCAGGAATACTAAGAGTAGGGGCTGCTAGAGTTAACGTTCCTGTACTGAAGAATACGCCTAAGCTACCGCCAACAAAAGCACCGATGATTCCTAGTAAGATTGTTCCCAGAATTCCGCCGCCTTGATGACCGGGGTAGATAGCCTTAGCGATCGCACCAGCAATTAGACCTAAAACAATCCAAGCAAGAATATTCATTGTTATTAATTTGGTAAACGTTTTTTACTCACAAATACATATTACCAATCTTAATATGTTGTTCCATCTACCATCAGGATTAATCATGAATAGCCATAAGGAAGAGTTGAATTACAACTAGGGCTATTTCATTCTCATCTAGCCCGCCTGAGAATGAATTCTGAGTCTAATAGCGAAAGTCGTCTAAAGATGACTGAGACTCATGTTAAACCGCGTCCATCTTGAAAACTGTATTTATTTCAGTATGAAAAGAAAAAACCCTCATCCCCCAGCCCCTTCTCCCAAATTT
>JAHCSU010000509.1 GCA_023522315.1 Nostoc sp. CCCryo 231-06
GGAGATTTCATCACGTAAAGTGCTTCTAATGCTTCCGGTTTCCCGTTAATAAATTTAGCTTTAACTTCACGGGTAATTATCTCTCCTTCTTGGTCAATCAGGTACATCCCGGTAATATCTTCGGTGCTACCTTGATCTAAAATCTTCGGATTGGTAAAAATAAACGTCGCTGTTCCACTGTCACCAGTGCGCGATCGCGTCAAGCGCACCTCTGGAGTTACTTCTTCGTCAAGACCTTTAGAAAACTGGATTTTCGCCATGATGACTGAATTTAAACTTTTGTGATGGTTAATTTAATATTCTCTCATCAATTAGAACACCACGGTCTAGAGGCTACTGTTATTCATCTTTTTAGTGTATATACTTAAATTGCTTCTTTTTCAAGTAACAAAGTTACTTTTGCATCGGTTTCTATTGTAACGCGTAGCTTGCTTCTCTGTAAGAGTACGCGAACTCGCTAACGTAATTATTGGCGAAACACTCGCGCGTAAACGCAGGGGAGTCAGGAAGCGATGTCTACGACGGGCTACGCCTACGCTATTATCTCATTTTCATTGTTGAAAATCGATGGCGGAGCCATTGGCAATGCATTCCCAGGTTCTACCTGGGAACGTAGAGACGCGATTAATCGCGTCTCTGCTAACTTTTATTTGCCAAATCCTTTACCGCGAGAGCTTGAAGGTAGACAAATGCAGTTTTCGAGTTGACTAATTAAAGCCTCACGATCCAAATTTTGACCAATCAGCACGATTTGGTTTTTCAGTTGACCTTTCCATTCATCATCATCCAAGGTAAAGCGTTTACCGCAAAGGTGGAAAATATGACGTTTCGGACTTTCATCAAACCACATAATCCCCTTCGCTCGGAAG
>JAHCSU010000510.1 GCA_023522315.1 Nostoc sp. CCCryo 231-06
CTCAGACATTCCGTTCGCGCAGCGTGGCGCAGCCAAGAACGTGTAGAACTTCCTTAGAGGTATCATCAGTAATAGAACCAGCTATCGTGATGCCACCTTTACGGCGTTTTATAGTGGGGAATGTGCCCAGCCCCACTCTCAGGACATTGATAGCGGCATTGATGTCTCTATCAACCCAGAGGTTTTCTGTTTCGTCCCAATAACTCCGAATGCTGCAAGACGCTCGCGGACTCGCTAACGCTGCGCTATCGGTGAAAATCACTTCATCCCGATAGGCAAGGAGTTGAGAGGTGTAAGCCGGATTTTTTGCAATCACAACGGCTCCAGCTTTTCCAGCTATGTGACCGAGGATCGTAAAGAATTGAGCGAATGCGGCATCCGACCAAGAAAGTGTCACGTAGTTCTGGCAATGCTGTCACCAAGGGGCAAGCATTGACGGGTGAGCGGTTATTTTCCCACCAATCAAACCTATCTCCGATTTGACGGTTATACCAATACTGGCAAGTCCGCAACCAGAGATTTAGTTCTAGTTTTTGTTCAGTTGTGGGAAGTGCTTTGTACTGGTACGTGTATTTCATCCTATGATTGTAAATCATATTGCTTTACGATGCGACCTATGAAGTACGAAGATTCTATTAACGTCAGACTCCCAAAAGAAGAGAAGAAAATACTAGATGCCTATTGCAAGAAAGTGAAGCGCAATAAGACGGATGTGATTCGGGAGTTTATTCGTTCATTGGCTTCTTAGATAGTTCGCTTCGTCGTCAGTGTCTTCCCTCGCTCTCCGAGCATTGGTCAGACACTACTCCTCAACTCACGCGCATTCCTCTCAACACCTCCC
>JAHCSU010000511.1 GCA_023522315.1 Nostoc sp. CCCryo 231-06
TCAATAAAGTTTGTTGAATAATACTCTTGGGAACCCACCACATAAATTACATCGCCTGTATGCAACACAAAACTGCAATCATCGCGGTGAGTCAGCATTAGTTCAGCAACTTTTCGTTGGGGGTGTTGCCGATAATGCGATTGGGTGCCGGAATCACCGATAACCATAAAGGAAAATTCTGGACTATCTTCTCTGCGATCGTCACTCGTGAAGGTAATCCCAAAAATATTAAGACTTGGGCAGACTTGGCAAAAGATGGCGTGAAAATAATTGCAGCCAACCCCAAAACTTCTGGTATTGCTATCTGGGAATTCCTAGCTTTATGGAGTTCTGTGAGTTTAACAGGTGGTGATGAAACGGCAGCATTAGATTATGTCACTAAAGTTTATAAGAATATCCCGGTATTGACGAAAGATGCCCGCGAAGCTAGCGATTCATTCTTCCAAAAAGGTGAGGGAGATGTCTTAATTAACTACGAAAACGAGGTAATTTTGGCACAAATAGGTGGGTTGAAACAGCCTTATGTTGTACCTCAAGTTAATATTTTCATCGATAATCCTGTGGCTTTAGTTGATAAAAACGTTGATAAACACGGTACAAGAGAAGTTGCACAAGCATTTATTAATTTTCTTTACTCAACAGAAGCTCAACGAGAATTTGCTAAATTACAGTATCGTCCTGTTAACCCCACTGTCACTCAAGAAGTAGCCTCAAAACAACCGCCAATTCAAACTTTATTTACCTCTCAAGATTTAGGTGGTTGGGAGCTTATCCAGAAAAAGTTTTTTGAAGATGGGGCAATTTTTGACAAAGTTAAAGCTGCTAGCAAAGCATGAACTTGGCTTTTTCATACAGCAGTGTTTGTATAGTCACTTTATCTCAATTGATAATTTATGAGCTTTCATCGCAGATTTAAAGATAGCTTTTTCTTCACATCTTTGATGGTTCTTGCCAGTAGCATCACTGCTTGTAACGGTGGGCAAGAATTGAAAAGTCAAGTGAGTATTGATGGTGCAGCCGTAGGTTTTCCTATTTCTCTAGCAGTAGCAGAAGAATACCAGAAGGTTAAATCTGACGCGAAAGTTAGTGTTGCTTCCAGTGGTACGGGTGGCGGTTTCAGTAAGTTTTGTAATGGTGATATTGATATTGTTGGCGCTTCTCGTACCATCAGAAATGAAGAAATCAAAAAATGTAAAAGTAAGAATATTGAGTTTGTAGAGTTACCTATAGGTTTAGACGGCGTAGCTGTAATTGCAAATCGTAAAAACGACTTTGCTAAATGTCTAACTATTAAGGAAATGAACACAATTTGGAGTGCTAAATCAGATGGGAAAATATTGACGTGGGATCAAGTTAATCCTAAATTTCCTAAGCTACCACTGAAGCTCTACGCTCCGGCTTCTGATACGGGAACCTTTGATTATTTAACTCAAGCTGTTACTGGCAAAGCCAAGAATGGGCGCACCGATTACACTCCTAGTCATAATCAAAATCTGCTAGTGCAAGGTGTTTCTGGAGATGAATCAGCATTGGCTTATGTAGGGATATCTTACTACATTCAAAACCAAGAAAAGCTCAATTTAGTTGCTATCGAAAATCTCAAAGGAGAATGCAAAAAACCAGTTCCGTTGGATAATGTCCTCAAAAACACCTATACACCTTTGTCTCGTCCCCTCTTCATATATGTCAGCAAGATATCTTTAGATAACAAACCAGCAGTCAAAGAATTTGTAGATTTTTATCTAGAAAATTCTTGGAAGTGGGTAGATGGTGCTGGATATGTAGCACTACCTGATGAAGCTTACGTCAAGGTAAAACAAAAATTTGCTACTGGTGAAACTGGCACAAAATTTCAAAAAGCCAAACCAGGTGAACCAATTACAAACTTTCTTTAGACAAATACCCAGTCAAACAATTTTGGATTTTAGATTTTGGATTTTGGATTTTGGATTGATGCAGCAGATAAATTTGGGGGAATCTGGGGGCTGTAGCATCAAGGAATTATTGACCATTTGTAACTTGATTTGTAGTCAGAACTTAACTGTTTATGCAAAATTCCACTTCTCAAGACGATCCTTATTTATTACCCAGACAATCACTAGACAAAGATATATCTGAAGATATATCAGAAAGGATTGTGGGCGCGATTTTATTTGCTTGTGCTTTAGTTTCTATTTTGACTACCTTTGGTATTGTCATAATTATTTTTCAGGAGACATTTGGTTTTTTCCAAGAAGTTTCTTTTGCTCAATTCTTTCTTGATACTAAATGGACACCTCTATTTGCAGAGAGGCATTTTGGCATTTGGCCTTTAATTAATGGTACTTTCTTGACTACAGCTATTGCTATGTCAGTTGCGATTCCTTTGGGTTTATCTTCTGCCATTTACTTGAGTGAATATGCTCAACCCAAAGTAGCAGCAGTTTTACGTCCAGCAGTGGAACTTTTAGCAGGAGTACCAACTGTAGTATATGGTTACTTTGCACTATTGTTTCTGACACCATTGCTGCGGCATATTATCCCTCTAGAAATATTCAATTCCTTGAGTGCGGGGGTAATGATGGGAATTATGATTACTCCCACGGTTGGCTCTATTAGCTTAGATGCTATTAAATCAGTTCCGCGTTCTTTGCGGGAAGGAGCTTATGCTTTAGGTATCACGAAACTAGAAATTATTTTTAAAGTAGTCTTACCAGCCGCACTTTCGGGAATTATCGCCTCGATTATTGAATTACCGCGATCGCAACATTTATGATCCTAAGATAAATTCGGTCAAATTACGCCGCCAAATCGGAATGGTTTTTCAAAGACCAAATCCTTTCCCTAAGTCAATATACGAAAATATTGCCTTTGCACCGCTTGCTAACGGTTACAAAGGTAACGTTGATGAATTGGTGGAAGATTCCCTCAGACGCGCTGCTATCTGGGATGAAGTCAAGGATAAACTTAAAGAGAAGGGAACTGCATTATCTGGCGGACAACAACAACGGCTTTGCATTGCTCGTGCGATCGCCATGAAGCCCGATGTATTATTAATGGATGAACCATGTTCTGCTCTCGACCCAATTTCTAGCCGCCAAGTAGAAGAACTCTGCCTAGAACTCAAGGAGCAATACACCATCATTATGGTGACACACAATATGCAACAAGCTTCTAGAGTCGCAGATTTCACTGCTTTCTTTAATACAGAAATTGACGAGCATGGCAAACGTCGTGGCAAATTAGTTGAGTTTAATCCTACCGCGCAAATGTTCAGTTCTCCTCAAACCAAAGAAGCTGAAGATTATATCAGTGGACGCTTCGGTTAAAAATACATCACAGTTCTAAATCTGGAAAATATGCTGAGGCTTAATAGTACTAAATTGAAGTAACATTTCAGTTTAGTACTTATACTGTGTATTATGTTTAAGCCTCTGTCATTTGCTTTAGTTGCAGCTACCGTTCTAGTTGCATCAATCAATAATCCCAGTGCAACTTTCGCTCGAACTTGTGCCTCTAAGTGTGGGTCGCACCCAATTCAATTTATACCTGGGCAACATATCCGGCTTGAAGTTATAAATAGCACACCTAACCTGATAAAAATCCAAAGGCCTTCCGGGACTGATGTAATATCTTTGAGTCCAGGGCAGAAATTGAGTTTAGAAGAAATAGAGGGTACGGAGCCAAATACATCTTTGATATTTTGGAGCGAAAAAGGTTTGTCACTGCAAGCAATTGTCTCCAAGCCTAACTTTGGTACATTGCGGCTAGAACTCCGTCCGACTTGGCGCTCTCCTGGCGATCGCTCGTTATATATTATGGATGATGGTAGGATAAACGTGTTTTAGATAGCAAATAATGTTATTAGTTATGAGTTAAGAAACAACTTTCAATTCAACACTCATAACTGAAAACTCCTAACTTTATACTGTGTTAGACCGACCTGTATCTGAACTATCCAAGCCTTGCAAGCGTTTACCCGATCAGCGCTGGCAGATTTATCCACAAAAACCAGAATTTGCCCAAAACTTGGCGGTTTTGACAAATATTTCCCCCATTGTCAGCCAGCTGTTGATTAATCGGAGTATGGAAACACCAGAACAGGTACAAGCATTTTTAAATCCAGAGTCCTTAGTTTTGCCTTCGCCATTAGAAGATTTCCCAGATTTGGCGATTAGTTTGGAGTTGTTGCAAAATGCGATCGCTTCTCAAACAAAAATTGCTATTTGTGGTGATTACGATGCTGATGGAATGACCAGCACTGCTCTACTTTTACGTAGTCTCCGCACTTTAGGCGCACAAGTAGATTATGCTATTCCCAGCCGGATGCACGAAGGCTACGGTATTAATAAACGCATCGTTGAAGAATTTCACAGCGAGGGTGTGGGATTAATTCTAACTGTAGATAATGGCATCTCTGCGTTTGAACCAGTTGCTAGGGCTAGAGAACTTGGTCTTGCAGTGATTATCACCGATCACCACGACATTCCCCAAAAATTACCACCAGCTAACGCTATCCTCAACCCCAAACTAATAGCTGAATCCTCACCTTATCGGGGTGTTGCTGGTGTTGGTGTTGCCTACATTTTGGCAGTGTCTCTAGCACAACAGTTAGGGGAGACTAAGGGCTTGATTCAGCCGATGCTAGCACTGTTTACACTGGGAACGATCGCAGATTTAGCCCCCTTAACTGGCGTGAATCGCCGTTGGGTGAAACGCGGTTTACAGCATTTACCTAAATCCCATTTAGCTGGGGTGCAGGCGTTAATTCAGGTAGGCGGTGTGCAGGCGAGGGGTGAGGGAGCAGAGGGAGCAGGGGGAGCAGGGGAGAAAATCCCCAATTCCAAATCCCTCAAGCCCGAAGATATCGGTTTTCGCCTGGGGCCGCGAATTAATGCTATTGGTCGGATTGGTAATCCCCAGACTGTGATTGAATTGCTGACTACAGATGATATGGGGGTGGCGCTGGAACTCGCAATGCAGTGCGAACAAGTCAACGCCTCTCGCCAAGAAATGTGTCAGCAAATTGAACAAGAAGCGATCGCTTATGTGGAGACGGAATTTGTTGCATCTCTACAGGAAGACCGTGTATTAATTGTTGTTCAACCCAATTGGCATCATGGCGTTATTGGGATTGTCGCCTCCCGCTTGGTAGAACGCTATGGCGTTCCCGTGTTTATCGGTACTTATGAGGATGAGAAACACATACGCGGCTCTGCACGTTCAATTCCAGAGTTTCATGTATTTGAAGCTTTGGAATATTGTTACGATTTACTAGGCAAATTTGGCGGACACAAAGCAGCCGGGGGATTCTCTCTACCAGCAGAGAATTTACAGGTGTTGCGATCGCGTTTGGTTGAGTTTGCTAACCAATGTCTTGAACCGCAGCATCTCAAGCCTCTACTCAAAATTGATGCCGAAGTTAACCTCAATCATATCAATCAGCAGCTTTATCAACAGCTTAATACTCTACATCCCTGCGGTATGGACAACCCCGATCCAGTTTTCTGGACACCGAATGTTCAAGTGGTTGAGCAAAAAATCGTTGGCAAGGGTCATATTAAATTGACAATCGCTCAAACTGTTAATAATCAGGAGTATAAAATTAAAGCGATCGCCTGGCGTTGGGGTGACTATTTTCGCTTACCACCGCGAGTGGATGTCGCTTATAAACTGCGAGAAAATTACTTTAACGGTAACACCACCATTGAGCTAGAGTTAATAGGTGTTAGATTGCCAATTCAGCTTCAACAATTTTTTGTTTCGCCACCTACCCCGTCAATTACCACCTTTGAGTACAATCAGAGACAGTATACTTGTGGTTTCTATAAAAATGGTATTGAAGCAGAATTAAGAATTAAAAATACTGAAGGCAAGGTTTTAGCCATGCAACCAGGAAATATGATTGGTTTACTGGGCACTAATCGTCAAAATGCCAAAGAAGTTGATATTTCTCAGCCACAGTATGACAGTATTATCCAAGCTGCGCTTCGGGCGTTATCAGTTAAAAGTTAGGAGTTCTTAATTAACTTATTATTTGTGATTGTAAAACTGTGAGTGCTGATTTATGAGTTATGAGTTGAGAATAAAATTTAATTCCTCACTCCTAACTCTTAATCAGCACTCATAAATCTTATAAGTTGCCGTTGCGAAATGCCAGCAAAAAGATTACCGCTGGGCCAGCAATGACGATTAGCGCCACGGAAAGTAATTGGAAAATAACTTCCCAATTGATGCTGGTAAAAGCGTTAAACAAGTCAGACACAGCGTCAAACATTTTTCCTTTTCTCCTCTCAATTGCCTTAAAAAATTCAATAACTTAATTACAAAACCCGCAATCGATCATATCTGGCTATGGCCTGTTAGATTTAATTTACTTAACAAAATTATAAGAAAAGATATAAAAACGTAAAATAGGGGCATAGGACAATAATCAATAGTTCTTCTTACCTTGCTTCCCCTGCTCCCTCATCTCCCCAATTCCCAGTCCCCAATTACCAACCGAAAATGTCAACTTGGCAATGTGTAAAGCAATGTGGAGCCTGCTGTAATCTTGATCCAGCAGAACGTCCAGATTTGGATGAGTATCTCTCACCGCCAGAACTAGAACTCTACCTCAGCATGGTAGGCGAAGGCGGATGGTGCGTTAACTTCGACCATACCACACGAGAATGCCGCATCTACTCAGATCGTCCTCGCTTCTGCCGTGTTGAATCAGAAGTGTTTCAAGATATGTATGGCGTTGAACCAGAAGAAGTTAACGATTTTGCTATCGACTGCTGTCGTCAGCAAATAGAAGGAGTATATGGCGATCGCAGTCTGGAAATACTACGCTTCAATCAAGCTGTTGGGCTGTAACATTCCCACTCCTCGTTTTAGTATCTAGAATTGCAATTTATTACAACAATCTGAGAATATGATAGAAATATGAAAACAACCTCACAACTAAACTATTGCCTGTGAAACTTGACTCTGCTCCTTTGGACATTTCTGGCATATCTCAGACTGAGATCGAGCTAGAACTCAAAAACAGCAATGATTTTAACTTAACTCCTGCGATCGCTTCGTCAGTTCAGCCTGTAGTTGCCGATAGTCCTCAGAAGCAGCAATCAGCACTAGTAGTTTTTGGTACAACTTTTGTAACTATTTTTCTAGCAGAAATTGGAGATAAGACTCAGCTATCCACCCTGTTAATGAGTGCAGAATCTCATTCGCCGTGGGTGGTATTTATCGGATCTGCGGCTGCGCTGATAACCACTAGCTTATTAGGCGTGCTTTTAGGTAGTTGGATAGCTACCCGACTCAGCCCAAAAACTGTAGAAAAATCAGCAGGCGTAATGTTGTTAGTAATTTCCCTAATGCTCTTTTGGGATGTATTTACTAGTCATTAGTCATTTGTCATTTGTCATTCTCCCCCTGCCTCCCCTGCTCCCTCATCTCCTCCACTCCCCACTCCCCCTTAATAATATGGATTGGCATCTTTTAGGACTGAGCTTTATTACAGTTTTTTTATCAGAATTGGGTGACAAAAGTCAGCTAGCGGCGATCGCACTTTCAGGGCGTTGTAATTCTCCGCGTGCAGTATTTTTTGGTGCAGCAGGTGCATTGCTGTTGACAAGTCTGTTGGGAGCATTAGCAGGAGGTGCAGTAGCAGAATTATTACCTACACGCTTATTAAAAGCGATCGCGGCTGTGGGATTTGCCATCCTCGCTGCACGCCTGTTGTTATTTAACAATGAACCATCGGCAGATTCTGAACAAACACCTTAAAGAATAATTTAGGAATCAGAATTAGTCTTCGTGGAGGATTGGAACCCGCCAAGGTTTTAATCAGTACTTCTCTACGAGACGCTCTTGCTAGCTTGCTTCCACGTTCGCGTAGCGTCCCGTAGGCAAGTGGTACGACAAGCTCAGTAACCATCGGACTAGAATTCATACTGAATCTGACGCCTTGGCAAAGCAAAGCGTCTTTGGCTCCGCTCCTGAATTCTTCTTTACAAAGCTTCCCAACCGGTTCCTTTGTAGCCGTATTGAAAAATTTCTGGGTGCAAAATTTCTGCCAAAATTTCTAGAGAATCTACCAGTCGCGGCCCTGGACGATTGAAATAAGAATTGCCATCAGTGATGTAAACCCTACCAGCTTGGGTAGCGTGGAGTTTTTCCCAGTCTGAACGTTGAGTTAACAAATTGGCTTCTTGGCGAGTGCGATTTAAATCAAAGCCACAAGGCATAAAAACAATTAGATCAGGATTGGTTGTTAATAGTGTTTCCCACGGCAAGATCGGAGAAGGCTGACCTGTAGAGCAAAATAGAGACTGTCCTCCTGCTAAATTAACTAATTCAGGAATCCAATTTGCGGCTACCATCAAAGGATCAGTCCACTCGATACACGCGACAGTAGGCTGTTCATTTAAGGAAAGTCCCTGGATTTTTTGCTGACAAATTTTGACGCGAGCTTCTAAGTTTTCTAGAACTTTAACCGAGTCTACGCCAAAGGTGTTGCCGACTCGCTCAATGTCAGCCCAAATATCCTGGAGAATATTGGGTTGTAAAGAAATAATTTTGGGTTTAGTGTCAATGAGTGTAGCGACTGCCTTTTCAACATCGTGTAAGCTGACAGCACAAACATCACACTGGTCTTGAGTGAGAATGTGGGTAGGCTGTAATTTCTCTAAAACATCTGTTTTGATTTGGTAAATACTGAGAGCAGATTGCAATAAATTGCTCACTTCATCATGAATTTGGCTGCTGGAGGCGTTGGAGTTTAAGCGTGCTTCGGTACAAATGGGGCGATTGAGGATTTCTGGAGGGTAATCGCATTCGTGCGATCGCCCCACAATAGCATCAACCAAGCCTAGTATCGCTAAAATCTCTGTTCCACCGGGAATCAGGGAAACAATTCTCACATTACTATCCGTCATCGCTCCACCTCCACAAAAGCTGCCGTCAGTTCAATTGTTGCAAAATTTGAGTCATTAGGCATCTTTCTCTAGGAGAATTAACCATGTTTTGCTAGTCAACACTTAGCAATAAATTAAACTGAGTGTTGGGTATTGGGAAGAGTCTTTCCTAGTCCTCAGTCCCCAGTTTCTAGTCCCTAGACCCAAATTCAAAATACTATACTGCTGATACTACTAATAGCATCTTATATTCGATTTATTAATGAAAAGAGTGTTAACCAAGCAATGGATTTAGGAATCCTAAATCATCCTAAGTGGAAAACTTTTCTCATTATCACATGGGGAATACCAGCTTCTTCAAATATTTGTCCTTCTTCTACAAAGTCCAATTTTTGGTATAAAACTTTTACATACTCTTGGGCGTGAATTACAACTTCTGGAATATTTTTATTAGCTATAACCTCTAGTGCCTTGATCATAATTTTCTTACCAATACCCTGCCCTCTAGCTGTAGACAAAACAGCAAGTCTTTCTATTTTGGCAGTTTTATCATCTAAATATCTAATTCTGGTAGTACCCACAGCTTTCTGAGCTAAATAAGCAATCAAATGCTGAGATATTTCATCTTTGCCATCAAACTCTAAAGCGGGATCTACCCCTTGTTCTTCCTGAAAAACTGATTTTCTAATTGCTGCGATCGCTGGAAATTCTTCAGGTAAATCAGCAACTTTTATGACTAAATTACTCATCAAACTTTTTCTGTATTTAGTATATAAAAAAAGGTGGGCATTGCCCACCCTACAAACTTTAATCAGCACCTTCAATTGGTGCAAAACCTTGACGCTGAATATTTTCTGTTACCGCGCGTGGTTCGAGGAATTGCAAGAGGTAATCAGGGCCGCCTGCTTTAGAACCGACTCCAGAAAGTTTGAATCCACCAAAGGGTTGCCGTCCAACGATCGCTCCTGTAATATTACGGTTGATATACAAATTCCCGACTTCAAATTCTGTCTGCGCCTGCTGAATGTGCGAAGGTGTTCTAGAATAAAGTCCTCCAGTTAAGGCGTAGTTTGTACCGTTGGCGACTGCTAACGCTTCCTGGAAATCTTTGACTCTAATTACCGCCAGCACAGGGCCAAAAATTTCTTCCTGGGAAATTACCGCATTTGGCGATACTTCACTAAAGATCACAGGCCCGATAAAATATCCTTGTTCGGGTGCTGGTAATTCCAAGGCTAATTGTGCTTCTGCCTTACCCTTCTCAATATACTCGCGGATGCGATCGCGGGCATTAGCATCAATTACTGGCCCAACTTGTGTACTCGGTAACTCTGCTTCCCCAATGTTCAAGGATTTTGTCGCTTCTACCAATCGTTGCACAAAGGCATCATAAATCGGTTGCAGCACAATCACCCTGGAAGCAGCAGAACATTTTTGTCCACTGTAACCAAATGCCGACTGCACTACCCCCACAACGGCTTGGTCTAAATCAGCACTTTCATCCACAATAATGGCATTCTTGCCACCCATTTCAGCAATCACGCGTTTCATGTGCTTTTGTCCGGGTTTTAAGATTGCCGCCTCTGCGTAAATTCTACAGCCGACTTCCTGGGAACCTGTAAAAGCAATTACATGAGTATCTGGATGATTTACCAAATAAGCGCCGACTTGCGAACCCTTACCAGGTACGTGTTGAAATACACCTTTGGGAAAACCAGCCTCGATTAAGATTTCTGTAAGTTTTGCCGTAATTACAGAAGATGTTTCAGCAGGTTTTAGGAGAGTACAATTACCTGAAACCAAAGCTGCGACAGTCATTCCACAAGCGATCGCTAGTGGGAAATTCCAGGGAGAAATTACTACAACAATACCTCGTGGCTGGTAAATATAATGATTTCTTTCGCCAAAAATGTCGTAATTAATACCTTTGTCTAACCGTTCTATCTCATCAGCGTAGTAGCGACAAAAGTCTATCGCCTCAGAAACCTCTCCATCAGCTTCTTTAACTGGTTTCCCAACTTCCAAAACTATCCAAACTGAAAGTTCAGCGCGGCGGAGTTCCATCAAATCACCCGCTTTCCGCAAAATATCAGCGCGTTGTTTAGCTGGTGTTTTCCTCCAACCAGGAAAGGCCGCTTTGGCAGCTTGCATCGCCTGTTCTGCTTGTTCAACGCTAATCAACCCAACTTTACCAACTACTTCACTAAAATTAGAAGGGTTGAGAGAATCAACGAATTCCGGCGGATTAACATATTCCCCATTAATCAACGGCAAATAAGTTTTACCCAATTGTTGGCGAACGCTTTGGAAAGCTTGCGCCGCTTTCGTTCTGATCTCTTCCACCGCATAATCGGTATCAGCTGCACCGAGGAAATGAGAGTTAGGAGTTAAAGATTTTTCTTCTTTGACAATTGGGGGCGCTAATAACTCTTCAATTGGTCTATTTTCGAGGTTTTGGCGTAAAAATGAACTATTAGCTGTATTTTCTAACAATCGGCGAATTAAATACGCCATTCCCGGCAACAATTCACCGTAGGGACAGTAAACTCTGACTCGATAACCCCTGTCAACCAAAGCCTTGGCAACTTTATCACCCATACCGTAGAGAACTTGCAATTCAAAGCGACGGCGGGGGACATTTAAACTTTCAGCGATGGCAATGGCGCGAGAGTGCGATCGCACATTATGGCTACCAATGGCAGAATACACATATTGATGATTTTCTAGCAACAACTGAGTGATGCTTTCAAAGTTAGCATCAGTTGCCGCTTTGTCGTTGTAAACTGGCTGTTTCCAATGCTTCTGGGCTGCTTTTATAGTTTCCTGATCCCAATATGCGCCTTTCACCAAGCGGATTGTCAGGGGATAACCACGTTCTTTCAACCAATAAATTACGTCTTTAGTATCTTGCTCGCTATCACGCAGATATGCTTGAATGGTAATGCCCACATCTGTGCGTTGCCGAAACTCTTCTTCTAAGAGCAGTTTTTTCAGGATGCTGAGAGTTATGTCTTTATAGGCATACTGTTCCATATCAAAATGGACAGCTGCGCCTAATTCTTTAGCACGACGTAAGAGAATCCGAATGCGATCGCTAACTCGCTCCTCACTACCTGTAGCATCTAATGGATCAAATTGGGAATAAAACGCCGTTAATTTAACAGAAACCTGAACTTTTGGTATTGTTTCGCCATCAGCCTCATCAATCGCCGGGATAGCTGTCCAAGTCTTCGATGCTTCCACCAATTGTTGCATTAATTCTAGATAGCATTCTAGATAAGACTGCGCTTCGGCTTCGGTAATTACCGCTTCACCAAGTAAATCGATGGTGAAAGCCATTTTCTCTTTTCGCAACCGTTCAACTGTTTTGATGACTTGTTTAATATTTTCCCCAGAAATATATTTATGAGCAAGAGTTTCAACGGCTGTACCAACGGTTGTAGCAGCAACTTGTCCTGGCATAGAGTCGGGGTTAGCAAAGTTTAGGATTCCCTTCAAAGCTGACGGTAATTCTACAGACTCATCGCCTAAATATTCTTGTAAATGTGAGGCAATTTCTGATTTACTGTGTAAAGCAGGTAGCGTATCTATAAATCGAAATAGTTGCACCCGCAACCCAGGATTACTCATTGCCCAAGCTAGTAATTTATCATCCCAGCGCATTTGATCCCGCAGGGAAGAAAGAAACGAACGATTTTCCTGCGTTGCTGCGAGAAGTTGTTTAGCAATTTCTTGGGTTTTAGCTTCGTAGGTGCTTGTTTGTACTTGTAATACCACTGATAATAAACTCCGTTAATCAAGGCAACGCTTTTTGTATAAAGCCTGTGTCTTCTATTTTGACGCTTTCATTTAGCTGTCACCATATTTAGAACGTAGGATGATTCAGTTTTTGCCTTTTGCTGAACTACCCCATGCATGAATGCAGGGGGTTCCAACTCACTGCGTGAGTTTCGT
>JAHCSU010000512.1 GCA_023522315.1 Nostoc sp. CCCryo 231-06
ATACGAAGCGATCGCGCTTGAGCCAGTCGTCTAGAACGTCAAACCACCCTCTACTAGGGGCGCGTCCAACTGCGATGGTCATTAGAGCAAATCTCCAAATGTTTATAAGTACAGGTTGTATCTGTATTATAGATGGCTATATAAAAGCCTTCCATAAGCAGAAAGTTAACCGGGTTGTTAACCAAGTTTACAATTTTTTACATACCTTTAATCATATTAGGTGTAAATCGCTAATTTTTCTAGGGGTTTTGTAATAAAAATTTATTTTTGATTCAGATGAGGTGGTGAGATGAGGGAGATAAAGAGAAATAACCAATGCCGAATACTTCGGCTTTGCTCGGCACAAGTCGCTCAGTACAAGTGCCCAATACCCAATGCCCAATGCCCAATGCCCAATACCCATTTCCCTAGAATCAGTCAGCTGACGCTAAAATGAGTCCACAGTTAAATTTGATTATTGCTAAATGTTTACCATCGATTTAAGCATCAGAAACACTGCTTTCCCTATTTCAGTACAACGTAAGTCAGCAGAGGATGCTGAGGCTGTCTATCAGCTGATTTTGGCAGCAATACGCTCTGGTAACCCTGACATTGTGGAACTCAAGTGCGAGGGCAAGACAGAGAAAAAAATTGCTGTCCGCGCTAGTGAAATTTCTGGGGTGCAGATTGTTCAGAAAGATGGTACAACCCCTGGTGGTGGTAGGCCACCTGGCTTTTTCGCTGTAGCTGCTGAGTAACCAAGGTTGACAAATGGCTCAAGTGGGCATTGAGGTCAAGGATTTAAATTTCAGTTGGCCTAATGGAGAGAAAGTTATCAAATCTTGCTCTTTAGAAGTACCCAAGGGTGAGTTTTGGATGCTCTTGGGTACAAATGGCAGTGGGAAATCAACCTTACTTAGACTGCTGGCGGGGCTATTAGCTCCTGAGTCTGGGGAAATTCGGGTTTTACACCCCGTTGGCTTTGTCTTCCAAAATCCGGATCATCAACTGGTGATGCCAACGGTTGGTGCTGATGTGGCTTTTGGATTGGTGGAAGAAAAGTTACCACCTGCTGCCACTAGAGCAAGGGTTGAGGAGGCGCTAGGAGCGGTAAATTTGCTTCCTCTGCTACGACGCCCTATCTATGCACTCTCTGGGGGACAGAAACAGCGAGTAGCGATCGCAGGTGCGATCGCCCGTCGCTGTGAAGTCTTATTATTAGATGAACCCACTGCCTTACTAGATCCAGATAGCCAGTTGGATTTAGTGGCTGGTGTGCGCCGCCTTGTCAAAAGTCGAGGTATTACAGCCCTTTGGGTGACACATCGATTAGACGAGTTAAATTACTGTGACGGTGCTTTCTTGCTAGAAAAAGGCTCTCTGGTAGATAGGGGTGAACCTCAACGCCTCAAACAACGTCTAATGGAGGTACACAGCGAAGCCTCTTAATTGAGTGCTGAGTTAAGTGAAAAGTACTCAGGCTAACCGTACATGCTCCGCCCTTTATAGGTGGTCTTTTAACTCAGCACTCTTCATTTTCACCACTACTGAACAAGAACTCTAACGCGCCTTTTAAACAAAGGCGCGTTTTAAGTTGGTACGTCTGTCTTAGGTTTTAGTTTTGTGAGGTTGCCGTATTTTTTATTCTGTGTAGCATAGTGTTACAGACTATGCATCAATTATTATAAAACTTATGAATGAATTTTGTTAACTCTAGAAAATTGTGATTAAAAACCATGCCCCGTTCCTTACTGCAAGCCGTTTTGTTAGTAGACGGCTACAATATAATTGGCGCTTGGCCTTGCCTTAAAAAAACGCGTGATAGTGTTGGACTAGAGGCAGCACGGGGTGAACTTGTGGAAGCGATGACTGGTTATAGTGCGTTTCAAGGTTATGCAACTCAAATAGTTTTTGATGCCCAATATCAGAACTCCTCTAGCAATAAAGAAACAATTACTGAGCTTTTATCAGTTTATTACACTGATTTTGGACAGACAGCTGATACTTATATTGAAAAATCCTGTGCGTCTATGCGCCAGCAAATAGCCCAATGTTTGATTTCTCGTGTAATTGTTGCTACATCAGATCGGGCACAGCAGTTGATGATACAGGGGTATGGGGCTGAATGGTTATCGGCACAGCAACTCTGCGGGGAAGTGGAAGCTACCGTCTGTCGGATGCGACAGAAGTATCATACGCGTAAACAATCTAAGAGTAGGTTTTTAGCTAATGCCATTGATGCTAAGGCGCGGCAGCGTCTGGCTGAATTACGAATGGGATTACAGTAAATATTTAGTATTTAAAAGTCTCTGCTTAAATTTCTGAATGGATTTGGGCTGCAAAATTTCTATAATTAAGCATTTAAAAAAAATATTGGCGAAAGTACTTGCCAAATCCGATTTTTAGCCCTACTATTATAAATCGTGGGTGGTCCTCAGTAGCTCAGTGGTAGAGCGATCGACTGTTAATCGATTGGTCGCTGGTTCGAATCCAGCCTGGGGAGTTTAGCAAGTTTGGATTTTAAATTTTGGATTCTAGATTATCTGTCAGAGATTTGTGGTCGCTTGACTCGGCTGTGGCGTTTCTGAATCATAGGTCTTTTGGTGCTTGTCCGTAATTGAGCGAGTTTCACCAAAAACACGATTAGCACTTTTGGATCATGTTACCAGCCAGACAGGGTTAATCTTCCCGATTCAAGAGTTGGCGAAGGAGTTGCAACAACGGGGTGTAGATACATTGGTAGATGGTGCCTACGCACCTGGAATGATTCCCCTCAAATTGGAAGAGATTGGCGCAGCTTATTACACTGGCAATTGTCATAAATGTATGAGTATTTAGGAAAGGTTCTAAAGGGATTGCTCTCAGGTTAATCTAGTTTCAGGAAACTGGCGATCGCATCAACGGTCTGTTCTGCACTTGTAGCAGTAAACATTGGCCCATCTGCCAAATAAATATTTTTCTCAGATACCACGCAATACGGTTCGGTTAAGCCCAAAAAATAAAAATGTGTAGGTTGGGTTGAGGAA
>JAHCSU010000513.1 GCA_023522315.1 Nostoc sp. CCCryo 231-06
GCAGTGGTCAACGGTGTTTCTGAGCAGAAATGGGATACTTTAACTGTAATTTCTGGCGTGTTTGGTCTAATTATCGCCTTTAGCTGGTGGTGGGTCTATTTTGATAACTTGGGTGGTAAACCTATTGAGATGGCGCGGACTCATGGAAAAGTTGGTCTTGTCTATCTCTGGCTCTACACCCATCTCCCGCTAGTGATTGGGATTACTGTTGCTGGAGTCGGCGTAGAACAAATTTTGTTGAGTAAGCCAACTTTAGCACTACCCGATTCCCAGCGATGGCTCATCTGTGCTTCAGTAGCATTATGCTCTCTAGCTGTCAGTCTTCTCCACAGATTTGGGGTGATCCGTTATTGCAAAATCCGCTCCCAGTATCGACTTCGAGGTGCAGTTGTGCTGGTTGCGATCGCTATCTTTGGCAAAGGTTTGTTACCTGTTGCAGTCATTGCCCTTGTAGCTGTAGTTTCTGCTGTCCAAGTCGTTCAAGATTTATATCAGAGTCGTCCTACTATCCGCTTGGTTGACCCAGAAATCTAGATCATAGCGTAGTAGTAGCACATATCTGTGCGCTACTACTATGTATCCACGCAATTTTACTCTGAGGATTTATCTGTAACGCATCTATCCTACGAAAGATTTTAAATAAAATATCAATAAATATTCATATAGTTATTTAAAAATTATGTAATCTTAGTATTCAAACCTGACCTGATAAAGCTGAGA
>JAHCSU010000514.1 GCA_023522315.1 Nostoc sp. CCCryo 231-06
AACCCGCCACGTTTGCTTGACCAGTTAACGTCCCTCGGAACTGCGGTGGTACTGCTGCTAACTGCTGCACAGGAACATTATTTGCTTGAACTTGCGCCTGGTATACACCATTACCCACTTGAATATTAGAGGCTGTAATAGTTCCACCTGCAACATTCAGCCGTCCTTGACCACTGGCTTGGATAGTTTGCGGTTGGAAGGACTCAACAGAACCCGCCACGTTTGCTTGACCAGTTAACGTCCCTCGGAACTGCGGTGGTACTGCGGCCAACTGCTGCACAGGAACATTATTTGCTTGAACTTGCGCCTGATATACACCATTGGCAAGTTGGATATTAGAGGCAGTAATAGTCCCACGCGCAACATTTATCTGCGCTTGACCGTTGGCTTGAATAGTTTGCAGCTTAAAAGAATCAACAGAACCCGCGACGTTGAACTGACCAGTTAACGCTCCCTGGAACTGCTTTGGTACTGTTGTCAACTGCTGCACAGGCACATTATTTGCTTGAACTTGCGCCTGATATACACCATTCGCCACTTGAATGTTAGAGGCTGTAACCGTGCCACGGCCAATAGCAAGGCGACCTTCACCACTGCCACGGAGGGTTTTCAGGCTGAAATTATCTCTGCTGCCTGCGATTTGGAACGTACCCGCCAAAGGATTATTTAAAGCTGGGGGAGACTGTTTCAATATTTGTCCCAACCGCACACCATTAGCTACAAGTTGAGCAGAGAAGCTTTGGTCTTGCAGTTGGATATTAGAAACTGCAACTGTACCGCCACCAATTTGAACTCCTCCACCATCAGTGCGAATCGTGGCAATTTTAAATGGTGCTGTGCTTCCTGAGAGAATGAGACGACCATTAAACTGTGCTTCCCCCAAAGAGACATTTTGCAGTTGACTTTTGTCTACAAAGGGTTCCAATTTTACCCCAGAGGCAACAGCCACAGCTTGCCAACGCTGATTGGCGTAACTACCAGTTGCCCGGACTATACCACCACTTACATTCAGAGCCACATTGCGGAAAGAGACATTGCGATTTGGAGCGATTGCAACTTCACCAGTTCCGGGGTAAGTCCCGTTAGGAGCCTGGTATTGTACCGCAGTTTGGACATTGGTAGGAGCGCCAGTTAGTTGGGCTGTACCTGAGACATTGCCGATTTGGAAAGTGGGTGCTATTTCATAAACTTTTGCGATCGCATCCCCTGGAAGATTCTTGGCGGCAAAATTTATATCCAGTCGCGGATTTTTACCGAGTTGAATTGTCCCAGCGCCCGTGATATCACCACCAACTTTAACTTTACCTTGAATATCTTTCAGGGTAATTAAAGAGGAACTAGTCGCAAGTTCAAACTTACTACTGATGCTATTAAAATCAACCTTATCAATCCGAGCAGTTTGAATAGTGGTAACTGTACCTGAGATAATTGGCTCTTTAGTTGATCCGGTAATCTGCAAATCAGCTTGTACTTGTCCAGCGATCGGCAAAGGTAGTTTTACTTTTAGAGTTTCCTGAGCATTCGCCAAACTCACCGCATTTACACGCCCTGCCAACTTAAAGCCTGCTTGAGTGTCAATGATTCCCGTAGCCACTAAGGGAATTTTGCCATAGTTGGTAGTAACATTCTCCAACTGCAACTCCGTTCCCTGAAAGCGCAGATTTCCTTGGCTATCGCTCAACAGTTGCGGGACTTTTGGTATTTGAACTGTTACGCCTTGCACAGCAGCCCTGCCATACAATAAAGTCGGTTGTCCTGGTGTTAACTTAACTAACAAGTCGCCAATAGCTCGACCCGCCTGTAAGTTCACTGGTAACTTAATTAACCGACTAATATCCGCAGCCAGCAAGTCTTGCGATCGCACTTGAAAGTTCCCTGCTAGCACCCGAGAACGCGTCTCTCCCTGAATAGAAATACTGCCACCACTGTCTGCTTGACCCCCCACATCAAACCTGATCAACTGATTATTTGCTAAAAGTTGGGCAGAACCGTTGATTTGAGAAAATGTTACGGGAGATAAAGGAGATGAGGCAGAGGCGCGGGGTGAGGAGGGCAGAGGGGAAAACTCTTCTCCCCTGCTCCCTGCTCCCTGTTCCCTTGCTTCTCCCCCTGCCTTCTTCTGCGGCATCAAAGCCAGCTTGGCATTGCGAAACCGCAGGTTGTCCAAATCGGTTTTAATAGCGCCACCTTCACGCGACGGCGCTATATTAGTGGAAACCCAGCGCCCTTGGTTATCCTGTTCAATATAAATATCTGGGTTGACTAAGGTAACATCTAGCTTTAACTGGCGGTTAAAGATTAGTTGTAAAGGGTCAAAACCCACCTCTACAGCTTCAATTACGGCCCGATCTGGATCTGTGGATGTTGCTGGGATAGCTGAAGCCCCAAATTGCACTCCCGTCAACGAAAATTGTGTGACTTTACCTAGTTTTACCGGACGGTTGAGTGTAGTAGTGAGACTTTGTTGTGCTAAGGGCGTTAACTCTGTTTGGACAAAAGTCCACAACCGATAAATACCGACAATAACTCCTAACAGCAAAAGTCCGCCCAAAGCAACGCTACCCCGACTCAACACCAGCAACCATAGACGCTTGCGGATAGGGCACGGTGAGGGAATATCTTGATTGGGAGATTTAGTCATTTGCTTTCACAGTATTAATTGCCAGATGTCGCTGGCACACACAAGCATTAACTGAGACGCTGATTCAGTATGCCATTTCCAGGATACGCCAACTAAACCCAATACCTCATTGGTTGAGTTACGATATTTGCTTAATCCAATACTTATGCTTCATAATATTGGCGTTTTCAGGTAAATCTGATCTGAATAGAGTGAAAATTGTTCCTGTGACTTTCGCACAGGCACAACGTAGAACTTTAATATGGATAGACCTTAAAAAAGACAGATGATTACACCAATGCGTGTTTTTGTGTTAATTTTTAATGCTCGAACGGAAAATGAGGGAATTCATACCATTCGGGAAGGCGATGCCTACGGCGGCAACCTACGCAATAAAATTCTGATGTTCGAGTCAGAAGACGACGCCACCCGCTTTGCCCTGATGTTGGAAGCTCAGGATTTTCCCTCACCTACACCAGAGCCGATGGATGCTGAGGAAATCAAGGAATTTTGCGAAAGTGCTGGATATGAATGGGAAATCATCCCAGAAAACAGCAATTTAGTTGTAACTCCTCCAGAACTTAACGTCCAACAAACTGACTGGCAAGAAGATGCCCAGAAGGAGGATACTGTTGAAGACCCCTTCCCTCTCAATCAACAGCCACTAGAAGAACCAGAATTGTCTGATTCTGAACTAGAGAAGATGCGTCGCAAATTGGAAGGATTGTTGTAATTTGTCATTAGCCATTGGTCGCTTGACTAATGACATAAAATGCAAAACTTCATCCTGTCTCTAGCTTCCCTCTCCTTTATAAGGAGAGGGATTGAGGGTGAGGTAAGCCAGGGACATAAATTGTATATTATTTAATTCTTATTCCTAAGGACAAATGACAAACTTGCAGGAACGTGGGCATCTTTTAACCGAGCTGGTAAATCCTAACAGTCTTAACTTAGACCAGCTCAGTTCTCTGGAATTGGTGGAGTTGTTTAATAGCGAAGACCAAAAGGCAGTCGAGGCGGTTGCGGTGGCGAAAATTCAGTTGGCACAAGCAATTGATAGCACCGCAGAGCGTTTGCGCCACGGAGGACGCTTATTTTATATCGGTGCGGGCACAAGTGGCAGGTTAGGAGTGTTAGATGCTGCTGAGTGTCCACCTACTTTTTGTACGCCCCCAGAGTTGGTACAGGGGATTATTGCTGGTGGTGCTGGCGCACTGGTACGCAGTTCGGAGGATTTAGAAGACAGCATCGAAGATGGGGAGGCTGCGATCGCAGGGCGACAAATTACCCAACTAGACGTGGTAGTTGGCATTACCGCAGGTGGGACAACGCCTTATGTCCACGGTGCGCTTCATGCTGCTCGTGCGCGAGGAGCCAAGACTATTTTTATCGCCTGTGTTCCCGCAGAACAAGTTAGCTTTGATGCCGATATTGACATTCGCCTTTTGACAGGGCCAGAAATAATCGCTGGCTCAACTCGCCTGAAAGCTGGTACAGCCACGAAGTTAGCTTTAAATATCCTTTCCACTGGGGTGATGGTCAAACTAGGCAAAGTTTACGGGAATCGCATGGTAGATGTAGCGGTAACAAATCAAAAGTTACGCGATCGCGCTTTGCGAATTTTGCAAGACCTCACAGGTTTAAGTCGGGAAGCTGCTGGCTTTTTATTAGAACGCAGTGGTAAATGGGTCAAGCTAGCGTTATTGATGCACTGGACTGGTTTGGAAAAAGACGAGGGCAATCGGCTTCTTTCAGAACACCAAAGTAATCTTAGAACAGCAGTTTTGAGTTATCAAAACCACAACCAAGCTTAAATAAATTTTCCTCAATAAATACTCTATCGATGGCTGCTACTTTTGTTAGTAGCACGCCTTTTTTTAAAGAGAAAATTCCCTAGAAAACATCACTAAAAGTGGCATATATGAATAAATGTAAATTTAAATCAATGTTTTTACCATTTATCGCCAATCTCAATAGCTAAAACAAAAATCTCTAGAAACTACTAATTGTTTTTAAACAAAAATTCAGAACTTATACGGATATGATTCTCTATGGGAAAATCTTAAAATAATATATCAATAATGATGTGGACTATAGCTACATAGTTGAGTAATAAAATATTAGCAGAAAAGTAAAGTCTGCCAATAAAAAACTCGGTACTAGATGAGTTATTTTCTAGCAATATTTTTACTATTTTCCCATCCTTCTTGCTTTTAATAAACTTGATTTAGACTGCTATAAACGAAATGTATTTGCACTTATTGACGTATCTACTGACCACTATATAGCTAGTTTGGGTTTTTCAATAGCTGGCTTTTTAATATAAGGAACAAAGTATGACCCACTCCGAACTTATTCTTTCAAATAACCTAGTTAATGAATTTAAAACTTGTACTCAGCTGCAATACAATGGCAAATTAAATATTAAAAGTTCAAAGGGTAGCCAATGGACTTTTTATTATCGGCTGGGACGGATAGTTTGGGCAACAGGTGGAACTCATCCCTTCCGCCGTTGGCGTAGACAGATGGCTCAAAATTGTCCCCAGATTGATGTTGATAAATTGCAGTTGTGTTTGCAAGACGTATCAATGGATTACTGGGATTACCGCCTTCTAGAAATCTTTCATAAAAAACAGAAAATTCAGAGAGAACAGATTCAGTCTATTGCCGAAAACACCATAGCAGAATTATTATTTGACCTAGCTATGCAAGGAAATTTTGCATCTATAAGTTGCAATCGCAACCAAGAAGTTATCTTAGAAACACCAATGAGCTTTACGAGTGCAGAAATGTCTGTAAAGCACATGCAAGACTCGTGGAAAATTTGGTCAGCAGCAGGTTTAGCAAATTTTTCTCCTGACTTGGCACCAGTTCTACGCCGACCAGAACAACTTCAGCAGATGGTAAGTCCATTTGTCTACAAAAACTTTGTAAATTTATTCAACGGCAAATTAACTCTGCGAGATTTAGCCGTGAAAGTGAAGCAAAGTGTACTCCCACTCACCCGTTCATTGCTTCCCTATATCCTTAAAGGAATCATCGAATTGGTGGAAATACCTGACATGCCCTTACTAGTGACTGAGGTCAACAATAAGCCTATCACCGCACAAGCAAAGAAATCGATTGCTCCACTAGTAGCCTGCGTAGATGATAGCCCTCAAGTCTGTAAAATACTGGAGGATATTATCACTTCCAATGGACTAAGGTTTATCAAAGTTCAAGATGCTGTACAAGCTCTCCCAACCCTTATTCAGAATAAACCAGACCTGATTTTCTTGGATTTGATTATGCCAGTCGCCAGTGGTTACGAAATTTGTACTCAGTTGCGGCGAATATCTGCCTTCGCCAATACACCAGTAATTATATTAACAGGTAGTGATGGTCTTTTAGATAGAGTTCGTGCCAAGGTAGTCGGTTCTACAGATTTTATTACTAAACCTGTAGTGCCTGACAAGGTAATGAGTATAATACGTAAATATTTACCTGCGCCGAGTGTATCCATCCACAAGAGTCAAGCTAATGCAGAAGTTGGTAAGTAGGGAGAATTAATAATTTTTCTTGATGATAAATCATAAACTAATCTGATTAGCTTGAGAATTTCATTCCTCAGCATGAGCCTATTGTTTAACAATAGCCATAATAAAAATATTTATTTACAATCAGTCAATTTTTACACCTCAGTAAACATAAAATTAGTGGGGTGATAAATAAGAAGTCCAAATTCACAAGAGGCTAATAGGTGGCGGTCTTAAACCTACCTAATTTTTTTGTCTAAAATCGAAGATGTTATCCGTAACTAAAATATATATTAAGTTCTGTTCATTACGTACTTTTTCGGAGGTTAATATATAAAGATTGAATCAAGATTAGACAAATACAAATTTAATTTTTGTATTTATAGCAGTTCTATTTGAGTTGTGAAATATTCTTTCTGACAAGGGTTTAGGGGCTAGTCTCTAGTCCCTAAACCCTTGTCTTTGTCCACGCATCATTTAGGATTTGTATCTCTAATTTGTTTACATTCTTAAAAACTTTTAAAGGGGAATTACAATGAATACTGTTTTAGTTGTTGAAGATGGCTTAACAGATATGGAAATAATCAGCCGTTACTTGCAACAGGCAGGTTATTCTGTGATTAGCGCCACAAGCAGTGAAGAAGCTCAAGAGAAAATAGATAAAAATAAACCAGACCTAATATTTCTCGACGTAATTTTACCAGGTAAAAGTGGCTTTGAGATTTGCCGAGAGTTGAAAAACAATCCTAACACTAGCAAAATACCTGTGGTTTTTTGCTCTACAAAAAATAGTGATGTAGATAAAATTTGGGGTAATATGTTGGGTGCTGATGGTTATCTATCAAAACCGATTGATCGAGAGGAACTAGTGGTAGTTTTAAAGCGATTACTTAATTAGTAAAAACTTAATCAACAAAACATTAGAAGTCCATATTTCTAATCTAGAACCTCTAAAAAATAAAATAATAACTGCAAATAGCGCTTAGAGAGCAATAATCAAGCACAAAGGAACAATAACTTTGGAAACCAAGGAAAAGTTTTTAAGTTTTAATTTGGGAGTAAGGGATACAGCGATAATTTCTTTACAATACATCACAGAAGTTTTGCAAGTATCATTACCAGAAATATGTTGCGTTCCTCAGATGCCCAGTAGCGTCTTGGGTATCTATAACTGGCGCGGTGAGATGCTTTGGTTAGTAGATTTAGAGGCAATGTTAGGTTATCCTCCAATATCGCAAGGAGCAAATTTACTTTCAAAAATGATGGCGATTGTTCTCGAAAATAAGGGTAAGTATTTGGGACTATTGGTGCGACAGCTAATAGATATTGAATGGCTAGATACTCAGGAAATGAAGCCCCCAACTAACGAATTATTTTATTCTAAAATATCCCCTTTTTTACAGGGATACTTTATTAATGATTCTGAGGATATGATTTTTAATTTGGATGCCATAACCATTATCCAAGCTCCCATGTGGAAAATTCATAATTGAACGGTTGAGCGTGGGTGATTAGGCATATTATTTTAACAATTCCTAATCTTTCTTAGCCAAATACTAGTTCATTGTTACCTGCCTAATAACCAATTATTATCTTAACAAATCTTGAGGTTAATCAAATGACATTTTTGTATAACAATAGCCAGGAAAAACAGGATCTAATTTCTGAAGTAGAAAATCTGAATGGGAGCGCCAATATAACGAATATTGCTAGCAATGAAATATCCTTATTAAACGCGATCGCTCAGGAATTTAAAACTTGGCGGCGACAGTTGCAAGACATCGCAACTCACATGCGCCAAGCGGCGGACTTTGATACACTACTCAAAATTACAGTAGCGCAGATTAGAGAAAAAATTGGCTGCGATCGCGCCTTAATTTATCAGTTTACTTCCCTTGATGCAGGTAATGTTTTAGCAGAATCAAGAACACTAGGTTGGACACCAACTTTAGGCGAAAATATTCCGGGAATTATTTTTGGTTTATATACCAATCAAGACTATATAGAACCTGTAGTTATTGATGATATCAGTCAGATTCAACTCACCCCTTATCAAAAGCAACTGCTAGATAAATTTCAAATCAAAGCTAGTTTGAGTTTACCGATTGTAGTAGAAGGTAAAGTATGGGGGTTACTGGCAGTAAATAATTGCTCCTCAACGCGCCAGTGGCAAGAAGTAGAAATTAGCCTGTTATCTCAAATTACAACAGAACTGATCTACAAATTGCAGAGCTTTGAATTCAAAAAAGAAGAACAACAGCGCATACTAGCAAAAAAATCAGTAGCTAAAGTCATCGACAAAATTCTGCGGGTATCAAATGTCGATAAGCTTTTTCAAACAACCACTCAAGAAGTCCGTCAATTACTAAAATGCGATCGCGTCGGTGTCTATCGCTTCAAACCTGACTGGAGTGGCGAGTTTGTCTCTGAGTCTGTGGGTAATAGTTCGGTAAAACTGGTCGGCCCTGATTTTTACACGGTCTGGGAAGATAGCCACTTACAAGACACTCAAGGAGGGCGTTATGCCAAGGGTGAAAGCTTTGTGGTCAATGACATCTATAAAATGGGTCATGCTCAATGCCACATTGATATTTTAGAGCAGTATGAAATCAAGGCTTACATCATTGCGCCGATATTTTCTGGAGAGAAATTATGGGGTTTGCTGGCAGCTTACCAAAATTCTGGGTCTCGTGATTGGCAACTTTGGGAAGAAACCTTTGTGACTCAAATTGGGCTGCAATTTGGTGTGGCTATCTCACAAGGGGAATATCTAGAACAAGTGCAGAGGAAATCTGAACAGCTAGCTCAAATAGTTGAACAAGAAAAAACTTTCACTAAGATAGTAGGCCGCATCCGACAATCTTTAGATGTAGATAGCATCTTCAAAACAACCACTCAAGAAGTACGTCAATCACTACGATGCGATCGCGTCGCCGTCTATCGCTTTAACCCTGACTGGGGTGGCGAATTTGTGGCTGAGTCTGTTGGTAATGCTTGGACAAAACTGGTAGGCCCTGATATTAAAACCGTTTTGGACGATACCTACTTGCAAGAAACTAAGGGAGGTAGGTATGTCAGAGGCGAAAACTTTGTTGTTAATGACATCCATGAAGTAGGGCTTGCTCCCTGCCATATTGAGATTTTAGAGCAGTTTGAAGCCAGAGCTTACATAATTGTTCCTATATTCTTCGGGGATAAATTGTGGGGATTGCTGGCAGCTTATCAAAGTTCTGGCCCCCGTGAGTGGGAAACTTGGGAAGTGACTTTTTTGGTTCAGACTAGCTTGCAATTTAGCCTAGCTAAATCGCAGATAGATTATTTGGAATTAGTTCGGTTGAAATCTGAGAAACTAGCTCAGATAGCAGAACAAGAGAAAGCTGTCACCAAGATCAGTAACCGCATCCGGCAATCTTCAGATGTAGAAGAAATCTTTAAAACAACCACTCAAGAAGTACGGCAATTACTGCGATGCGATCGCGTCGCAGTCTATCGCTTCAACCCTAATTGGACTGGTGAATTTGTAGCAGAATCAGTAGCTCATACTTGGATAAAACTGGTAGGCCCCGATATCAAAACTGTCTGGGAAGATACCCACTTGCAAGAAACTCAAGGAGGTCGATATGCCCAAGAGGAAAACTTTGTTGTAAATGACATCTATCAGGTAGGTCATTCTCCTTGCCACATTGAAATTTTAGAGCAATTTGAAGTTAAAGCTTATGTAATTGTTCCTGTATTTGCTGGGGAACAATTGTGGGGATTGCTGGCAGCTTATCAAAATTCTGGAACTCGTGATTGGGAAGAATCGGAAGTTACCTTGTTATCACGCATTGGCAACCAGTTAGGACTAGCATTACAACAGACTGAATATTTGCAACAAGTGCAAGGCCAGTCAGCCAAATTAGCAGAAGCAGCAGCACGAGAAAAGGCAGCCAAGGAGTTATTACAACAACGATCTATTCAACTCCTAATAGCCCTTAGACCTGCTCTCAACGGCGACTTAACAGTACGCGCACCCATTACAGAAGACGAACTAGGCACGATCGCCGATGCTTACAATAATACCCTGCAAGCACTGCGGCAAATCGTTCTTCAGGTACAGGGGGCTGCTCAACAAGTTGTCCAAACTTCCGGTAACAGCGAGGCTTCACTAGCGGGACTAACTAATTTAGCACAACAACAATCTGAGGAAATTACCGCAGCTTTAGGTGAGATTCAACAGATGGTGGACTCTACTCAAGCTGTGGTGGCGAATGCCGAGTTAGTGCAAGTTGCGGTGCAACAAGCGAATGAAACTGTAGAGTCTGGCGATACTGCGATGAACTTAACTGTAAAAGCAATCCAAGGAATTCGTGAAACTGTCGCTCAAACCAGCAAGAAGATTAAACGCCTCAGTGAATCTTCGCAAAAAATCTCCAAAGTGGTGAATTTGATTGGTAATTTTGCCACACAGACAAACGTCCTGGCTTTGAATGCAGCCATTGAAGCCACCCGTGCCGGTGAATATGGCAAAGGCTTTGCAGTTGTAGCTGATGAAGTCCGTTCTTTATCTCGCCAGTCAGCAGCAGCAACCATCGAAATAGAAAAATTAGTCCAGGAGATTCAAGCAGAAACCGGAGAAGTAGCAGTAGCGATGGAAACTGGTATTCAGCAGGTAGTAGAAGGCACAAATCTTGTCAATGATACTCGCCAAAACTTGAATGCGATCGTTTCTGCAACTGCCGAAATTAGTCAGCTAATCGAACGAATTACCGCAGCGACTCAAAAACAAATGACGCAATCTGTAACAGTCACAAAATCAATGCAAGATGTAGCAGAAATTGCTAATAAGACTTTTGCGGAATCTCAAGAAATTGCTAGTGTGTTCCAAGATTTATCAGGGATGGCGCAAGAGTTATTAACAACTGCTAGTAAGTTTAAAGTCAAATGAAAAATAGTTAGGAGTTTGGAGTTAAAAGTTAGGAGTTAGGAGTTAGAAATTATGGGGATAAAGCATTTGGTTGATAAGTTTTGACATCATCATAATCAAGAGAGTTTTAAATGCTTTAACCATATTTAATTGGGAGTTTTGAGTTCAAGTAAAGAGGAGTGAAATTGACAGAAAGTATTATTCAGCAGAAAAGTTTTCAATTTGCTTTGGAAATTATTCATCTATATACAGCACTTCCTCCTGCTATGAGGTACAGATACTTGGGATGCTATTAGGACATACAAACGATAATTCGATTAATTAGTGTACCTCATAACTTCGGGAAGTGCTGTATTAAACTGCAAGAGCAGCGAGAATATGTTCTTTCTAAGCAATTACTACGAAGTGGGACAAGTATTGGCGCGAATTTTGAAGAGGCTAGCGGTGGTCAGAGTAGAAAGGATTTCTTGGCAAAAATGTATATTGCATACAAAGAAGCTAGGGAAACCAAATACTGGCTACGTTTACTACAACAGTCCAAACTAGTAAATATTGATTTAACCAATGAACTAATCTATGCAGACGAAATCATTCGGATTTTAAGTTCAATAGTCAAGACAACTGAAAAATCAATTGGTTGATCAACTCCCAACTCCCAACTCCCAACTCGCAACTCCCAACTCGCAACTCCCAACTCCCAACTCCCAACTCCCAACTCCCAACTCCTAACTCCCAACTCCTAACTCCCAACTCCTAACTCCTAACTCCTAACTCCTAACTCCTAACTCCCAACTCCTAACTCCCAACTCCTAACTCCTAACTCCCCACTTATGATCACAGATAACGAAATCCGCGAACAAGGATACATTTACTTTCTGGCTGAAGCCCCAGAATTAGTCCAAATTATTGAACAAGAACTATTTAGCTTATCGGAAGGTTATAGCATTGCTAAAGTTCATAACTTAATGCGGGCTACTCATACACTTAAAGGTGGGGCTGCTAATGTTGGGCTAGAAGTAATTAAGATGATAGCCCATTTTTTAGAAGATGTATTTAATGCTCTATATAATCCAAAAGTGGTAGTTGATGCCGAATTGCAAACACTTTTATTACAAGCTTATGAGTGTCTTAGCATAGCATTAAATACCGAATTAATTGGCAGTACTGTTAATGATGAAGAACTGCTACACCGAGCAACTTCAGTGTTCGCACAGTTGCAAGAAAAACTGGGTGATGCATTTGGTGCTGAGACTCATATTCCCACTTCTGAAGAATTGGGATTTGATATTGTCCAGTCCGTTTTTGAAGTGGGAGTAGAGCAACGTATAAACAGTATTGCTGAAGCTGTTAACAATCCACCAAGTCATGACGAGTTTATCGAGTTTTTACACTCTCAAGCTGAGGTGTTTCTCGGTTTAGCGGAATCTCTAAATTTACCTGGATTAGGAGAAATTTCTCAAACAATTCTGTCAGCGCTGCAAGCAAACCCCACTCAGGTGCACCAAATTGCAGAAATTGCCCTTGTAGATTTGCAACAAGCACAAAAATTGGTATTAGAAGGCGATCGCACTTCTGGCGGAAAAACTTCTCCAGCTTTGCAAAAACTCACGACAGTCGCCAATAATGAGTTATCTGAAGAATTACAAAATAATTCAGAAGAACAATTTTACCAATTTATCACTACATCTGATAACGATAAAAACGAATCAGTAAAGCCAACAACTGCCAAGTTTTATTTAAAAGTCATTCGTTACATTTTTGGCTGGTTTAATCACGAAATCAAAATACCAGAGGCAGAACTTAATTTTGATTTAATTATTCCCAGATTAGAAAAAGAAAATTTACTTGATTATATCGATAATTGGCTAAAAAACTTTCTAGATTTTGTTCAAGATGAAGAAGATAGTCAAAGTCTTTGTATTTATCGACATGGGATAATTTTAATCATCTTATTTGCTATCACAAAATTTCAGTATTCTGTTAATAAATATGATAGCTACATCTCACTCATTAAAATATTACAAAAGCGAATTCATAGATTAGCACAAGGATATAAAAACTATCCTCCTGTTACTAGCAAAGAGAAAAATTGGCTTGATAATCCCAAGTTACAAACGCTCTTAATTCTTAAAGAAATACCTAATATTTCTTCTCAAACAACTGAGAATCTCCTAGAAGCAATATGGGGAGAAGAAGCTAGCGAAAACCTTACAGACCAAGTAGTCACAACCGCAAATGATGATTCTTCAGTAACGCTTGATTCCTTAACTGTCAATGAGCAGGGAGTTGTAAATGTTCCTGAAACAGCTATTGAAGTCATGCCTGATTTAGCTACACAAATCAACAAAGAAATAGAAGATAAATCAGAGTATGTTCAAACTAAAAACCTTCGCCAACCTTCATTTATTCGAGTAGATACAGAGAGGCTGCAACACCTCAATTATCTCGCTGGGGAATCGTTGATTTACCAAAAACGGCATAGTTTGCAAGATGAACAAGTCAAAGAACTAATTAACCAATTAATCCAGCAACTTACTAGACACCAAACAACTTTAAATGAATTACGTGATTTACCATTACAAATACAAAATATTGCCTCACAACAAACGCAAAATTTTGCAGTGAATTTTGACTCTTTAGAAATGGATGTATATACAGATTTTCAGATGACATTGCACGAAGCAATAGAAGAGACACTGCAACTACAAGAAACCACAGAGTCTCTTGACTTGCTCGTGAGCCAAGCTGCTCAAATTAGTGACAAACAAGAGAAGTTAACTCTTAATATTATAGATAGCTTAGTAGAAGCACGAATGTCGCCTTTGGGCAATATCCTGAATCGCTTCCCCCACATGGTAAATAAGTTGGGGAATGTTCATGCCAAACTTGTAGAATTGAAACTTACTGGTACTGAAGTACTAGTGGATAAAGCGATCGCAGAAAAACTGTATGATCCCTTATTACATTTAGTACGTAATGCTTTTGATCACGGAATTGAATCTCCGCAACTTCGCCGAGAGTTTGGTAAACCAGAACAAGGGTTAATCGAAATCTGCGCCTATCATCAGGGTAGCCAAACTGTTATCGAAGTTCGGGATGATGGGATGGGATTGAATTTAGACAGAATTCGCAGAAAAGCTGTTGAACTTTATCCCATACAAACTGAAGACAAAATTAGAAGCTATGGTTCTAATCTGGCTGAATCTGAACTGTTAGATATGATATTTTTACCTGGATTTTCTACTGCTGGTAAAGTAAGTGAAATCTCTGGGCGCGGGATGGGTTTAAATATCGTGCGGACTCAGATTAACGCACTTAATGGTTCAATTTCAGTTCAATCCTTACCCAACCAAGGAACAATATTCATACTCAAAATTCCTTTTTCTATGACTACCGAAAAATTAATGCTAGTTCAAGCCAAAGGTGTTATTTATGCCCTTATTTTGGACAGTATCGAAAAAATATTTATTCCCTCTGAGCAGCAGATTAAAGAAATTGAAGGGAAAAAAGTCTTACATTATAATACAGATAATGATGAGACTATGGTCAGCCTCCGTCAACTTTCAAAGTTGATTGATTATAATGGTTCATTCTTTAATAGTGCTACTCCATACAACATATCAAATACTCACGACCCAAGCATAGCGAAAAATCCGGTACTTTTGCTACGACGAAATCAGGGAAGATTTGCTTTAGAAGTTGACCAAATAATTGGTGAACAAGAACTGGTAATCAGACCTTTAGGAAATGCGATCGCACCGCCAAAATACATTTATGGTTGTAGTAGTTTAGCTAATGGTAATCTCATCTTAGTGATTGATGCTTCATTGCTGATATCTAGCGAGATTCAACAAACAACACTTGATATTATGGCGCTACCAGTACCTTCTTTGTCAAATAAAAAAGCCTTAGCGATATCAGGAGATACTTTTTCATCTACACCATTACTTGCTGCATCTACTTCCACAACAACTATACAAATCCAACCTAGTTATTCTCAACCAGATAATAAATTACCAAAAGAAACCCAACCCAGTTACTCTCAAGAGCCAGATAATAAATTACCAAAAGTTGTTTTAGTTGTAGATGACGCAATTAGTCTGCGCCAAACTATCTCTCTCACACTGCAAAAATCCGGTTATCAAGTAATACAAGCTCAAAATGGTGTAGAAGCTCTAGAAAAGTTACAGTTACATCCAGAAATACAAGTTGTCATCTCCGATTTAGAGATGCCCCGAATGAATGGTTTTGAGTTGTTGGGCAATTTCCGTCAATACCCCAATTTAGCAAAAATACCTGTAGTGATTCTCACTTCTCGCAGTGCTGAAAAACATCGCCAGCTTGCTCAAGAATTGGGTGCAAAGGCTTATTTGACTAAGCCTTATTTAGAGCATGAGTTTCTTTCTACAATTCAGGGGTTAATTAACAGTAATAGAGATGATTGAAACCATTTATTCATGGTAGCAAATCATTAAAATCAATCTTACTTTTAGTTGGGTGCTATCGCTAAGTTATCTGTGGGAGTTTAAGTTAAGTGATAGCACAGTGGTGAGAGAGGCATGGTGTACCTATAAAGTGTATCAACCCTTGGGACGCGATCGCCCCTTACACTTCTTCAAAAAATCACGAGATTTCTGATGATTTGCTTGTTTCTTGTATGTGTTATATTATTGAAACATCCATTGAAAAAACTAAGTGAATTCACGCAGCTTTTTATTTGTATTAATCCTAATTTCAGGAACTTATGCTTCTTCTATAATGTCAGTAAATGGTCAATCGCTTCTAAATAGCCAAGTTGACAATCAGGTTAGTGATATTACCCCAGAAATACAGCAAATAGCGTTAAAGCACTTATCCAGACGCATCGGTATACCAGTAGAATACCTGCAAATAGAACACGTCTATAGACCCAATTTTAGAAATCTGAAACAAGCTGGATTAGGGTTTGTAGTAATCGATAAAAGGGATGGGAAAATTTACGATGTTGTTCTTAATAAGAACAATCCTAATGAAGAACTTGATGTTAATAAATTGAGAGAAGAAGATAACAAAATTTTTATTTCTAAGTACGGTAAGCTTGACCCTCAGTTGTTTAACTCTTTGGCAAGTATCTCTGAGCAAGACTTATTAAGAGTAGTTATAGAAGTCTACATGGGACAGCAGTCTCCAGGTCCAAAGTTACCTGATGCCATACCTGGAGCCAATATAACTTTGGAAGAGTTGGAGAGCTACCATAATAAAGTTGCCCAGCAGAGAAACCGAGAAAACCAAGCTACCGTTAACCCAGTCGCTCAACGGATAAGACAGCTAGGATTTGAGGCAACAGCTAATCCTAATTTTCCTTTTATTTACGCCACTTTGCCTCGAAGAGTTATTAAGCAATTAGAATCCTGGGAGGAAGTCCAAAAAATATCTTTGGATGAAATTAATAAGGCTGAACTAGAGATAGCCCCATTAGCCATAGGCTCGAATATTGTCCATAACCGGGGTTATACTCAGGGCAAACGCATCTAAATTACTCTTGATCACAACGAAGGTTAAGAACCAACGAAAAAATCAGGATTTCGCGCTTGATTATTTTTTAAGCCCTAAAGCGATCGCCTTAATTACTAGGTAGATTATTTGGATCTATACCTAGAGAACGTAAGTACTGCGCTAACTGTTCAGCCCTTTGCCGTTCTTGTTCAGCCCTTTGTCGCTCCTGTTGTGCCTGTTCTGCATCTGTCAAATAGCGATTTCCTTGCTGATCATACCAACATAAAAACTCCTGCTGTATCCCGGCAATTACAGCTTGGTGTCGCCCAATACCTAACCCCACCTCTGGCATCAAATATGGTTCACCTATTTGTAGTTGGTAGTTTCCACCTATCAACTTATACACTTCAAATGGTTGATGTTGGTCGCGTCGCCAAAACTCAGGGTTATAAATTACGTAGTATAAGACACCGAGTTTTCTGTATATATCTAGCTTCTCGTCGTATTCACCTCCTGGGGTGTGGGATACCATTTCTAATGTGAATATTGGAACTATCCCATTTTCTTCCCAAACCGCGTAACTTTTGCGTGATTTGCCACGCTTTTTGCGTTCTACTCCCACACTCAAAAAAGCATCTGGCACTACAGGTACTCTAGGATTTATTCCTGTGGTGTGATACACTCCCATGTCTACTCCGAAGTACCAATCCATGCGATTTGCCCAAATGGAGTTGAGTAAGAAGAGTAAAATGTTGGGCAAAAAGTTTTGGTCTTCGTTATCCACTGGCGTATCGTCTGAACAGGGAAGTTCATCAGTAGTTGGTAACGCATTTTTGAGATCAGGTGAGAGCATAACCGTTGTCTCGCTGGCGTTTGATGCCCTTATTATAAATGAGTGACGAAAAGTTTAGCGTTTGGGTGCAGTCTCGCCAAACTTAATTAAAAGTGCGATCGCAATACTAACAAGCAAAATTAACGTCATACTTAAGGCTGAACCAAATCCCCAATTTTGCGTTGCTCCCAGAAACTGGTTATAAACTAACCGCGCCGCCGTCATACTAGAAGCACCACCAAGTAATTCTGGATCGACAAAATCCCCCAAGCCTGTGATGAATACAAGCATGGAAGCAGCCGCAATTCCCGGAAAAATTTGCGGTACGGTTACTTGGCAAAAAGTTTCCACCGGATTTGCACCTAAATCAGCCGCTGCTTCTAACAACCGCTTGTCTAGCTTTTCGAGAGAAGCATATAAAATCAAAACCATATAGGGTAACAAGCTGTAACTCATGCCAATAAATACAGCTTGACTCTGGTTAAGTAATTGCAAAGTAGGCAAGCCTAAATTGCTGAGTAAACTGTTCAATAAACCACTAGGACGAAGAATTGTAATCCAAGCATAAGAACGGAGTAACGAGGAAGTCCACAAAGGTAAGACAAAGGCTAATAGTAGCAAATTCCGCCAACGTTGCGGCGCTATCTGAGCAATCCAATAGGCGACGGGGAAGCCCAAAATTAAACAAATTATTGTAGTGCCAAACGCAAAAAATAGCGATCGCACAATTACTTGCACATAAAGAGGGTCAAATATGCGGATGTAGTTTTTGAATCCGTTGGGATTGACCAAATCTCCTGGCCGGATGTCTGCAACTAAACTTAACTGGAAAATTATTAAAGTTGGCAGCACCAATAAAAGTAATAACCAAATGCCAGATGGTGCAAGTAATACCAAAGGTTGGAGCCAATTCGGTCGTGGGCGTTGCAATTCTTCTATTTTAGAAATATCACTTTTTTGAAAATTCACCACTCCTAACTCCTAACTCCTGTACAGACGCGATTAATCGCGTCTCTCCTATTTTAGCCGCTAGTTAGCTGAGTCCAATAGCGATCGTAAACCTCTTCAAATTCTCCTACAGGAGCAAGACGTTCACAATTTGCTAAAAGTGACTCTGAGGGAAATAAATTAGGATTGTTTTGAATTGTTTTTGGCAATTGCTCAAATCCAGCACTATTAGGCGTAGAAATATTCAGACGTTGACTGATTTGGGCTGCTAATTCTGGTTGCAAAATCATGTTTATCCAAGCATAAGCTCCAGCCGGGTTGGGGGCTGTTTTAGGAATTACAATACTATCTGTCCATAATGAAGAACCACTACGAGGAATTACATATTTGAGTTTAGGGTTTTCTTGAGAGATTCTCACGGCATCTGCTGAATAGCACATTGCCAATAGTAAATCTCCTGCTAGAATTTGATTTTGCCAAGCGTCGGTGTCAAAACGTGCGATCGCAGGTTTTAGCACTTTCAACTTTTCATAAGCTTGTTTGATTTCTTGTTCATTTTTGGAGTTGTAAGAGTAACCTAGCATCCGTAATGTCGCACCCATCACTTCTCGAACATCATTGAGCAAGGTCATCTGCTGATTAAGTTGCTTTTGGTTTCGCCAAAGGTAATCCCAGTCTTGTGGTGCATCTTTGATTTTTTCGGAATTGTAAAGTAAACCTGTTGTCCCCCAGTTAAAAGGGATGCTATATCGGTTATTCGGGTCATAGCTAGGATTCTTAAATCGGGGGAATAAATTCTCTAAACCGATTAAGCGATCGTGATCTATTTCTGTTAATAAACCTTTGTTTACCATCTTCTGCACCATGTAATCGGATGGGTAGATGATGCTGTAAGTGCCACCGCCTCCAGCTTGTAACTTAGCCAGCATGACATCATTGGAATCATAAACATCCGCTAGCACTTTCATCCCGGTTTGGGTACTAAAGGTTTTCAATAGTTGGTTGTCAGTATATTGCGTCCACGTAAAGATATAAAGTTGGTCACGTTGACCCGAAGTATTAGAATTAGCACGGACTTCAGCTAGCCTCCAGCCACAACCAGCTAAAGATAAGCCAGAAAGCGCTGCCACTCCTTTTAAAAATAGGCGTCTGTTAGTCATTAGGTTAGAAGCTGTTTATCAACAACCTCTAGATTACGGTACACTTAGTAGCCCCTGCCGTGATTTTTAAGGATAAATGTGTCAATCTTCACACTTACTGTAGAGCTTGCTTAATCTATGGTGATTGTCCTGCCTCAACCAGATCCTTGCATCGGAAGGAGTTCTTCATCATACGGGTATCAGTGGGACAACAAACTAGAAATTTTTGCAGATGAAATTATGTAGATTTTGACTATATAGCTTAGACTAGTAAATCTATCATCATATTTCTTATAGCTTCAATCAATAGGCTGTTATGCTCTTCCCAAGAAAGCCAAACAAGTTTGTAGAGAATTGCGGCACAAAATAGTTAAATATGTTGTTAAACATTTGTAAACTGTTAGCAGCCGAGTAGCCGCGTGTCACATCTTGTTAAGGAATTATCATGAGACAACTTGTTATTGCTGAACGCGTATGCCTCATTGGTCATATCGTGTCAAAAGCCTTTGGACTGGTAGGGATGCTACTGGTCGTACCTAATGCCGAAATAATTTTCAACTTATCGCAGGTTGGAGAAACTGCCGTACAGTTAAGTATGGCAGGTGGCGGTGTAGTTGATATCATCTTGGGGACAATAGCTGTCTCTATTTATGCCTACCGGACGCTGGGATTGGGAACTTGGCTAGCATTTATGCTGCCGGCTATGTTTATCTCCTTGGGGAGTGAACTATTGGGAACCAGCACAGGTTTTCCATTTGGTGATTATAGCTACTTGAGTGGCTTGGGTTATAAGATTGCGGGACTAGTTCCTTTCACAATTCCTTTATCTTGGTTCTATGTTGGGCTGTCGTCTTATTTAATTGCGAGAACTGGTTTGAAAGTGGCACAAAAACCCAGTTGGGGACGCCATATTGCAGCTATAGCCGTTGGTGCTTTACTCTTCACTTGCTGGGATTTTGCCCTTGAACCAGCGATGAGTCAAACTTCTCTGCCGTTCTGGTATTGGGAACAACCAGGAGCTTTCTTTGGGACACCTTACCAGAACTATGCAGGTTGGTTTGGCACTAGCGCCCTGTTTATGAGTGTGGCAGGATTGTTGTGGAGAAACGCTTCGATTAAATTAGAGCGATCGCAACTCAATCTCCCCTTAGTCGTTTATTTAACTAACTTTGCCTTCGCCGCCGGACTAAGCTTGGCTGCTGGTTTTACCATCCCTGTGTTGCTCGGCTTATTGCTTGGTGTGGCTCCTGCTGTGGCGCTGTGGTTAAGCAGTTCAACCACTCCCACTCCAGTTGCTGTTGAACCAGCAAGCAAAGAAGTTTCCGTGGCAAGAAGCGTTAAAGTTGCCTTGAAATAAGTCTATAGATTGGGGAGTGGGGAGTGGGGAGTGGGGAGTGGGGGAAAAGGGGACAAAGAGAATAACCAATGTCCCATGCCCCATGCCCCATGCCCAATGCCCAATGCCCAATGCCCAATGCCTAATGCCTAATGACCAATGACTAATGACTAATGACAACGCTTTAATAGTAGAAAGCGCCATCTCCCTTTTATTGCTACTTATCCAAGTACCAGCAACGGCGATTCTGTTTTCGCGTCTGCTAAAGGGGCCAAGACGCCTTCCTCCAATAGAACCTCAACAGCCGACGCTAGAGCTTTTGGGTAAGGTTAGCGTCGTCGTTCCCACCCTGAACGAAGCGCTTCGCATTAGCCCTCTGTTAGCTGGTTTAAGTCAGCAAAGCTACGAAATTCGAGAAATAATTGTTGTAGACAGCAACTCCAGTGATGGTACCCCCGACTTAGTAAAAGCGACACAGCAGAAAGATCCGCGCTTTCGGGTGATGACAGATGATCCCTTACCCTCTGGTTGGGTAGGGCGTCCTTGGGCGTTGCATAACGGTTTTCTATATAGCTCTGAGGGTAGTCAGTGGTTTCTAGGGCTGGATGCTGATATTCAACCGCACCCTGGTTTGGTTGCTGGTTTGGTGAAGACGGCCGAAGCACAGGGCTATGACCTCGTTTCCCTTTCACCCCAGTTCATTCTCAAATATCCAGGAGAGTGCTGGCTACAACCGGCTTTGTTGATGACTTTGCTTTACCGATTTGACCCGGCTGGGATCAATACAGAGCAGCCAGAACGGGTGATGGCAAATGGGCAGTGTTTTTTGTGTCGCCGCTCTGTTTTAGCTGCTGTGGGTGGCTATAGCAGTGCGAGTGGTTCTTTTTGTGATGATGTCACTTTGGCACGAAATATTGCTGCTCAAGGGTATAAAGTGGGCTTTTTAGATGGCGCAAAAGTGCTGAAGGTACGCATGTATGAAGGGGCGATGGAGACGTGGAAGGAATGGGGGCGGAGCCTCGATCTCAAAGATGCAACTTCTCGTTCGCAATTGTGGGGAGATTTATGGCTACTCACATCTGTTCAAGGTCTACCCCTTTTAATTGTCCTCACTTTTTTGTTGATTTCTCCCTCACTCTCATACTCGCTACAGACGCGATTAATCGCGTCTCTACCCACTCCCCCACTTCTTCTGCTGGGACTGAATTTATTCTTGGTGGTAATTCGCTTTGCTATGCTAATTGCGATCGCACCTTCTTACGATCGCAAAAGCGCTAAAGGTGGCTGGTTGTTCTGGCTTTCACCTTTGGCTGATCCCTTAGCTGTGCTACGAATCTTCTTATCTGCGTTCCACAAGCCACGCGAGTGGCGGGGACGGAAATATAGTTATGAGTTATGAGTTATGAGTTATGAGTTATGAGTTATGAGTTATGAGTTATGAATTTTCAACTCCTAACTTCTCATATCATGTCCGCTTGATTGCTTATTAAACCCGAAGAACCCCACCCCGCCAAAGCTATGCTTTGTCTCCCCTCCCCGCCGGCGGGGAGGGGATTAAGGGGTGGAGTGCAATGACTATGGGAATCACAACTAATTACCCGGACATGATATCACTCCCTCAATCCCTACTCCTCTTCACCTCCCACTTGATCCCCGCGTTCCAGTTCCCAAAGAATTTGATTTCCTTCACGGCGTACCCGTGACACTATCCAGTTTCGCCAGCGCCATTGATCTCCCCTACTGGTAACAGCGCTGGCGTGGACATCCATCAAGTCTGCTAACTCAGAACTAGTGATTAAGTAGCCTTTTTCAGAAATTTCGTCAGCGATACGCAGAGTTTCGACCAAGCTGCGGAGTTGCGAAACCCTCATTTCTGGGGGTTTTTCATCGGTTGCGGCCGCAGTTGGCCCAGTTGATGGTTCCATAAAGGTTATTTCTGGTGCAGAAGTACTGATTTGTTGCGGACTTTGGTTAATTATTCGAGAGTTTTTTTCATAATCAGCTACTTTTGCTACATTTAGTTCATTTGTGGAAGGTAAAGATTTATAAAAATTTGTAGGAGTTAATTGTTGTAGCGCAGGGATTTTACCACTGGCGTATGTGCGAGCGATCGCATCACAACGTTCGTTACCTATGTTACCAGAATGTCCCCTGACGTGTTGCCATTTTACCTGTTGGGTATTGAGTTCATCGAGAGTTTCCAAAAGGTCTTGGTTTTGGACGGGTTTACCATCTGACTTTTTCCAGCCTTTCTTTTTCCAGCCTTTCACCCACTTAGTAACGCAGTTAATTAGGTATTCGCTATCGGTATGAAGGGTGATTGGTTGGGCTTGAAGAGAAGTTTGCAGGAATTGGAGGGCTGCGATCGCAGCTTGCATCTCCATTTTATTATTGGTGGTATGAGGGGATGCATCGCCCATTTCGTGGATTGAGCCATCGCTAAAATAGACGACAACTCCCCAACCGCCAGGGCCAGGGTTCCCGGTGCAAGCACCATCGGTGTATATGCTTTGGATTGTGGGTTGAGTGGACATGGTTTAGGATATCGAACCGCAGAGTCCGCAGAGTCCGCTAAGAGAGGAATTTAGCGGCGAATTTTTTTAAAGAATATCCAGGCTATTATACTGGTTAGCACTCCAGCAACAACGCTCCAACCGAAAGCTGTTGTGAGAAATCTGGGTAATGTCATCGGAAATTGTTATTTGATTTTGAGGGCGTTGTCGGAAGATGCGATCGCTTCCTGTAAGTAGCAAGAGTTACCCTACACCCAACAAACACGATGCACAAAAATCTTGTGTTAGGCGAAAGCGCGTAATTTACCGCCTTCGGCATCGCATGAAATTATCGTCTTATGGGAAAATATTCAGTGACAACAAGTTTCCTGAACGTCCGTCATTAATGAATGTCCTTTGATAACCTGTGCAAACTCCTGTCCGAAAAACATCCTGTTGCTTTTGCCAGTTGGGTATTAGCACCACTAGCAGCAACTATCCAACCCCAAACCTTGTTGCAACAAGTTGTGGGAAAAGTGAATCAACTTGAGCGAATGCTAAGTATTTATAAGGTTCTTTGAGTTTTCGTTTATCATCTGCTAATTGTGAGGGTAATTTATATAAGCGATCGCCTGTTGTTGCCTGCCAAACGTGCAAATCCTCAAAACTGCTGACAGCAATCAATTTACCATCAGGACTGAAAGCAGTACAATTTCCATTCTTAAGACCAAATGAAAAGATATTATCCCGCTCATCTTGGTTAGGGAAGGACATAGGAATTGGCTTATCTTTAGAGTCAATTTTGTGAACTGCAAGACTGGAAGCGTAAACAACTTGAGTCCTATCTATTGGATTTATTGCCAAAAACTGCTCACATCTCCTAACGGTTTGTTTATTTGAGAGATGAAACCCTGTCTGATGCCATGAAATCTCTCTCCCTTTCCTATACCAAGGCAATTACAGCGCTTCCTGCTGTTATGAAGTACAGTTTCTCGCGTCACCGCAATCTTCTGTAACCTTTCAGGATTAAGAACGTACCTCACAATAGCGGGAACTGCTGTAATAAGCGTTTTAATCGCTCTGGCGTATTATTTCAGGGAAGGTTTCAAACTATTGAAGTTTTACAAGCTGATTATCTTGTCAATCTCTGTCGTTACATTCATCTAAATCCAGTGAAAGCAGGACTGGTAGAGCAACCTGGAGAATGGGAGTTTTCCAGTTATTTGGAGTATGCAGGATTACGAGCAGGAACACTACCCAAAACAGAGTACATTAAGACTCAGATTGAGCAATAATCAGCTTATCAGCAATTTTTGGCGGATCATAACCTACCTGATCAAAAGACTGTTGTTAGATGATTAATTTGGGAGACTAGATCCCCGACTTCTTAGAGAAGTCGGGGATCTGAATGACGTGTAGTGGAAAGTGCGATCGCACAAAATCAGCATATATTGGCAGCGATCGCATAAAATTCTCGTGTCGTGAGAGAATATAGTGTTGGGTTTCGCTTTAATCCACCCAACCTGCAAATAACTTAACGCACTAATCAAAGCCCATAAAACTGTTTGAGTTGCTTTGTTGAAGGTGCGTTATGTTCCGTTAAAGCACACTACAAGCTCGGAGATTAAGTAAGTCGGCGTTAAAAAATCAACCTATGTAACGAAATGCAAAGTTAGCAAAGAGCTTATAAATGAATCGTTCCAGGGTTTTTACAAAAATCAATATACCTTGGTTTTATCGTGCCGACTTACTTATACTACAATATTCTTTCACAAATATCCCTAGCTTCGCCTCTCCTCAATTCTCGTCTTGATACACTCCTTAATTCTCGAGAACATTCAGAGACCGTTTCATATCTTATTAAGGATTCACAAACATCACGAACCTGTCTGCTACCAACAACTTCTTCACGCTCCAATCTTCTTACACATTTATTTAAGCGTCCAGGTTCAGGTGTTTGATAATTATCAGGATAACGCACCGGTTGTTGTGCTGATGGTGGACAGCCAAAGGGCGTACAGGCTGCGCCTAGTGGTGATTGTGGACAGCCGAAGGGATTACATTCAGCAACACTAGACTGTGAACAGCCAAAGGTATTACAACCCGCAAATGCAGGTTTGATATCAACACCACTAAGGATTGTGCCGATTGGAACTGCTAAGAATAATGCAGCAGTCACAAGCTCTCGTCGGATGGTCTGTAACATAATATTGGATTCTCAAATTAAGGTGTATAACGGCAACAGCAATTCTCATTATGGAATGGGTTGATTTGGACTCAAGCATTTTCGTGTTTGCAAACAGTTGATAAGTTATAACCATTACAAAACTTAATGCAGCCAAAGTCAAACCAATTCCTAATTGTTTGTTTATTGTTATTGCTTCTTTTGTTTGGCTTTTCCTATATCCCCTCTAAGAAGTTGGGAATATGAATACTGCTTATCTAATACTCTACTTTTTGGTATAAAGTTTGACAGTCGGGAAAGGTCGGAAAAAAGTCGGATCTTTTTAGCATAAGGACTAAAGCTGCCTGTCACACTTAAATATACTTGTCGCGTGCGTCAGACGAAGTTATAGATCGATAAATAACAATTTGTGCCTTTGACGCACCTGATTCTATGTACAGCCTGCGTATATTCACTTAATATGTTTGAAGAAATAAAGCTTATAGTGCGAATATCGGAGTTAATTTAGTATTCTCACGAAAATAAATGACGGTTGAAGAAGCGATGCCTACGGCGGGCTACGCCTACGCACTAATCGAGCAATTATTACAACAAGGACGCTTAACAAAAGTTCAAGAGATTGTATTCCGTCAATCTTGGGCAGGACAAACGTACTCAGAGATGGCTGTAGGGTCTGGTTACGATTGTGGTTACATCAAAGACACTGGCTCAGAACTGTGGCGATCGCTTTCTCAAGCTTTAGGAGAAAAAGTTACCAAAAATAACCTGCACACAGTACTGAAGCGAATCGCAGAGAAACAAAAGGACACAAATCCTCAACCCTCCACCAACTGCACAAGCTGGGGGGAAGCGATCGATGTTTCCCAGTTCTATGGACGTACTGCTGAATTAGAAACCCTCAGCCAGTGGATTGTGAGAGATCGCACTCACTCGTGTAGTCACACTGTTAGCTATGGGTGGTATGGGGAAAACCGCGCTTTCGGTGAAGCTAGCAGAACAATTGCAGGGAGAATTTGAATATGTCATTTGGCGATCGCTCCGGCACGCACCTTTTTTTGCTGACAAGGTGACGGACTGCATCAAAATCCTTTCTCATCAACAATTTACCACATTGCCCGCTTCCCCCCATGAGCAAATTACTTGTTTAATTGAGTACCTCCGCAAATCTCGATGCTTGCTGGTTTTGGATAATTTCGACACATTATTACAGCAAAATAAAGAGGGAGGCTCTTACCGTGAGGGCTACGAACCATACAGCGAACTCCTGTGGCGATTAGCAGAAACTAAACATCAAAGCTGTGTTCTGCTCACTACGCGGGAAAAACCTACTGAAGTTGCCGCGCTTGAAGGTGATGGTTTGCCAGTTCGTACCCTTGCTTTATCAGGACTAGAAGTTGCAGCCGGACAAGCAATTTTGACACTCAAAGGGCTATCAGGCTCGGAAGACGAAACCCGCCACCTGATTGAGTGTTACCGTGGTAATCCACTAGCTTTAAAAATTGCTGCCACCTCGATTCGGGACTTACATGAAGGCAACATCGCCTGTTTCTTTGCTGAAGGCACAACTGTATTTAGGGGCATTGGCAATCTTTTAGAGCAGCAATTCAAAAGACTCTCCACCTTGGAACAGCAAGTGATGTACTGGCTGGCAATTAATCGGGAGAAGCTTTCCTTGACAGAATTGCAAACAGCCTTCACACCAACATTGCCTAAACCTAAGTTAATGTCAATCCTCGAATCTTTACGCTGGTGTAGCTTCATAGAAAGCAATACTGGAGGATTCACACAGCAACCCGTGGTGATGGAATACGTAACAGACTGCTTGATTGAACAAGTCTGTGAGGAAATAGTCACAGAATCACCGCAATATCTGCTAACCCATGCTTTGATGCAAGCTCAGGCAAAAGATTACATCCGCGATAGTCAAATTTACCTGATTGTACGACCTATCCTAAATCAGCTACAAATAACCCTTGGCTCTGCTCATCAACTTGAGTATAAACTTGGCAGACTAGTTAGAAAGCTCCAAAATGAAGCTATAGATCCAGTTGGATATGGTGGCGGTAATCTGCTGAATTTACTGACACAACTAGAAACGGATTTAACTGGGTATGATTTTTCTCGTCTCACCATCCGTAACTGCGATTTACGCTCACTTAACTTACATCAAGTCAATTTTAGCCAAACCACCTTTCGAGATTGTGTTTTTGCTGCAACCTTTGGCGGCATTACTAGCGTCGCCTTCAGTCCAGATGGGCGCTGCCTTGCTACCAGTGATACAAATGGTGAAATTCATGTTTGGGATGTCACCAATAGTAAACAACTCTTTAGCTATAAAGAACATAACAGTTGGGTGTGGAATATTGCTTTTAGTCCTGTGCATCCAGTTTTAGCTAGTTGCGTTAAATCCTGGAATATGGAAACAGGAACCTGTCTTCATACTTGGGAGGCAGACTCTAACCGTGTTTGGGCAGTTGCGGTAAGTCCAGATAGTTAATATGTTGCTACTGGTGGTGATGACTCTTTGGTGCGACTGTGGGACATTGATACAAAGGTTTGTCTACGTACATTCTCTGGACATACCGGCCAGATAATCTGTATTTTGTTCACCGGCGATGGCGATCGCCTGATTACCGGTAGTGGCGATCGCACTATCAAAATTTGGCATGTAGTTACTGGAGACTGCCTTGCTACACTAGAGAACCATTTCAATTGGGTGTGGTCACTTAGTCTAGTTCCAGATGCTCAAACTCTTTTCAGTAGTAGCTGGGATGAAACAATCAACTGTTGGGATATGACTACAGGGCAATGTCGGCAAACTTTAAGAGCAGCCCGCCCGTATGAAGGCATGATTATTGATAGGGTATCAGGGTTGACTGAAGCAGAGTTAGCAACTTTAAAAGCTTTAGGTGCATTGGAAGTTAATTGATGCCTGTCCCAGTCCCCAATATCTAGTTCAATTAGTTGAAAAACGTTTCAAATCTTGTAAAACTGCGGCGGCTGATTGATAGCGATCGCTAAAATGATAGCAAACCATTTTATCTAAAATTGCCGCTAATTGTTCACTCACTTGCACCGGTTGCCGCCACATAATATTACCCGTTTCTGGATCTGGGTGGAGTTCTTGCGGTGGTATCCCAGTTATGGCTTGAATGGCAATCATTCCTAAAGCGTAAATGTCACTGCATAAGCGCGGATGACCGGCAAATTGTTCTGGAGGTGCATAACCCCGTGTCCCGATGGCTACTGTGGCTAATTCTGTTTGCTCACTACTCGGCGGTTGCATCAATTTGACTGCACCAAAGTCAATCAACACTAGCCGATTATCTTGAGCGCATCTAATAATATTAGTCGGTTTGATATCACGATGAATCACTCGATGCTGGTGAACAAATTCTAGAACTTCTAAAACTTGTTTGAGCATCTCTATCACAAATGATTCGTTCTGCACATTCTGCACAGGTGGTAATTCTTCACTTAGGGTATGTCCCTCGATATATTCTTGAATCAAATAGAATTCTTGGTCATCTTCAAAATAAGCAAGTAGTTCGGGAATCTGATGATGTTTACCCAAAGATTGTAAAATTTCAGCTTCACTATTAAACAACCTGCGAGCAACTTGCAAAAATCGTGGATCTTGACGGGCTGGCATTAACTTTTTAACTACGCAAATCGGAGTACCCGGTCGTTGAGTATCCTGTGCTAAATAAGTGCGGCCAAATCCACCAGCACCGAGAACTTGAGAGATTTTGTAGCGTCCACTCAAAAGCAAATCACCTGATTTTATTTCTGGTGAATCAACTGGGGGAGGAAAATCAAGATAGGAGTCGGGAAGTGCTGTTTTATCTTCTAAGAGGACATTTAATTGCGCGATCGCTTCTTGTTGTTTTTCAACTTGCAGAATAATCACCTGAGTTTGTCGCTGATTTTGGTAGCTAGTATAAGTAATTACAAAGATGCTACTAATCACCAAAGCGAGGCCAGAGGGAACTAATGGTATCCATCCGCCTTGCAAAAACAAAGCAACGCAGATTCCTACTAAGCCAAGTAGAGTTGTCCCTCCCACCACTAGCAACAGCAACGGATTTCGCCACCGCCATGCTAAAATACTACCTAAAAGCGACCAACCCCACACCCAAATAAGTTCCGCCCAGTCTGGCCAATACCAAATTAGATGTCGCCCATCCAACACTGTACTGATCAGTTGACTTGCTATCTGTGCATGAATAAACAGAGCAGGCATTCTGGCTGGTTGATCTGGCAAAGCGCTGTAAGGTGTATAAAAGCTACTCTGAGGGAAATTAGCTGCTGTAGTGCCAATAATTACAAGCCGATCTTTGACTAAATTGGGGTTGACTTGGCCACTGAGGACTTGTGTGAGAGTTACTTGGTCGGCGAGGCTGTTGGGATGACGATAATTTAATAATATTTGATAGCCATCTGCATCTAGATGTTGATAGCTACCGGAATTAGGTTGTAAACGCGGGAACAGGGTTTTACCTAACTGAAAATCCCCTTTCTTAGTAAACTGGTATTCAATGCCTTGTTTTTCCAGATAATTAATTGCTATTAGCGCACCAAATGCAAATGATGTTGTACATTTTTTGTCTGTAGAGTTAGCAAATAACAAACTACGGCGGATAATTTGGTCGTTTTCATTGTCAGCAATCACATCGCTAAAGCCAACATTATCTATAGGAAAATTGGGCGGCGGTGGAATTTCATCTCTACCCAAACTGCTGAACAAACAGGTACTGACGATGTTCTCTTGATTTTGCAAATTAGCCGCCAAATTCTTGTCTTCTGGTTGGAAAAGATATAAACCAACAATCCTCGGTTGATAAGACTCTATTTTCTTTAATAACTGATTGATTCTACGATCTGATATAGTCCATTTCTCTCGTTTAAGATCCTCATCAGTGATTTTTACTAGCAAAATCCGCCGATCAGGTGCTTCTGCTTTTTGCGATCGCAACATCTGGTCATAAACTCTCAACTCCCAAGGCTGCAACCATTTGAGTTCACAAACTCCCCAGATAAAGGCGGTAACTCCTACACTGGTAACTAAAATGATTTGCAACCAGCTTTTGCTCTTGGAAGTTTCACGGGAATCCTGAACTTTGACAAAAGGCACACGGAATTTTTCTAATAGTCCACTAATCACGGCGTTGCGGCGGTAGCCTGAATTGGGTAGATGTTGCAGGCACAGAAGTTAATTTTCTGACTCTAGGTTAAAAGCTGATTAACCTGAGCTTATATATTAATGTAGCAGTTTACTTGATGCTTAAAGACTAGACAAGCGATGTCTACGACGGTCACTAAGCGCAGCCGTACCCCTCCGGGGAAGCAAGCTACGCGCAGCCTCTCGTAGAGAAGTGCGGGCTACGCCTACGCGCTATGCAACTAATCATCCGTTTGAGATATTTGAGCATCTGCAACAGCACTGGCGATTGGGAAAGAAATAGGATTAGTAGATGGGGTTAGTGAATCTAACTGGGATTGTTCGAGTGATGCCTCGATGCTTGAATCAGCAAAATAGGAGTCAAATATCTTATCATAGTTAGAAGCAACAGCTAAAAAAGCGCCACCCAAAATATAGATAGGTAATGGCAAATTAAATTCTTGCAACCAGTCAAACAGTTCCGCCAAGGCAAACAGTACCAAAAAGCAGGCAAGCCAAACCTTCATATTTTCATCCCCTGGATTGAAACAACTCTATTACTAGCTTAAATAGCTTGCATAATAGTTGATGTAGTACATAATCATCAACTTATAACCTCTATAACTCTAGATAGATGTAGTGAGAGTTATAGCATCTGCTATATTCCAATATCTACTAGAAAAATAAAAATATATTTAGCTTATGCCTGCAATCCAACAGCCAAGGATTGCATAGTTTAGTTCGTTAGACTCGGCAGTGCCTCAAACTTTCACAGGTAAAACTGGCAACAATATTAGGGGTTTTAACGTGTCGCGGAAGTCCCCACCTTCAATGTACTCATAAGGTGGGGATTGTGAGCGGGGGGTGAGGATTGCATCCAGGATTGTTTTTTTGCGTCAGCAAAAACAAATACTGGATGTATGACGAATCCCCAAAATTTTCTGGTAAGATAACTAATGTCTTGACCATCAATGCCGCAAGCGAAAACCAAGCTAATAGGTATATGTTGCAAGAGAAAAATTTGGGTCTTGGGAACCAGGACTCCTGCCCTTGGAGGGAATGTAAGACTTGTCTTTTACTACGAAGTTCTGGAAGCTATTCCCGATGAATTGGGAAGCCCCGTCCGTCTTACGGCGGGGTAGTTCACTCTCATCGGACAGAATCAACCTTGAAGCAGCCAGGAGGCAGAAGGCAGGAGGAAAGAAAGAATTTTTGAGAAAACTTTTTGTTAAAGCCTGATATCATGTCCGCATAATTAGTTACGATTTCCACAGTCATTGCACCCCACCCCCTCCCCGCAGGCGGGGAGGGGAGACAAAGCATAGCTTTGGTGGGGTGAGGTTCTTCGAGTTTAATAAGCAATCAAGCGGAGATAATATGGTTTTTCCCTCCTACCTCCTGCCCCCTGCCCCCTGCCTCTTCGCTCAACCAATAGGGTGATTACCAGGATTGACTGCATGAATATATTCACTACCCGATTGCGGTCTTCCACGCTTATAACAAGCTTCTTCTGGTTTACCCCACCCTAGCTGCAAAATTATTTCCAAAAAGCTAGAATTTTCCCACTTACACAAACTTGCCCATTCTGTTATTTGAACAATTCTCACTACATCAGATGTGGCAATTTGTTGATACTGTTTATTATTATTGAAACTCAAGTATAAATCCATCCCCATAGAGACTCCATACCAAAATTCTACGATAGAATCTTTAGCAGTTTTTAATATCTCTAAGTCACTAGTGAGGGCTATTAACTCGCTGTCTACTTCGGGATAGTTCAAGTTTTTACCTTTGACTGTTACCTCACGCCAAATAATACCTGAAACTTGGTTTTCCCTTTGATATTCATGAATTGCAGCCTTGAAATCTTGATAGGCAGTGAACTGTTGCAGCCCATCAGTCATGAGAAACTGGTCAATTACAGGATTGCCAGAGACTGGTATTTCTAATTTTAGGCGTTTTCCTTTGAGGCAGGCTTGGCGTTCATCTGCCAAAATTTGAATTAGTTCCTGGGCGGTGTAAACCTTTGACATTAGAATACACTCTAGTTCGTCATTGGTCATTAGTCATTAGTCATTTGTTAAGGACTATAGACTATGGATTAACTTTCTAATCTGTTAACACAGATATTTAGATATTATGCTTTGACATCGGCGGCAATGTAGTAACAGATATCACTAAAAATTAGGGCAGACCAATTTGGTCTACCCCATAAGTTACTTAGCTAACTCACTACTAAACTCATTAAAGGCTCGCCGTTTTAGCTGTGCTGTTTCAGTGCGTGGTACTAAATCAAAGATTTTACGAAATTGATCGTCTATCTCTTCAAAAGGTACTTGACCTTTTTTATTTAAAACTACCTCACCTGATTTATTGAACACCACCACTTGAGGAACACCCCCAGAATAGTAATATCCTGTTTCTGTAGGGTCGTAGGTCTGTTTAAGCGGGATAGAATCTACATTAATCGGCATAATTTCTGCTACCCGACCATAGAATTCCTGTACCCGTGAAATGGAAATAGCATATCTTTTGGAATCGCTGCTGTCATCCAAATAAAAGGCCAAAAATATGGGTTTATGTTCCGCTAAAGCCTGTGCTAGTGTCTGTCTGGGAGGAACCAATGAACCATTGCCAGCATAAACTACAAAAATGTTGCCATCATATAAATCATTATTAAGACCAGCAGATGCAGGTTGCATACTTATAATGAAAAGACTTGCAAGCAACAACAGGCATTTGGACAACCACCTTCGCCAGCCAGTAATTTGTTTATGTAAAAAAAGAAAATTTGTGCTATTCATCAAAAGGAACCTTGCAAGCTACTACTTGTCGTGAGTTTGTGCTGAATTCGGCAAACTGGGCTGGATATGTAATTACGCCCACGCACTATTTTTTAACGTATCGCGGAAGTCTCCACCCTCAATGTAATCATAGGGTGGGGATTGTGAGCGGGTGATGAACGAGAAAGCGTCTCTTAGAGAGGATTGTATCTGGAATTGATTTAATACGATTGTAAAAACAAATTCTGGATGTATGACGAATCACCCTTACGGGTGACGCTCAGACCTCGCTACCGCTACGCTAACGGTAGTTTCTCATGGAGGAAACCCCCAGACAAGCCTCTCGAACGCTAACAGCGTCTCCCGTTCTCCTAAAGGGAGACGCTAACGCCAAGGGAGAAGAGAAGGCTTTGCGCTGCGCTATCGAAAATTCAAAATTGGTATGACTGGCTTTTTCAGTCAGGATTCGCTAAACTCACGCATATTAAATTTGCAATTAAATACTTTTAATTAGCAACTGCCAGAAGACTAGGATACCAATGTGGGAAAGAAAATACAATTCATAGATAGGCTGCGATTGGGTTTAGCGGTGTCAGTGGCAAAGAGTGTAACCTTTATAGTGCAATTTTTGCGTCTGGGTGCTGCTAGTGTATTACCAGGCTCGATTGCTCGTCGCATTGAACCCCAACTTTTAGAATTATTGAGTCAGCAAGTTAAAAATGGAGTGATTTTAATTGCCGGTACTAACGGCAAAACCACTACAGCGCTGCTTTTATGCACAATACTAGAACGCAAGGGTTTTCGCGTAACTCATAATTCAACAGGTGCAAATCTGGAAAATGGCTTGATGACAGCGCTGTTAGAAAGCACCAATTTACTAGGTACGCTAAATGCTGATTACGCCATTTTGGAAGTTGATGAAAATATTGTCCCAAGAGTATTAGCACCACTCCAGCCGCGAATTATTCTCTGTTTAAACTTGTTCCGCGACCAACTCGATAGATACGGCGAAGTAGACACAATTAGTAAGCGTTGGACAAAAGTTATTTCTACCCTACCACCAGAAACAGTGGTAATTCCCAATGCTGATGACCCAACTTTATCTAACCTTGGTCAGCAGTTACCTCAACGGGTTTTATTCTTTGGCTTGAATGAACCAGAACATTATTTAGAAGCAATTCCTCACGCTGTTGATTCTATTTATTGTCCCAAATGTGGACATTCTCTAGATTACAAGGGCGTTTATTTGTCTCATTTGGGAGATTTTACTTGTCCCAAGTGTGGTTTTAGTAAAAGTAAACCGACTTTAGAAAGTAGTGAATGGTCGCAAATTCTTGTTGGTTTGTACAACAAATATAATACTTTAGCTGCTGCTACTGCGGCTATTGAGTTGGGAGTTGATGAAGCAACAATCAGAGATACTATTAATACCTTTCAAGCTGCCTTTGGTCGTGCGGAAGATTTAGTAATTAACGGTAAACGAGTGCGGATATTGTTATCAAAAAATCCTGTGGGAACGAATGAAACCATTCGCGTAGTTACTCAAAGCACAGATAAAACCACATTGCTGGTATTAAACGATCGCACGCCCGATGGTACTGATGTATCCTGGATTTGGGACGTGGATACCGAAAAATTAGTCGAACGCGGCGGGACTTTAGTAGTGAGTGGCGATCGCGTCTACGATTTGGCTCTACGTCTACGTTACAGCCAAAAGTCCCTTGAGAGTACGTTAAATTTGATTGTGGAAGAAGATTTGCGACAAGCGATCGCTACTGCATTAGAGCATACACCAGAGAATGAAACTTTGCATATTCTGCCCACCTATTCAGCGATGTTAGAAGTGCGAGAAGTTCTAATTGGGCGGAAAATTCTTTAAATTTGTCATTTGTCATTGGTCATTTGTTATTCTCCCCCAGTCCCTAAATTTATGAGTTCTCAAAATTTGGAATTAACAATTGGTTGGTTATACCCGACGTTAATGAGTACTTATGGCGATCGCGGTAATGTAATTACTATAGAACGTCGCGCTCAGTGGCGGGGATACGATGTTAAAGTGTTACCCCTAGATCAAAATGCCACAGCCGCAGATATTAAAACTGTAGATGTCATAGTTGGTGGTGGCGCACAAGACCGTCAGCAAGAAATTGTCATGCGTGACTTGCAAGGTGCAAAAGCTGACGCTATGCGCGAGAAAATCGAAAATGGAACACCGGGAGTATTTACCTGTGGTTCACCCCAACTGCTGGGACATTATTATGAACCAGGCTTAGGACAACGGATTGATGGTTTGCGAATACTCGATTTAGTTTCCGTACATCCTGGTGAAAATACTAAGCGCTGTATTGGTAATTTGGTAATTGAAGTGACAGCCTCACGTCTGGCGCGAGATTTAAAAGAGATGACGGGTAGCACACCGTATTTGGTAGGCTTTGAAAATCACGGCGGACGTACCAAACTGGGGAAAGTGGAAGCTTTGGGGCGCGTGGTGTATGGTTTAGGAAATAATGGTGAAGATGGGACTGAGGGAGCATTTTATCAGAATGCGATCGCTACTTATTCTCACGGCCCTTTATTACCCAAAAATCCTTTCGTTGCAGATTGGTTAATTCAAACAGCACTGCGGCTAAAGTATCAGCAGGAAATTACGTTGCAACCTTTAGATGATAATCTTGCTGTCCAAGCGCGGGAAGCGATGTTTAAGCGGTTGAAAGTAAGTTTACCAAGTGTTGCTGCGGCGAAAGTTTAACCTAAATTCGCTGATTAAGCCTCTCTCCGCGTCGGGGAGAGGTTTGGAGAGGGGTCAAATTTGACACAAAGCAAGGGGGAAAAGTATGACTCAAGCCTTAGCTAAACAAGTAACATTTGATGAATTCATCGCTTGGTATCCCGATTCAGACAGGCATTATGAACTACATGATAGGGTAATTGTTGAAATGCCTAAGCCAACAGGGAAGCACTCAGAGATAGCAGGGTTCATCAATGGTTCTTTGTTTATTGAAATCACCCGTTTATCCATCCCTTACTTTATCCCTAAAGAATGTGTCATCAAGTCAGTTAATACTGATTCAGGTTATGAACCAGATGTCATCGTTCTTGATAGACAAGCTCTCAGCAACGAACCACGCTGGAAAAAAGAATCTATCATTACGCAGGGTAGTTCCGTCAAGTTGGTTGTAGAAGTTGTTTCAACCAACTGGAGCGATGATTATGCTTTGAAGCTAGAAGATTACGAGTCTTTGAGCATTCCTGAATATTGGATTGTAGACTATCTAGGTTTAGGTGGTAGACGCTTTATTGGCAATCCTAAACAACCAACTAAGTAGAGCGGCGTTAATAATTCAAGGTTTGTAGTGAGGACTAAAGTCCTCACTACGAGCTAATTCCAATTTAATTTACATTCCTTAACATACCTTGACTTTTTCTCGCCTACTTACTTATCTCAATTTACCAACTAATTAAAGGTGAGTATCAAGTTAGGCAATTTAGGGGAAATGACCGCATTCAGTCGCTAGCGTTCCCAGAGTTGAATTTAACTGCTGAACAGATTTTTCGGGCTGGAGAAGTCGCGTAATTTAGGTGGCTAAGGTTTAAATTTTTATCTGACTTTAAAGCAAGAGGAAAGTATGACTCAAGCCTTAACCAAACAAGTAACATTTGATGAATTTATCGCTTGGTATCCAGAAAACTCACAACGACGCTATGAACTGCATAATGGAGTAATTGTTGAAATGGCTCCTCCCACAGGTGAACATGAACAAATTGTTGGATTTTTAGTTGGGGAAATAGTTACAGAATACAAGCGTTTAAAATTACCTTATTTTATCCCCAAAACAGCATTCATTAAACCGACTCAGAGCGAAGCAGCTTACTCACCAGATGTACTGTTGTTGAATAACTCTAATTTAGTAAATGAACCTCTGTGGAAAAAAGAATCTACTGTAAGCCAAGCGGCATCAATTCCTTTAGTAATTGAGGTGGTAAGTACCAACTGGCGAGACGACTATTTTACCAAAGCAGGTAAATATGAAGAGGTCGGAATACCTGAATATTGGATTGTAGACTACCTCGGTTTAGGTGGTAGACGCTTTATTGGCAATCCTAAACAACCAACTATCTCAATTTACCAACTAATTGAAGGTGAGTATCAAGTTAGGCAATTTAGGGGAGATGATCGCATTCAGTCGGTAGCCTTTCCAGAGTTGAATTTAACTGCTGAACAGATTTTTAGGGCTGGAGAAGTCGTGTAAAAAACGGCTAAAGACGCAAAAGAGTCATTATAGCGGTTCCCACTCAGGTGCGGTACAACATTATATCGCCTGGTGTAGGGGCACGGCACTGCCGTGCCCCTACGGGTGTACCTCACTTGGTCGGGAAACGCTATACAACTCATTAATGAGTTACAAACACTCCTGCGCGAGTCTAAAATACTCATCCACAAGGCTCAAATACTCATTCACAAGTTCTAAGTATTCGTGAGTGAGTCTCAAAAACTCATCCATGAGTATTTGAGATTCATCGACGAATTACAAAGACTCGTGAACCGGCAAAATATCCTCATTAATCGGCAAAATATCCTCATTAACCGGCAAAATATCCTCATTAATCAGCAAAATATCCTCATTAACCGGCAAAATATCCTCATTAACGAATATCAAAGACTCATTAACGGAGTTCATAGCTCCATTCACGAGTATCAAAGACTCGTTTATAAACCAATCTGAGCCATTAGTAATGTTGAAGAAGAATTCAGAAGTCAGAATTCAGGAGTCAGAATCAATCAGTCGGGGAT
>JAHCSU010000515.1 GCA_023522315.1 Nostoc sp. CCCryo 231-06
CCTTGTTCGCGTTAGCGTCTCGCAGAGAAGATGGGGACTTCCGCGATTCGTTAAATCTATTATCTAGCTTTACTGCAACCACGCTTCTACTAGGGTTAATTCTTTTTGATTTTCTTTATAAAAAGTAACATAAGCCACAGCACCTCATAAATCAAAAATCACTGTAGCTCCAAGCTTCTAATTGTCTTGACAAGACCAGATTAAGTTGGGTATATTTACTTTAGTACAAAAATACTATAAATCTCGAAGGGAAAACTATAGCACTTTTCCTTTGTATGTAATACACTCTGACCTCTCTCTAGGTTTGAATCTTACTCCTCTTCCCTTCTACGGAAGGGACTGCGGGTTAGGTCACTATTGGACTCAAACGAGAAACGCTACATACCTGAAAAACATAAGGACATATATGTGGAAAATTCGTACTACCTAAGTGTCCTCTGCCGATCTTTCCGTATTTACACTGACTTAAAATGTTGATTCAAAGGCTACTCTGATCTCTGCATAGGCTAGTCTTTGGTATGGCTTGCTACCCAATAAATCCTCAAATGACTATGCACCGAAACCTATGCAGTATTAGGAACTATAAAGCTTTTTATTCAGTTTTATCGGGCTTTTTGAGGTCTTGCGGAGGTTGTCGTTTCTTCTTCTTTGTTCCGCTAGCCTGTGTTTGCTTTAATGCTTTGTTGGAATTTTGTTCTTGGCTAGACATAATGCTAAATTTTAAAATTTACTACAATGTAATCTACATGACGCGTATTGTTGATTACAGAAATATATCACAGAAAATTTAAGTTTAACGAAAAAGGTTAGTAAAAAATGTTACTCGTATATAAACCTTAACTTTTTTGTCTGCGTTGAAGGGTGTAGGCTGGGTAAATATTTGCCCATCCTAAAGGTCTGTAGTTCTTTAAATCAGAGTAGTAGCCATTAAGACACTGGAATCTCAATGACAAATTCTGTTCCTTCGCCAAGCACAGAATTGCAACTCAAACGCCCATCGTGGGTTTCCTCGATAATTTGACGAGCGATCGCTAATCCTAATCCTGTTCCTTTCCCAACTTCTTTTGTTGTAAACAGGTGGTCAAAGATCCGCGATCTAATCTCCTCTGGCATTCCCTGAGCGTTATCTCTAATGCAAATTGTTACTGTGCGTTGGTCACTGGATACTTCGGTGTGAATCAGTATTTGCTGATGATCGGCTTTCACTTGGGTAAAAGAACGCCCCTGAATGGATGTATCTAAGGCATCAATTGCATTAGCGAGGATGTTCATAAATACTTGATTTAGCTGTCCTAAAAAGCACTCGACAGGCAGTAATTTTCCGTATTCGGTGATCACTTCGATCGCTGGACGTTTTTCGTTAGCTTTGAGGCGATACTTCAAAATCAACAGCGTACTCTCAATTCCTTCATGGAGGTTACAAGCAACTTTTTCGGCTGTATCGGCTCTGGAGAAGGTGCGAAGACTGGTACTAATGTCTCTAATCCGTTCCGAAGCCACTTTCATCGAACTTACTAGCTTTGGGAAGTCTTCAATTAGGAATTCTAGGTCAATTTTTTCGCCATGCTGAATGACTGCGATCGCAGGAGTGGGATAATGTTGTTGGTAGGATTGGATATGGGCGAGTAAGTCTTGAGTATACTCTTCGGCATTGTTGAGACTGCCTTCGAGAAATCCAATGGGATTATTAATTTCATGTGCCACCCCTGCAACCAAATTGCCCAAGGTTGCCATTTTTTCATTTTGCACCATTTGTAATTGGGCTTGCTCAACTTCTTGCAGCGATCGCTCTAACTCTTGTCCATAATTTTGAGATTCTTGATAAAGACGGGCATTTTCTAGAGAGATGGCGGCTTGGGTGCATAGCAGTTGGATAACTTCAGTGCGATCGCGAGTAAATGCACCAATTGTGAACGGATTTTCTAGATATAGCAGCCCGATGATTTTACCCTGATTTAATATCGGCGTACACAACACACTTTTAGGTTTTTGCAGCATGAAATAAGGATCGGCGATAAAATTAGTTTGTGCTGTTACATCATCGAACACAACAGTTTTTAAGCTGCGTTTGACAGAGTTTACCAGTGTAATCGGAATAGCTTCGCTGGTTGACAATGGTACAGATACCAGAGTGACTCCTTCATTCATGGTGGCTAAGGCTTTAACTACTAAGTTCCCCTGTTGGAGTACAAGCAAGGCAGCTTTTTGTGCCCCGGCACTTTCCATCACTACTTGCAAAAGGATAGTGAGTAATTGCTCTAATTGGATCTCACTGGAGAGAGCTTGTGAGGCTTTAAAGATGGTGGCAAAATCGAGGGATTCAGAAATACTGCTGGTAGAAAGGTTTGTATGGATGGTTTGATGTGAGAATGATGATCTATCGACAGTTGAATTTAGTTGAAAGCGATTAATTGGCTGTTGTAAGATGGGAGCCAGGAGTTGAGTATAGCGTTTTTCTAAGTCCTCGGTTTTGGCTTTAGCGCCCCAACGGGCATAGCAATAATAAGCTTCTTGCATATAAAGTTGAGCAATTTTTTCTTTGCCCCAGTCGAGGTAAAACTTAGCAGCTAGTTCATTGCTCAAGGCTTCTTCTTGGATATATTCGTTTTCTTTAGCTAGAGAAATGGCGCGATCGTAGAATTCCATTGCTTTGTTTTTTTGCAGCAAAATCCGATGCCGTTCTGCTTCGACTAAATAAAATTTGTGTTGATGATTCATTGGGGCATGATCCGCCCATTTTTTTAGCTTTTTTTGATGGGATATTACTTTTTTAAGAATCTGTTTTTGCTCCGTAGCCGTTGCTGTTGGATAGAGAATCAGTTGGGTTAGCGCCTGATAAAAATAAATTATTGGTACAACTGCCGCCGATGTTACCCCATCTAAATAGGTTATTGCATTAATTGCTGCCTCAGATGCTCCGGTATAATTTTCAAACAGGTAGCAAAGTATCAGTTCATTGGCATAGCTAAAGTTTAATCCAGTGCGATCGCCTGCTTGCTCTTGCAATGGCCGAATAGTTTGTGCATCATAAACAGCACCTGATAAGTAACTGGGATTAGTAGACTCTCCTAACAAATTCAAGATGGCTTGACGAAATGAATTAGTATACATCAGAGGTTTTTCTTGTCTGAAATTGCTGTAGACTTCAGCATAATCACCCATCTGTTTTTCTAACTCCGCCAATTCCTGTCCGAGAAAATATCCATGAAAACTACAGACATAGCTAGCCCAAGCAGCATATTCAATATCTCCTGTTTCTAACCCCACTTGATAGGCTTCGGTTAACGGTGCAATTGTGTCTTGAAGGGGTTCATGCCAGTGATTAATAAATGTTTCAACAATGAAGACGGTTCTAGCTTTGAATTCCTTGCTATGGAATTTTTCGATAACTTGTAATGCTAATTGACCAAATTCATAACCTGCCTGAATATTTCCCAGCATCCCACACTCAATCAATCCATACCAAGCATAGCCAAATGCCGATGCTGCCGCATTGCCGTATTGCATCGATAAATTTACTTCACTCAAAATTATTTGTGGCAGTAAATCTGGACGGCCAATATAAGCCGTTGAATTCGTACTAGCTAGAATTCGGATTGCTGCGAGTTGTTTGCCCCCCGTCATGTCAGGTAAATCAATCAAAGTTAAAGGAGATTTACCTAAAAGTCGTAATTTTGTTTGGGCTAAACTGAGGAATGTTTGCGTTTTATTTGCTTGATGAGATAGTTTTACACCTAAGAGATTTAGCAGTGCGATCGCACTCAAAATTGAATCATCAAAACGACTCTGAGCTAAATAAGATTGAATTTGGATCTCAATCGATTTAACCTGATCTAGTAAGACATTAGCATGGTGTTGCACTTGCTTAACAAACTCTTCTACCTGGTCAAATTGACCCATAAAGTAGGCTGCCGAAGCCGCTTCTTCATGCAAGGCTAATGTGAGTGAATATTGTTGTTGCCAGCTATCTGTTGTCAATAGCTGAATCCCGCAACTGATATATTCCATTGTATTAGTATAAGCAGTGGATTGTTTGGCTTTTTGCCCAGCTAGCAAATTTAACTCTGCTAATTTATCTCGGTCAGATTGCCGAGTGATGAGCTTTACACCAATATTCAACTGATTAACAATCTCAAAAATTCTCTCTTCCTGCTTTTGAATCGGTATTTTGCTTAATAATAGTTGTCCAATTTGCAGATGGATGGATTGCTTTTTTGACTCTGGGATTAACGCATAAGCCGCTTGTTGAACGCGATCGTGTAAAAATTTATAGTTTACACTTAGCGAACTTTGTACTAAATCCTGTGTTTCCCGCCCGACATAGAATTTATAGACTTCACTTTGTGGCAGGATTAATCCCTCTTGTAATGCTTTCCAGAGGTATGTTGCTGTTTCGGTTTCAGAATTTTCTGAAACAATTGCCAATGTTGCCAAATCAAATTGATTACCAATACAAGCCGCTAATTTCAAAACATCCTGCGTTGGTTCTGGCAATTTTCGCAATCGTAACACCATAAAATCAACCACATCATCTGTCAGAGCTAACGCCTTCAACTCGGCAATATTACACTGCCAGCTTCCGCTATGTAAATCAAATTTAATTAGCTGATCTTGATGCAGTGCTTTGAAAAATTGCGTACTGAAAAATGGATTTCCGTTGGTTTTCTGATAAACTAATTGTGTGAGTATTTGTGTAGTTTCTAGTGAACAATTTAGGGTATCAGCAACCAGTTGATTTAAACTGGGTTCACTCAGGGGAGATAATGTAATTTTGTTAATGCTAGCATTGGCTTTGGCAATTTCATCTAATGTCAACATCAATGGATGAGCAGCAGAAACTTCATTATCCCGATAAGCTCCAATTAAAAGTAAAGCTCCACTTCCTGACTCGTTCATCAGCAACTGCATCAATTTGAGTGATGTAGAATCAGCCCACTGCAAATCATCGAGGAAAATTACTAATGGATGTTCTTTTGTGGTGAATACCTGAATGAACTTTTGGAAGAGTAAATTAAACCGATTCTGTGCTGCACTGGGTGAAAGTTCGGTTGCAGGTGGTTGTTGACCAATAATTTGTTCTAGTTCGGGAATTACTTCAAGAATGACTTGCCCCTGCTCACCCAGCACTTGTAAAATTTTATTTTTCCAAGTTGACAATTGGGCATCACTTTCACTCAGCAATTGCCCCATTAAGTCTCGAAACGCCTGCACAAAAGCAAAGAAGGGAATATTACGATTAAATTGGTCAAATTTGCCTTTGATGAAGTAGCCCCTCTGTCGGACAATGGGTTTGTGAACCTCGTTGACTAAGGCAGTTTTACCAATACCAGAAAAACCAGCCACCAGCATGAGTTCCGTCTGATTGTTGGTAACGCGGTCAAATGCTTTTAGCAGAGTTTCAACTTCATGCTCACGACCATAGAGTTTTTCTGGGATAATAAAGCGATCGCACACATCCCGTTGAGCAATTGGGAAACTTGCAATTTTCCCTGTTTCCTTGAGTTGAGTAAAACAATTTTCTAAATCATATTTCAGCCCGAATGCACTCTGATAACGATCTTCGGCATTTTTCGCCATCAGTTTGCTAATAATAGATGAGAGTACACGCGGAATTTGGGGATTAATCTCATCTACTAAAGGCGGAAGTTTGGCAATATGACAATGTACCAATTCCATCGGATCTTGCGATTGAAATGGTAATTGCCCTGTTAGTAATTCGTAAAAAGTTACACCCAAAGAATAAAAATCAGTCCGGTAATCAATTCCCCGATTCATGCGTCCAGTTTGCTCTGGAGATAAATAGCCGAGTGTCCCTTCTAGCACATTAGGACTCATCAAGATTTGAGTTTCCCGTGGCAGCAGAGATGCAATACTAAAGTCAATTAACTTAACTTGTTTTGTTTCTGGATTAATTAAAATATTGGCGGGTTTAATATCTTTGTGAATGATCCGATTCCGAATTAGAATATCTAAAGCATTACACAGAGCGATCGCTATTTGTAAAAACTCAATCAGAGCTTCTGGTGTTCCCCCCATCCCCCCATTCTCTCCTCTCCCTTCCCACTGGTGGAGAGAAATTCCCCCAAAGTCCTCCATTACTAACGCATAGCCATTCTGATAGGGTTCCAGGCTGTAGGTTTGGATGATTCCAGGTAGATTTAGATTTTTAGCGATCGTGAACTGGTTGCGAAACTGTACTAATTCGCTGAAGCTGGGATAAGCAGTTTTCATCAGCTTAATCACCACAGATTTTTGGTCAGTCTCTCGATTAGCGCGATAAACTAAGGTTCGGGAACCGTTGTATAGTTCTTTACTAACGTAATAACCGTGAATGCTAACCATACGGCTTAATCCTTGAGACTTCAGTATCTAGCTTTCCCAAAAACATCGCAATATTTACGATCTTTAGTATAGATTGTCATCTAAAAATACATGAAGGAACTTCAAGATAGAGAACTTGTGCGACTTTACAAAGCAGGCGAAAGAGATTTTTGTAATTTGAAATTGCATAATCTAATGCTTGCAAAAATAGGAAACACTTATTTAAATTGCAACGAACCAGCAGATTTTAGGAATGAAAACCTAACAGCAATTAACCTCAGCAGTTCAGATTTAAATAATGCAAAATTAGAAAATGTCAATCTAACTTGTGCAAACTTAAGTGGAGCAAATCTGAATAATGGGCAACTAGAAGGAGCAATCCTAAGTGGGGCAAACTTAGAAGGAGCGATTCTAAGTAATGCAAATCTAAAAAATGCAACCTTTTGTGGTGTTGATCTAACTAATACTGTACTATTAGGTGCTGATTGGAAAGGTGTAATCATTGATGAAAATACAAAACTTGATCATAAAAATCAGTTAATTTGGGAAATTGTCAATCAAAGTGCAGTCGGTAGAAATCTTAGCGGAGTTGATTTAACAGAAGCTAACCTTCAGAGCGCTAATTTAGTGAGAGCTAACTTAAAAGGAGCTAAACTATATAAAGCAAGCTTAAACAATTCAATTCTAGATGGTGCAGACCTGACTGAAGCTGATCTACAACAAGCAAAATTAGTTAATGCAAAATTCAGAGAAGCTAACCTTTATGGTGCTGTGTTGTATGAATCAAAATTAAGAGGTTCTAATTGGCGTAAGGCAGACTTACGAAAAACTAATTTTGATAAAACTAGCTTGAATAGTGCCAGTAGTTTAGGAGAAGCATATTACGATGAAGAAACTATATTTCCTAAAGGTTTCGATCCAAAATATAAAAAAATGGTTTATGTAACCAAAGATTATAAATATATTGAGTTTGTAAAAAAATTATCGACTTTAGAAAAAATAAAAAAAGAGAAATCACCTCCACCTCGTCCTGGTCAAGAAGAGTTTAAAAAAGCACTAATAGAAATTTATGAAGCCAAGTGTATAATTACTGGATGCGATGTTGAAGAAGTTATTGAAGCAGCTCATATTATTCCTTATAGAAATCAAGATTCTCATAATATTGTAAATGGGCTACTACTGCGAGTGGATTTACATAGACTTTTTGATAAATACTTACTAACAATTGATCCAGAAATGAGGAAGGTTTTAATAGCCCCAGAATTAATGAATAGCTATAAAGATATTCTAGGAAAAACAATAGAAACTAGTCTATGTGGTGAAGATGCTATCAATCACAAATACGTTCTTGAGGATCATTACCAAAAATTTCGTTCTACGCAACCTACATTTATCAGTATTTAACCAAACTTGATATTACTGCGCTAATGCTTTACGCACCCACTGTCTAAATGCTCGTAGCGCTGTACTAGATCCTTCTGTCAGGCTGAATTTTAAAAACTGCAATATTCCCTCAATCACAGGTAAATCCCCAAATGTGGGGCTAGTTTCCACTTCAACATATTCTGCTTGATTTAAGACAAAGACTTGCAACTTGCCATTTCCGTAACACCAAAGTTCAGGTACACCCAACGCCACATAAGCACTAATCTGCGTCTTTGAGGTAACATCGATTTCAATTGCTAAATCTGGTGGTGGATCAACTGACAAATCTAACCGTCGCTTGCCGATCATTTGGCGAGCATTTTGGATATAAAAACAGCTATCTGGTTCTACACCTGCTGCCATTTGCGTAGGCGCAGCCCGCCGTAGGCATCGCTTAAATGTTGTCGAGCCGTAAGGTTCCCAGTCAAGTTCTAACTCATCAAGTAGGATTTTAACCATGTCACCAATTAATTCTTTGTCAACTTCATGTTCTGGTGAAGGCATCCGAATCTCTAACACCCCTTGATAGTAACCAACTCGTGCAGCGCGATGTTCTCCAAGTTCCTCTAGAATTGCTTCAAACTCTGCCCAACTGATCTCGCGCAATGTCAAGCACTGCCCTGGTTGAACGTCGATCTGGCGCAGTTGCAGTGTAACAACCATTTCATCCTCCGTACCGTTTAAAACAAATAGCGAAACTGCTTAAGAGAGCCACCCCCAATACGGTTCGGTTAAGGTTATTTGATGAAAATAATATGATCCCAAAGACGCGATAAATCGCCGTCAGGACGAAGCACTGATTATTGTAAAGACGGCGATTTATCGCGTCTCTTGCCTTAACCGAACAGTACTGGAGCCACCACTGTATTCAAAGTACCGAGGTGAATTATCACTAAAGACAGAAAATGTCAAGCAAAGGTGGAAAAACCTAGATTTGGCGGAATATCCTGAATCCGCCCAGGCCCGATCGCTCGTAATGCTTCTTTGAGTAAAATATCCCCAGTATACAAGGCACGTCCGACAATCACACCAGTCACGCCTTGAGGTTCTAATGCCAACAAACTCAACAAATCGGTGAGAGAACTTACCCCACCGGAGGCAATTATCGGGATGGAAATTACTGCTGCAAGTTCTCGCAAAGCTTCTAAATTGGGACCTGTAAGTGTACCGTCTCGGTGGATATCTGTGTAAATTATCGCGGCTGCACCCAATTCTTGCATCTGTACAGCCAGTTGGGTTGCTAAAACTTCTGAGGTTTCTAACCAACCGCGAGTTGCTACGAGGCCGTTACGGGCATCAATACCGATAATAATCTGTTCAGGAAATTCTTGACAGAGTTCTTGCACTAGCTGGGGTTGTTCGACGGCGATGGTGCCCAGAATTGCCCACTGTACGCCTAAATTAAATATTTGTTGGACGCTGGTGCGATCGCGCAATCCTCCACCAATTTCAATCGGCACTGACACCGCATGAGCGATCGCTTCAATTGCATCCAGGTTTACTACTTTACCTGCTTTAGCACCATCTAAATCAACTATATGCAATCTCGTCGCACCTTGATCTACCCACTGTTTGGCTACATCAACTGGGTTTTCGCTAAAAACTTGTGAGCGATCGTAGTCTCCCTGATACAGTCGCACACAGCGACCTTCTAGTAAATCAATCGCTGGAATTACATCCATTTACTTCTTCCTCATAACTCAATGAAATTAAAACGTTAGCTATAGCTGAATTTACTATTTTTATATTAGACCTCTTGCAAAAGTCCCTAACACCCCATCCCCAACCCCTCCTCGCTTGCGGGGAGAGGAGACAAAGCGTAGCTTTGGCGGGGTGGGGTTCTTATTTTTGATTTATGCAAGAGGTCTAGTTTTCCTTGTTGATTTTCAATTGCCTTACAGCTTGCCCAAAACCCAGCACAAGCAAGATGTTAGAAAGGGTCAAAAATACTTCTGCACCTCCGTGCAACCAATCTACATCTGCCAAAGACTTGCCATAATGCAATACAGCATAAATTCCGGCTGGGATGGTGATGGCAACAAAGACGAGAGTACCGTAAAATCCATACAGCGCTAAACGCGGCATTTGCGGACTGCGGCTGATAAACCACAAGAAACCCAAATAGGGAAACAGTGAAAGTGCAAACAGGGTTTCTTTAGAAATCATTGCTCTGATTTAATAGGTTTTGGTTCAACAGTGTTAGGAGAATTGGTGGAACGCCAAATTAAATACGCTGCTGCCCAAAGCGTAAAATTACCAACTAAGGTCATGGTAGCTTGAAGCGTTACCAACCATTCTAGAGATTCGGCGTTGTCGAAATAATGCCAGGTACAAGCACACATTGCGCTGACCAAAGCTGGTAACATGGCAAGGGATAATCCCCACCAACTGCGGTTGCCTGTGAGTTCGCCATAAGTCCAAATTAACCAAATGGCGACAATCCACTCAATAACGCTAGAAATATGAATAATCCAGGTGGGAATCGATAGGGCTTGCATAGAGTGGGGAGTGGGGAATTATAAATTAGAGTTAGGAGTAGCGCTGTCAAGGTGATATGTAGCTTGAATTTTATATTTGTTTAAACAAAATCTTTATTTGTTCTTTTAGAATTTTAAAGATTCCGAGTTCAGAGGTTCAACGTCCGAGTTCAGAGGTTCAACTTCCGAGTTCAGAGGCTCAACGTCCGAGTTCAGAGGTTCAACTTCCGAGTTCAGAGGTTCAACTTCCGAGTTCAGAGGTTCAACTTCCGAGTTCAGAG
>JAHCSU010000516.1 GCA_023522315.1 Nostoc sp. CCCryo 231-06
TCCCCGACTGATTGATTCTGACTCCTGAATTCTGACTTCTGAATTCTTCTTCAATTCGACTGTCAGTTTATCATAACCGCTACGACGAACTGGGGATGCTGACGGAGTGAAAAATGATAGACAAATTTATGGGACTTACCTAAAACACTTATTCCTACTTTGCAAAAAGCAACTTTTGTGCAGGGCGCTCCGCAAACGCGTTTATGTGTATTTTACCACTTTAATCTCTCCATTTTTTTAGTTAAAATACGCAGTAACCTGACTTGCCTTTGCGGTAGTTTTATCCTTTTCCTGACAAAGACACTCTTGCTAGCTTGCTTCCACGTTCGCGGAGCGTGGTACAAAGACTCTAAATGAACGGCAAGTGCTTTGCCCTACATTTTTTCCTAATTTGGCGTAATTTAATATAATTTACAGGGATTTTGTTACGTAAATTACTCAATAACATCGAGAATAATTAATACAACAGAATTAGCAGGCTATGAATTAAGTATTGCTAAGTACCATCGAGTGAACGCAAGTTTTGTATACTTGAGGCAATGTTTTCTCAGGAACACAGCCATTATGATGGCCGTCTCTTATGGTTGAACCTAAAATGCATTAGAGTAATTGATTGAAAATATACAATATTTTAATAAAGCTTAAAAAAGCAATATTATAATATTTCTAATGGTGTGAGTTAAGTTTTGGATTTAATTAGCGATGCCTACTTGTTTATCTAATGTTTCCGATCGCGAGTCCCAGGCTAACTGGGTCAGTCAGTTAACCAAGTCTTATTATCAAGACGATCAGCAAGCTAAGTTGATGCATTTACAAGCAGAGGTAGACTCTCTGTTGCAGCAGTTGGAAAACCTGAAACACCAACGTCTAGCCGACACTAACCAAAAAGAATAAGTCAGTTTTGCAGATAGCGATGTCTACGATGGTCACTGAGCTTGTCGTTCGCGCAGCGTCTCGTAGAGAAGTGCGGGCTACGCCTACGCTTTTCCCCTCTCTAATCTAAATTTAAGTGAGGGGTAAATTTGACTAAGGGGCGTGCTATTCAAAGCGCTGATTTTTCTCTGACCAGCGCCTCAAACTGTAGTTATGAGCATTTTCTACTAATAAAGCTAAGGATTGCACCCCTGAAAGCTTGGCGATCGCAGACAGTTTTTGTAAGTCATTTCCTGTAAAATCATTGTAAATAACTTCATTCCTATCAGAGAAAATTATAGTCCGGTCACGGCGTTGCTCTGTGTTTTTCCCCTGAATTTCAGATGTAGGTTGATTCAAGGATGCTATTGCGCCTGCTGAAATAGTTAGTATTATTTCTGGTTGAGCGTTATTTGTTAAATCAATCACTTGAACGGGCCAATCACCCAACTTTTCCTGCATCTGCTCAAAGCTAGGAATAGCACCACCCGGAACTTCATCAGATTGCTGTAAAGATTGCCACACACTCGACAAGATTACCTTCACTCCTTGGGGATTTTGTTGATGTAGTTGTTGTAGAGTGATTGGAAATGGTTGTACCCATTCCAGCGCTGCATTTGTCAGGGCTAAAGGTTTCGGTTGGAGAACATCGTTTTGATTCTCTGGAATTTTTGGCCCAGCAGCTAATAGGCGCAAAACTTTACCCTGTAGTTGCACCGCTTTGATAGCGGCTATAGTAATTTGTTGTTCTCCGTTAGGCAACCAGACCACAACTTGGATTTCAGGGTCAGAAGTGATTCCCAAAGTTTTCCAGAAAAATTTGGCGGCGTCAGTTTTGGGTGGGTTCAAATTCTCAAAGGGGAAATTTAGCCAGCTTTTACCGTTATGAAATGCACTCACCTCTATCTGATACCAAACTTGGTTATCTGTGAGTTTCAAGTCTACTGGGGAATTTGGTTGCAGCCATTCAGTGTTGGTAACTTGAGTGATTGGTTGAACTGTACCAACAATCTGACTAGGGTGAGTAGAAAATATTTGCGACTTTGCACCCTCATTATTGAGTCTTGCTAACAAATCTTGAATATAGGCAAGATTATCTTTTGTAATTTTAGGTTGCGCCTTCAACCAAGAATTAGCATGTCCTTCTCCCTGCTGAACAGCTAAAATCAAAGCGAACCAAGCTTGCACCTCTCGTCTATTTGGGTTCACCCGCAACGCCGCCGCCGTGCGATTCCACAACCGTTTTTCATCAGCTTTGAGTAGGGTAACAATTTCTTGGACATTATGTGGCGACGCTTCAAACACCTGTAAAGCTTTCTCCCAACGACCATCAATCAAATTTGCCAGCACTTCTTGACTAGGACTTGCCCAATTTTTCTGGGCTTGGGTTTTAGTAAGTTGGGAGTGCAGGCGAATCAAATCCATTTGCGCTTGCGCCGCCTCTGGCAAAACTCCTTTACGCTGTTTCTTGATGAATTTCAACCATTCAAAGGCTGGTGTCCACAGTCCACTACGGGCAATTGACAAAGCATTTTGGTATGCAGAATCCTTGAAGGCTGATGATTGGAGGGTAATCGCCTCCAATTGAATTGGTTTGAGGAATAACTTCAGAGGCTTGACTTGGTAAACCTGTAAGTGTGGTTCTAAACCGATAGTTTGATCAACAACTAACTCTTTGGTACTATCACCAGTTACTTGCTGCCATTTGGGTAATTGTCCGTTAGGACTAGTCCAAGACAACATTTGTAGTAAGTTTGTGCGTTCTGGATTGTAGTATACGACTTGACCGTAAGCGATGGCTGCGCCAACGTCTGCGACGAACGCATCAGTTCCTTGTTGGCGTTGACCCCGCAAATTAAACCAAACACCTAGTAATGGTGTCCCACCTTCAAAGCGTTGCACTTCAGTTAAAGGTAGGGGAATGCTGATATCTTGGGGTTCTGATGTCCCATCAAATGAGGGAGAAATTATAAAGGATTCATCTGGCCCAGTTACAGGTAATTGAGCCACTAGATAGTAGTAACTTTCTGACTGAGATTTAAACTCTAACTCTTCTGAGCGTTCGTAAACTCTGAGTTCCACCAGTTCTTCACAATCAGATTGACAATTAGGACGCTGTTGAAAGACTGGCAATAAAAGGGAGTCTTCCGCATTTTGATGTAAAGGCAGAGTTTCCCCAAATATTTGATTTTTTTTACTCAAATCGAGTTGAATTTGTTTGAGAGTTTGGGGACGTTCGTGATTACCAAGGGGGATTTGTGCCCATGCAGGTAAAATTTTATTTAGCCAGCTTACCTGATCTGGATTGAAGATGAAGAGAACGCTAATCCAGGCAAAAGCCATAATTAGACTAGCACTACTGAAGAGAATTGCGTAGGCGCAGCCCGTCGTAGACATCGCTAGCATTGACGACAACCAACTTCCCCGTTTTAGCTTTTTCTGGGGTTTTTTAACGACGCGTTTCACCATACCTGCATGAGGTTTATTCTGTTTAGAGGCTTTTGGTGTCGGCTTGCGTGAACGATTTGCCATAAATTGGGGATTAGAAATTAAGGATTGGGAATTGAGAAAACTCTTGACTAGTTCCCAGTACCTAGTAGTGTGTCAAGAAATAATTGACGAATAGATTTGCTGTAGAGACGGCGATTTATCGCGTCTCTCCAACCGTCAAAATGATTTTGACAGACCACTAGTCCCCAATACCCAATACCCTGTTATACTCGCCCTTTCAGAAGTTGCCCAGAAAGATTAAGTCTAATTTGGGACAAAATCCGTAAATGTCCCCATCTGAACGCTAGATGATAGCGAATACACTTTTCACTTAAGTATGTGAGCAAAGTGTAAAAAGTTGAAAAGTATACTTATTAGCCGCAGTCATAGCAAAATCTGGATGCTCACATGGTTACTAATTGCGGGAGTAAATGGAGTTGCACAAAAAGCACTAGCACAAGAGTACACAGAAACTACTCAGGCGCAGGAGAGTATAGATTTAAATGCCCCCTTCCTCTCCCCAGTAAATCCGATGGCGCAAGTTACCGAAAAATTGGGTCTAAAGCCCCGTCGTTCTACGACGGATTTTTCTTGATTATTGCTCATGACTATGATATAGTTACGCTAGGTGTCACGGTGTAACCATGCTTGTATTCGAGGCAAAACTTAAGGGTAGTGATGAGCAATACGAAAAGCTTGATGAAGCAATTCGTACTGCTCGTTTTATCCGCAATTCTTGCCTTCGCTACTGGATGGATAACAAGGGAGTTGGGAAGTACGAACTGAGCGCTTATTGTGCTGTTCTGTCTAAAGACTTTTCCTTTGCCAATAACCTCAATTCGATGGCTCGGCAAGCATCTGCTGAACGGGCTTGGTCTGCAATCTCTCGGTTCTATGACAACTGCAAGAAGAATGCGTCCAAGAAGGGGTTCCCGCGTTTTAAGAAGCATCAGACTCACGGTTCTGTGGAATATAAAACCACAGGCTACAAGTTGTCGGATGATAGACAAACTATTACCTTCACTGATGGCTTTAAAGCAGGAAGTTTCCGGTTGTGGGGAACCCGTGATTTGCATTTTTATCAGTTGAATCAGATTAAGCGAGTTCGGGTTGTGCGTCGGGCTGATGGGTATTACGCTCAATTCTGCCTTGATGTCGAGCGAGTTGAGAACCGAGAAGCAACGGGTAAAACCATTGGTCTGGATGTTGGGCTTGCCCACTTCTACACTGATTCTGATGGGCAAACGATTGAGAATCCGCGACATCTCAGGAAGTCTGAAAAGTCGCTCAAGCGTTTGGGGCGTAAACTTTCTAAGACTAAGAAGGGCGATGCCCTGAGCTTGTCGTTCGCGGAGCGTCTCGTAGAGAAGGGTTCTAAAAATAGGATCAAGCGCAGAAATCGCTTGAGCAGAAAACACCTCAAAGTAAGTAGGCAGCGTAAAGATTTTGCTGTGAAGTTGGCAAGATGCGTTATCCAGTCTAACGACTTGGTTGCTTATGAAGATTTGATGGTGCGAAACATGGTCAAGAATAGAAAACTGTCCAAATCTATAAGTGATGCGGCATGGTCGGCTTTCCGTGATTGGTTGGAGTATTTCGGTAAGGTGTTTGGTGTAGCAACAGTTGCTGTTCCACCCCACTACACTAGCGCCAATTGCTCCAATTGCGGGGAAGTCGTCAAAAAGTCTTTGAGTACAAGAACTCATAAATGTCACCATTGTGGGTTTGTGCTGGATAGAGACTGGAACGCCGCTCGGAACATACTTGAAATTGGACTTCGTACCGTGGGGCACACGGGAACGCTTAACGCCTCTGGAGACATCGACCTCTGCTTAGGTGAGGAAACTCCTCTAAGTAAGCCGAGTCGTGGAAAGAGGAAACCTAAAGAGTAATCTTTGGAATCACCGTGCCTTTAGGTCGGTGAGGATGTCAATTGGCTACGAATTTCCTACAGATAGCTTGATTGTAAGTGACCTCAATTTTCATTGGCTGGTGACAGATAAATTAGCAGTAATGGTGGGAACAGAAGGCGTAAGTATACCAGCTGCTTTCCGAGGCCCCAATCGGGTAGAAAGTGCTGCAAGAGGGCCATTGTCTTATTTTGCCCAAAGAAACCCAATTTTAAATATGGGATACGGTCACGGCGGTATAGCTATTGATTGGCAATACTGGTTTAGGACGTTCAGGTGGACAACCAGGAACCACCACTCAAATTGAGGCATTTTATCGTTTTCAGCTAACAGATAACATTAGCATTACATCAGGAATAATTCATATCTTGGAGCCTGGTCATACACCAGATAGTGACTCCGTTACCATTGGCATTCTGCGGAGTACTTTTACTTTTTAATTCCGCTTACACATAAATATTATTGAACTTAAGTATTGACAGATGCTTATAGGCAATTGGGCACAAAAATTAATGAAAATGTCTTTTTCAATCCCCCATACTCAATTTTTTATATACCATGCCCTATTTTAAATAGATATAAAAATAAGGTTTGGCGGTGAACCAAAGCTCTATATAAATCCAGTGCATAACAACATCCCGAATTAATTTACTCATTATTAGATTCATAGGGCATCTTCCCATAGGATGTATGCAAATATCCTAAAACCTGATATGAAATTACCCTAGTATACCCGAATACTAAGAAAATCAATCTGCCATAGGCTAGAGGCTATGGCAGATCAACTAGATGTTAAATTTAATAAAATAAAATAAATATAAATATTTTTACGTCCAGAAGTTGCATTAAAGCGATTTTTTCAACTAAGTAGGTGGGCGTTAAAAAATACAACTAGATTAAGAAATGTAAATTGCTTAAAAGCTTATATTCAAAGCCTTTCTGGTATTTTACATAAGTTTACATAGTTGGCTTTTATTCTGCCCACCTACTTAGCAAAGAAAATAACTTTTAATTTTATAATCATATCATGTCTGCTTGATTACTTATTAAACCCTAAGAACCCCACCCCGCCAAAGCTATGCTTTGTCTCCCCTAAGAGCTAGCGGGGAGGGGATTAAGGGGTGGGGTGCAATGACTGTTCCCTTTATTAACCACCGGCGACAGCTGGGACAATACTTACTTCATCGCCATCTTTCAAGGCTGTGTTTATACCATCTAAATAGCGGATATCTTCGCTATCCACATAAAAATTTACAAACCGACGTAACTTGCCTTCTTCATCGCACAACCGGGATTTAATCCCAGGAAAGCTTTGTTCTAAGGAATCCAACAATTCAGCAATAGTGCTGCCGCTGGATTCTAGAGTAGCTTGATTATTAGTCAAATTCTGAAGAGTCGTAGGAACTAAAACTGTTACAGCCATAGAAGTACAAAGTGAAAAGTGAGGAGTGAGGAGTGAGGAGTTAGGAATAAAGTTAAGAGTTATGAATAAAAAACTCATAACTCATAACTCATAACTCCTAACTAAACGAGAACTTGTTGCCATTCCAAGCGATCCAGAGTCCGCGATCGCTCTAGGGCACGTTCAAAACTATCGAGTTTGGCATCAATAGTCAAGGGTTCACCAACGTAGCCTTGGATTGCTTCTTGGGTTTTCAGACCATTGCCGGTGATGTAAATCACGGTAGTTTCATCTGGATCAATTTTGCCAGCTTCTACCAGTTTTTTCAGCACCGCCACAGTTGTACCGCCAGCTGTTTCTGTGAAGATGCCTTCAGTTTCTGCCAGCAGCTTGATGCCATCAATAATTTCTGCATCATTGACTGATTCAATGTTACCACCAGTTTTCTTAGCTAACTCCACAGCATAAATGCCGTCTGCTGGATTGCCGATCGCTAGCGATTTAGCAATTGTGTTCGGTTTAACTGGCTTAATAAAGTCGCGTCCTTCTTTAAAGGCTTGGGCGATAGGTGAACAACCTTCAGCTTGAGCGCCACTGAAACGGACGCTCTTGTTTTCTACCAAACCAACTTCGATAAATTCTTGGAACCCTTTATAAATTTTTGTAAAGAGTGAACCAGATGCTAAGGGAGCAACAACATGATCAGGTAGTTCCCAGCCTAGTTGTTCAGCAACTTCAAAACCTAGCGTCTTAGAACCTTCAGAGTAATAAGGACGGAGATTAATGTTGACAAAACCCCAACCATGTGTATTAGCAACTTCCGAACAGAGACGATTAACTTGATCGTAGTTGCCCTTGACGGCCATCAGCGTGGGACTGTAGATCAGGCTACCGATAATTTTACCAGCTTCTAAATCTGCGGGGATGAACACACAGCAGTCTAAACCGGCATGAGCTGCGAGAGCAGCTGTAGAATTTGCCAAGTTACCAGTGCTAGCGCAAGAAACGGTAGTGAAACCCAACTCTCGCGCCCTCGATAGAGCAACTGACACTACCCGATCCTTAAAGCTAAGGGTGGGCATATTAACGGCATCATTTTTTATATAAAGCTTATTTAGACCCAGGCGACGGGCAAGGCGGTGGGAACGAACCAAGGGAGTCATACCCGTTCCCACATCTATAACATTATCAGTTGCGACAGGCAAAAAGGGACGGTAGCGCCAAATTGAATTGGGCCCGGCTTGAATTGTTTCACGAGTGACAGTCAGACGGAGGGCGCTGTAGTCATACTTGACTTCTAAGGGCCCAAAGCATAACTCACAAACATTGCTGGCTTTGAGTTCATATTCCGCACCACATTCTTTACACTTTAAGGCTTGAAAGTAGGCACTGCTGCTTTGGGTTTGAGTTTGGGTTTTGATTGCCTGAGTCATAAACTAGCTTTCCCTGTTTGTCTGTCGGCTGTCGCCTGATACTAACACGAGCAAAAATACCAGTCAAACATACCCGACTAAAAATGTCGGGTATGTTTAGTATTTAAGCAAATAATTTTTGTAAAATTTTTATACACATAATTGTTATATTTAGCGTTTACACTTACACTTACATTTACTTGTTCTGAAATCAGATAATAGCTCACATTCCGCACTTCATTTTGTAGTATAAATGCTGATGTTAAAATTTACGTAAAATTCACAAAAAAACACTTAGGTTGCTTAGTAATTAATACAAACAGGAACGCAGGCATCGATAATTGCTTGCCTAAAAATATCTGATTAGTTATTGGAATCTCTTCTAATATTCTAATAATTGAAGAGAATTGAAATTGAATATTATTGGATAATATCATGTCCGCTTGATTACTTATTAAACCCGAAGAACCCCTCCCCGCAAGCGAGGAGGGGATTAAGGCTCCGCCAGTGCGGTCTTCTCCCTTGGCGTTAGCCTCTCCCTTTGGGAGAAGGGGAGACGCTAAAAGCGATAGCGCAGCGTTAGCGAGTCCGCGTTCGCGCAGCGTCTCGTAGAGAGCGTCTGGGGTCTCCCCAAGTGGAGCATCTGGCGGGTACAGTGTAATGACTGTGAGAATCATAACTAATTAACCGGACTTGATATAACTAGCTTTTTTTAGGAGATTTGAAAGCTGGTAATTTATCCTGCATAATTTATTTGTTTGAGGGTTACTTAGGAGTCCAAATTATAATTTGGGATTTTATTTAAATGTAGTTTATTAATACTACTAATTGAAGTGCGGAATATGGGATATAACAGTCCCCGCTTCGTTGCTATCTCGCCTCGGAATAGAATTCCAAGGCTAAGTACAGCTTTGCGTAAAATCGTGGCGAATTGAGAGTTGAAATTTAAACGCATAGGCGCTTCTCTACGAGACGCTACGCGTAGCTTGCTTCCCCGGAGGGGTACGCCTTCCCGCAGGGTAGAGGCGCAGAGGTAAGCGCAAAGGCACGCAGAGAATTCGCTACGAATTAATGAAATGCTGTACTAAGAGCTACTGTCCTCTCAAGAGGACTAAACAAGAATTTTAGTCCTCACTTCAATTGGTTTACCCGTCAAGCTAAAAGGACGAACTTCAGTAATTTTTACCTTTACTAACTGCCCTTTCAATTCTTTGATGTCGCCACTGAAAAATGTCAGACGATTACCGCCAGTGCGTCCCATCACCTGGGTTTGATCTTTAGGATTTTGGTCTTCTACTAAAACGGATTCAATGCGTCCAAAGTAACGTTGCGATCGCTCTGCTACTTTCAAGTTTCCTAAATGATTGAGTCGTTGGAGGCGATCGCTTTTAATTTCTTCACTCAGTTGATTGTCCCACAACGCGGCTGGTGTACCTGGACGCGGTGAATATGCTGCTGTGTTCAACATATCAAAGCCAATATCTTCCACCAGTTTCAGGGTATTTTCAAACTGTGCTTCTGTCTCCCCAGGAAAACCGACAATCGCATCAGCACTAATGGAAGCATCTGGCATATACCGCCGAATGGTATCGATAATCCGGCGATATTTTTCATGGGTATAACCCCGCGACATCGCCTTTAAAAGTTCATTATCCCCAGATTGAAAGGGAATATGGAAGTGTTTGCAGACTTTGGGCAACTCAGCACAAGCCTTAATTAATCTCTCTGTAAAATAACGGGGATGGCTAGTAGCAAATCTTAACCTTTCAATCCCTGGCACATCATGGACGTAATAAAGTAAATCTGTGAAGTTATGCAGATTCCGACCTTCTGCTGTTGTTCCTGGCAAATCTCTACCGTAAGCGTCAATATTTTGACCGAGTAAAGTAATTTCCTTGTAACCTTGCCGTCCTAATTCTTCCATTTCAGCCCGGATAGCTGGCGGTGTGCGAGATTGTTCGACACCGCGCACATTGGGAACTACGCAATAGGTGCAGCGTTCGTTACAGCCGTAAATTATATTTACCCAAGCTGTGACTTTACTATCTCGTCGCGGCTGGGTGATATCTTCAATAATATGAACAGACTCGGTTGCGACAACTTGGTTGCCTTCAAAAACTGACTCCAGCAAATCTTTGAGGCGGTTGGCGTGTTGTGGCCCCATTACCAAATCTAATTCTGGGACTCGCCGCAATAGCGCTTCACCTTCTTGCTGGGCAACACAACCTGCAACTATCAGGGTTAAATCAGGCTGCTCGTGTTTGCGCTTCGCTTGTCTGCCAAGATAGGAATATACCTTTTGCTCGGCATTATCCCGAATTGTGCAGGTATTGTAGAGAATTACATCTGCATTATTCGGATCTTCTGACCACTCAAAGCCCATGTCTTCCAAAACGCCAGCCATGCGTTCTGAGTCAGCTTTATTCATCTGACAACCGAAAGTAGTGATGTGGTAGTGGCGTTTAGAAGTGGTCATGGGCAATTCTGTTTAATCAGGGTAATGTATCTAAGGTTTATTTCTATTCTAACCCGCGTAACGCAGTGTCTCTTTTTTACTCGCTATCTCAGCCGTAGTCCATTCATCTGTAAAAATGTTTGTAGTCAGGACTGAAGTGCTGCTTTTGTTCGCGTAACCCTCTTGACGAGACGTTATGCGTAGCAAGATATCCAAAGGGGTACACTACAAACTAACGTTTTTATTATGGAAATTTTGACCGAGGTTAGATAAATTTAAATGCAGTTTTTTGCACCTTTATATACATAAAAATAGACTTATCAGTGATAAATGCTGATATTTGCGTTGTCGCTTAGTTAACCAGTTAGAGTGAGGTTATTCTTTAGCCTCAAAGTCAAATTTATCATAAATATCTGATAGAGGGATTTGAAATTGAATAGAGGATAGTGTTAAGATATTACCTTCTTCTTCATACTCTGAAAAAATCCATTTTTTTTCGTCAGTTTTAGAATACTGTTCTACATGATTTTTGTACTGATCAATCAGAACATATTCCTGAAAACTGGGGATGGTGCGATAAGCCGCAAATTTTTCATCTATATCATAGCTTCTGGTAGATTTGGATAGCACTTCACAAATCACTAAGGGATTAGTAATTGTATCTTTACGTCCCTCAGAAAACTCTAATGAGCCTGCAACAACCATTACATCAGGATATGTATGAATTCGCTTTTTGGGAATCCATAGACGTTGATCGGCGATGAATACTTGATAAGTTTGTCGCTTGAAAGCAAAATTGAGGGCTGCATAAAGATTACCAGCTATTTGGTTGTGATTTGGTGTTCCACCTGTCATGGGTATAATTTGACCATCTATATATTCATGACGATACTCGGAAATGACTTCTAGTTCTAGGTATTCTGTGGGAGAATAATGGCGTTTTTCTTGTAATTGCATAGGGCAAGATTTTTTGGTATTTTTGATTTTGCATTGACCAGATGCGAAAAATTTATGTCCGATCAATGCTATTCGTTTTTACTGTAGCGTTGTTTTTTTAACGCAGAGGAACGCTAAGGGAAACGCAGAGGTAACGCAGAGGGTTTGTTAGGCTGGGTTCCAAGTACCGTGGAAGCTGTGGGGAATGACGTTGGGTAGTCTTAGTTTGCAAAGGGGTTCGGCATTGAGGCGATCGCTATCAAATACCCAAACTTCGCTACTATGAGAATTACCATCGTAAACAACGGTTAGCACCCAACTTTGTAAAGGGTTTTGGCTGTCTGGGGCGTGGATGGGTTCTGAGGGATAACGGTTTTCTCCAAAGTCTGCTTCGGTGAGGGTTTCGGTCTTGTAGTCGAAGCGGGCGATCGCATTTACTACTTCTTGGCTAATATCTGTTCCTGAACGGAATGTTGACATATATGTGTACCGGGAAGCTTGCCCTACGTTTTGCTGTGGTACATTGGGAAATTCACAATGTTGGTTTAATAGTTGCTGAATTGACGTAACTTTGCCAGTTTGGGGATGCAGATGAACTCGCGTTAGTGTACTTTTAGCTGGGGTGTGCGTCTTACCTGTAGCTACTTCTTTGAGATATTGGTTAGTTTGAAAATCTTCATAACGGGCAATATCCACAATCACTGAACCGCTAGCATCTACATAACCGTTAGCAAAATGCCATTGATACCAAGGTTCGGTTTCTCCACGACTTACCACAGATAGGGTTTCTCGGTCAATAACTAAAATTTGAGTTCCTAATCTAGGTTGCCACTCTAGTGAATCACTATAGTTGTTTGTCCCTATTAGCACGGGTAAGATATTCAACCGCACTGGCGGAATGAAAAATACAATATACTGTCCTGCTAAAACAAAATCATGTACCAATGGTACACCATCTAGCTGGTATGCGGCTTGTTGGATAATCTTGCCAGTCGAATCGCTTTTGTAAATATTAAGCGTCGCATTTAGTCCAGGGCTGATGCCAAAGTTAAAAATCTCCCCTGTTTGCTTGTCACGCTTATAATGTGCGGAATAGTTTAATCCTTTAGTTAATCCCCCTAAATCATCTTCGCTCGAAGTTTCTAAAGTTTGTAAATCGAGGGCGTGGGGTTTACCACCTTCCCACAGTGCCAAAAGTTTATCTAGAAGTGCTAGCACCGAAGTGTTGGCAACATTCTTGATGGGCTTTTGCCATTGATTCCAAATTGGCCCTGGTGCAGTCATGCCATAATTGCCGTAGACTAGTTTACCTGCTGCGGCTTCTTCTTGATAGCCAGAGGTTTGCACGTAGCGATAAACCCCGGTTGCGACTGCATCGGTAAAATTTACAGCAAGAATTGCCCCATCTCCATCAAACCAGTGTCCCATGCGAATGCCACCGCGTTCTAGCCGTGCAGGGCCATTGCGGTAAAGTGTGCCACGCAAGCCATCTGGAATTTTGCCAGAAAGAATTGGCAGTTGAGTAGGGGGGAATTCTGTAGCTGGTTTAGCGATCGCACCTGACCAAGCTTTTGTTGTTGACTTTTTCTCAATGGTATGCATATAAAATTTCTGCTGATAAATTATCGATGTACACACTTGCATTCTTACATTTTCATTTTTGTTGCAATTTTTTAACAATGCCTCTAGCTGTGGATGTATAGAGGCTTTGGCTATTACTCGTTAACTGAGCTAGCTCATAGTCATCAATAAAAATAACCACTAGAGTGAAGTCAATCAACATTCCAAGTGGTTCAAGAAACTATGGTTAGCCAACAAACAATAGATATCGTTAAATCTACAGCACCTGTCTTAAAAAAGAACGGTCAGCAAATCACAACTCGGATGTATGAAATTATGTTTCAAAATCATCCAGAAATCAGAGAACAATTTAGTATGTCTGCTCAAGCAGATGGTTCTCAGCCTGCGAGGTTGGCTACAGCAGTTTATAGCTATGCTGCCCAAATTGATAATTTGCCTGCTTTAAAGTCGATGGTGGAAAAGATTGCCCATCGTCATGTGCAGACTCATGTTACACCAGAGCAATATCCTATTGTCGGAGAAAGTTTACTGCAAGCAATGAAAGATGTTTTAGGTGAAGCAGCTACAGAAGAAGTGATGGTAGCTTGGACTGAAGCTTATCAGGCATTGTCTGAGGTATTCATTCACACAGAACATGACATATATATAGGTGAAGAGAGAAAACAATAGCTTGTGTATTCCTAACGACAAGACTTAGTGTCATAACAACAGCTTGAGGGTTTGTTAGAACAACTTCAACGTTTATAACTACAGCTTGAGGGTTTGTTAGAACAACTTCAACGTTTATAACTACAGCTTAAGCATTCATAACAACAGCTTAAGTTGTATTAACAACAGCTTCAATTTTACTTATAACAACTGGAGTTGTAGTAACTACAGGTTCAGCGTTTGTTACAACAACTTAAATTCTGTTAATGAAAGCTTTTAGCGTAGCGACTTCAGCAAGCGAGAACTCTTCTAAATAAAGTTTCGTTGGCTTTTTCTATCGTCTCTCCTTGGCTGACGGTTCCCACCTCTGGACATTCAGCTACATAAACATCCTCTTCCCAATACAAGATTGCTGTAAAGGTTCGAGTTTTTGTATCTTTATCCTGTTGTAATGAACTCATGGAGTGTTTATCTGGCTATTTTTTCATTTTTCTATTGTTGCTTAACTACCTGGAACCAACAACATCCGCGCCTCAATCGCTTCCCAGGTTTGGGGCGACACCCGCACTGCTGCTTGTTTGCACTGGATGATGAGGTAATTGGTGTAGAGATAATCGCCTAGTGCTTTCGCTTCTTCCTCAGATAAATCGATCATTTCTAGGGTGAGATTGAAAGCATTGAGTAAGGTTTGTTGCAGATGTTTACCAAATGCCAGACGCACTTCCCTTGGCTGTTTATCATCAGGAATTCTAGCTTTAAGTGTTTTTAGTTGGGCCATCAGCATAGTAAAGTTGAGGTTATTGAAGATTTCTGATTTTTTTAGATTATCAGTATATTTGATGGCGTTGTCGTAGGCGTTGGCGTTGGCGATGGCGTAGGCGTAGGCGTTGACGATGGCGTAGGCGATGGCGATGGCGTAGGCGTTGACGATGGCGTTGACGTTGGCGTTGGCGTTGGCGTTGGCGTTGGCGTTGGCGTTGGCGTTGTCGTAGGCGTTGGCGATGGCGTTGGCGATGGCGTTGGCGATGGCGTTGGCGTTGGCGATGGCGTTGGCGTTGGCGTTGGCGTTGGCGTTGGCAATAGCAATAGCAATCGCAACTGCACGTTTACCCACAGGTTTAAAATCCCCTGGCGATCCAACTGTTACCTGTTCTGCCCAGTTTAATAAAGCTTGTAACTTCGGTGTATTAATATATTTTTGCGCTTCCTTTTCCATCAGCAGCAGCAAATCATCTGCACCACCACGCATTAACCCAGCTACTAACAAAAACACCTCTTTCCAGCGTTGATCTACAAGGTGTTCAGTAACTAACTTCTCGATTTGGCGATGATCATCAATATATTGTGCTGTTAAATATTCCTGTAGCGTTAGATGAGAGAAGGAAAAAACATCCTCGGCTCGTTCTACCAAAATTCCTTGTTGAACAGCGATCGCATTCAGTACTGATTCTCCATCTAAATGCTGAGGTGCATTCAGATTACTCGCTAAAAATGTTTTAATTTGATAAACAATATCGCGCTCTTGAAAGAATAGCCTGTCAGACTCAAAACCTGTATAAGCAATCTCTGATAGTAATATCTCTTCTAATTCTGTATGCAGTCCTTGATAAATCTCATCTCTGAGAATTCGCTTTTCTGATGCCCACTCTTCTAGCAATATCCGCAGTGCCTTCCGGTAAAGAATACTGCGATTATCTGGAAAACTTTGGGAACGATCATAAACTAAACACAGAAATGTCAGCAATAAAGGTGTGTGCGCCAACTCTTTTGCAGCTTTATGTTCTGGTTTTTGCAGTAACTCCCAGCATTTCTCGCCTGTCTTCGCCTGCTTGTCTACGTCTGAATGAAACCACTTATAAATAAATTGCTCAATTTGAGCATCGTCGAAATCCGCCATTGATACATCGCTAAAGCGACGAAAAGCGCTGCGATAAGCCGCCGTGCGACAGGAGGTAATGAAACGATTTTGATCATACTTGTCAACAAAATTTTGAATTTGACTAATTGCCTCAGTCAAGTTTTTTGTCGGTACTTCATCCAAACCATCTAGCAAAATTAGTAAGTTACCTTTTTCTAAGGCTTTGGCTGTAAATTGCTCTGGTGATGGAAAGCCGCAAGTACGAAACTCTTCAGCAATAAACCTTTCAATATTGATATCGCTGGATGCAAACCTTTTCAATTCAATAAAAACTGGAATGCAAGCGTGTTTAAACCCTCCTTTTTTACCTTTGAGCGCTTCTAGTCCCATTTTCCGCACAAATGTAGACTTTCCTGCACCAGGGCCACCAAGCACCATCAAATATTGCTTATCGTTAGCAACTTTAATTCCTGCTTGTTTTTTACCATTGTGAGATTGAAAACTTCGGCTTTTAGCTTGGCGATAGACTTCTTCTAAATTCTCAATAGATTCAAAACTACGGATAGCATTAGCACCTAAAAACTGTACTGCTGTATAGATCGATTCCAACTTTATAGGTTCACGCATTCCTAGTACTTTGAGAATGCCATGCCGTTCTTCATAGTTTTGGACATATTGTTTTGATGCGGCAAAAATTATCTCACTAGTTTTTTCGTCCAGGCTTTTACCAAATATTCCTAGCAGCTTACCGCCACCTTCCCAAAGGATTTGAAAAATCGGAACTGCTAAACCGCTAACGGCTTGTGCGGCAAAAGGTTCTATTCCTGTCATAAGATTATTCAGTGAATATGTTTAAAAATTAAAGCAAAGTTGTATTATCCAACTCTAAATTATATTATGACAACTACACCAAGCTTCAATTCCTGGGTTATCTCTCCCCAACCAAATCCTCAAGCTAACTTGCGTTTATTCTGCTTTCCCTACGCTGGTGGGAACTCGGCGATTTTTCGCACTTGGCCTAATAATCTACCTAGCAATGTCGAAGTCTGTGCTGTAGAATATCCTGGACGGGGAAGACAGATTAAGTCAGCACCTTTGACGCGATTAGAATCTCTTGTTGAAGCGATCGCTCCAATTCTGTTACCATATTTAGACAAACCATTCGCCTTCTTCGGTCACAGTATGGGCGGATTAGTTAGCTTTGAGTTGACTCATCTACTTCGCTCTAAATATAGTCTTGCTCCCTTTCACCTCTTCATCTCTGCGCGTCGCGCCCCGCAAATCTCGCCCACAAAACCACCCCTGCACATCCTATCAGACGCTGATTTGCTCACTGAGCTACGCACCCTTAACGGTACACCCAAAGCAGTACTAGAGAGCATGGAACTGATGCAGATGTTCCTCCCCATTCTGCGGGCAGATTTTGCCGTTCTGGAAACTTATATTTACACTCAAAAACAGCCCCTGGAGTGTCCTATTACTGTTTTTGGTGGTTTGCAAGATAAAGAAGTTAGTCATGAGGCTCTGCAAGCATGGCGAGAGCAGACGATCGCTGCTTTCTCATTACATGAGTTCTACAGTGACCACTTTTTTATCCATTCACAGCAAGAATTATTATTTAAACTTATATCTCAAGAATTGCAAATGCGTAATAGCCATTAAACAAAAAAGAGTTAGGAGTCAGAATATAGAATTTTCCTGACTCGCTGAACTTCTTATGTACAATATTTCTACTGTTTATTTTTGGGTAGCGATCGCTAACTTTGCCCCTTCAACTTGACGTACCCGATCCATCACCGCTACTACCCGACCATAATCAACTTTCTCATCAGCATTAATAATTACCAACACTTCTGGATTAGAACCAACTAAAGTACGTATTTGCTTTGTCAAATCATCAATTGCAACTGGTTTACGGTTCAGGCTTACCTGTTCTTTTTCATCTACCGTAATCGTAATTTTAGTGGGAACTTGCTGTTGTTTCGCTGTGCTGGCCTTTGGTAAATTTACTGGTAAACCTTCTGAACGCGTTAAAAACAAAGTTGACATGATGAAAAATGTCAAAATTGCAAAAATCACGTCAATCATCGGCAGGATGTTGATCTGTAGTGGAAGTTCTGGTTCATCTGGTAGACGCATACGTTTTTTCTCCTTTTTCATAACGACGGCGGTAGAGTAATTCTAGCTGTCCCCCATACTCTTGAATTAATGCAATTTGCCGTTGGTACAGTCCCCGGAAGGTATTGGCAAACAAGAGTATGAATATGGCAACGATCAATCCTGATGCTGTTGATACTAGAGCTTCACTAATCCCAGATGTAACACCAGTTGTTTTAGTACCTCCCACATCACCAAGATTTAGGGAAGCAAAGGAGGCTATCAATCCTAACACAGTGCCGAGCAGACCCAACAGTGGGGCTAAACTAATGATTGTCTCGAAAAGGTTTTGGAAACGTTTTAACACAGGTATCTCAGCCTGCGATTCGCTTTCTAACGCCAAACGAAATTCCTCTGGATTTGGCTCCTCTAATTCTAAAGCCGCCAGAAAAATCCGGGCGAGTGGCAAATCTGCGTTTTTCTGAAGTTTATCCATTGCACCGACAACATTATCGAGGCGGTAGAGATTCAAAACATCTCGCACCACGCGGCTTTGACGCTGATTAATCCTTACCCAAAACCTGATCCGCTCGATGATCAGTGCCACACCTAATACTGAAAACGCCAACAGGGGCCACATGACGATACCACCTGCTGCAAACAAATTCTGAATTCCCATGTAGTGCCTCTATAACGTCGTCCACAATACAAAATCAGACTACCAGAATCTAGAGAAAAGCTGAAACTTTTTCTCAATAGAATATAAACTATAATGATAATTTTTTCAAATATAATCATCATGATTTTTATTTACTTATCCGTTTGTTTTATATAAAATAATTTAATTTAATTGAAACAAAAATTATTCTTGTCCAAAAGCCATGATATATGCTGGTTTCAAAAGATGCTTTTGCTAGTGCAAGGTTTGGTAAGGCTATCTCAAGTAATTTTTATTTTTTACTTGATATTTGTAACCTTGCATTCTAAGATAGCTAAATTAGTGAGAATAGGTAGCAATAGCTATGAGCTTTTCTGGCATTACTGTCAAGCAACGTTCCAAAGAAGTTGAGGCTCTCAAGTCTTTTCTGACTTACAGTCTGATAGGTTCACTGGCGCTGCATATCGGCGTACTGTCCTCAGGCATAGGTAATTATTTGACGAGAGTGCCTAAAGAAGAAGATGAAGCAATAGAGTTTGCGATCGTTGATTCTCCGACTGCCGAACCAGAAAAACCACTTGAAAAAATTCCAGAAGAACCCAAGAAATTACCAGAAGTTGTTCAAAAACAGTCTATAGAAACTCCACCAGTACAAAAAACAGTACAAGAATTTATTGAAAGACCAAAAATTCAACCAGTTGAACAACCAAAACAAACTACTCAAATTCAGCCAGTTGAGCAACCAAAACAAACTACTCAAATTCAGCCAGTTGAGCAACCAAAGCAAACTACTCAAAACCCACAACCAACAAATACACAAATTGCTCCCAAGCCATTCGTCCCTGTAACAACTGTTGCTCCTCAAGGTGGTGGCTCTGGTGTTGGTTTAGGCTCAGGTAGTGGTATTGCTGTAGGTATAAGTAGTGGAACTGGTACTGGCACAGGAACTGGCACTGGTAGTCGTAGTGGTACTGGTACTGGTACTGGCACTGGTAGTGGTAGTGGAACTGGTACTGGCACAGGAACTGGCACTGGTAGTGGTATAGGCAATGAACCAGCAAACCGTCCGCCAGTAGCAACAGCGCCAACAGCACCAACACCTCCAAAAATTAACAGTTCAGGTAATGCTAATGGTCGTGCAGCTTGCCGCGAATGTAGTGCCAAGTATCCAGAGGCAGCAAGACGGCGAGGAGTTGAAGGCAGAGTAGAAGTAGCTGTCGATACTGATGCACAAGGTAATGTTACCAATGTGCGGGTTGCTCGTTCCAGTGGAAACCGTGACTTGGATGAAGAAACTATGAGACAAGCGCGTAACTGGAAATTAAAACCCGCAGAAGGTGGTAGACAAGGGGTATCTATAGCCACTGAATTTGCCATTAAAGGTTCACGGCGATCGCGCCAAGTTCAAGAACGGCAAGCACAAAGAGAAGCAGAAGAGAAAACTCGGCAGACAACTGCTGCTAACTCCACACAAGAAACTTCAAGACGTAGGCGCAGAGAGTTGGCACCCTCATCTAATGGAGCTACAGCCACAAAACCAGCAATATCTGGATTTAGTAGACGGTTAGAACCACAAAGAAGGGAAAGTACTGCTACAAGCCCATCATCTCCAGCTAGCACAACTCGCACTCAAGGAAGTGCAAGAGATTCCTTACGCCGCATCCAACGTGAGCGAACAACTACCGATTCATCACAAAAGCCACAAGCAACCACAAAGCGGCGGCGGCGGCGAGATAACACTAGCCAGAACAAGTTGCGGGAGTCTTTGCGCGGTTTACGCCAACAACCTCAATCACCTCAATCGCAACCTGTTGCTCCCAGTCAAGAGTAGGGTAAACCACGTCCACCTTGAAAACTGTAGTTCTTTCCGTATGAAAAGAAATAAACCCTCATCCCCCAACCCCTTCTCCCAAATTTGGGAGAAGGGGAGCCGCAAAGTTGTCCCTCTCCCTACTTGGGAGAGGGATTTAGGGTGAGGGCAAAAACTACGGTTCTCAACATAGATGAGGTTTAATACCAAAAAATAAATTATCCATTAGTTCCTTCCTTTGAGGTGAGTGATGCAGCCTAAAGTTATTTTTGGGAATGCTGCTAGCGAAGGTGCAAATCGCTGGGGTTGGTTTATGGGTTACTTCATCACCCCAGATGATGATCCTCGCTCAACCACAGCACTAGAAATAAAGTGGGGTGTCCATAAAGCAGGAGACTGTAGAACCGAGTGGGGAGTAAATGACACAGCCGCGACTCTTTCGATCTTGATTAATGGCGAATTTTGCCTTCAGTTTGAGGATAGGGAGATGATTCTATCTCGTGAGGGTGATTATGTGCTGTGGTGTGCGGGTGTGCCACATTGTTGGGTTGCTAAGTCTGACTGTACTATTCTGACAGTGAGATGGCCTTCAACACCTGGCGATAGTGTAGCAGTGCGATCGCCACAATAATAATTTTCAATGCACATTCCGCACTGCTTCTTCACTCATCCCACCCCCATGCACGTTATAGAAAAATTAATTTCTGCAAGAAGTTTAATTTCTCAGCGTTGCACAGCATATATATAGTGCGGTATGTCGCGCCAGAGTGTCTCCTGAACGATCTTGAGTCCGTTCTTTTCAGCAACGCGCCGAGAGGGGATGTTCTCTGGGCGAATTAGGGAAATGACGCGATGCCTACGGTGGGCTACGCCTACGCAGCAACCCAGCACGTTAAAGGCGTAGTTCTGGCAAGCAGATGCGGCTTCCGTGGCGTAACCCTGCATTTGTTGGTCACGGCGGACGTGGTATCCAATTTCGAGTTCTTGGTGTCCCTCGACTTCTTGCCAAACCAGTCCGCAGTCGCCGATTACCTCGCCTGTCGCCTTGAGAACCATCGCCCACAAGCCGACGCCGTGCTGTGCGTAGTTGTGGCGGTGCCGATCAATCCACTTTTGCACCATCTCGCGGTCAAACGGCTTTGGATAGTAGCGCATCGACTCTGCATCACCAAGGACAAGCAGTAGCGCGTCGAGGTCAGAAATCTGCATTTCCCGGAGTAATAGGCGATCGGTTTCTAATATCATGAGAGTTCAACCCAATCTAAATTTCGTGATTGTTATTGACAAAGGCAAATACAGTCAGATGATTAAGAAAATTGCACTTTTCCAAGTTTTTTTAGAGCAAATAATAAGGAACTAATATGTAATGTTTGCAGCAATATACCATTATGCTGAAAAATGCCACTCACTGGAAGGCACACCCACTATTTTTCTGGGAGCGATAGGTTGAGATGCGATAGATATCTGGGGCAATTTCGGTAATGCTAGTCATAGTTTTAAAACTCACACTGGCAATAATGAAACATGGGCTGAAACTACTTTCCATCCTTCGGTAAACCTGTACCAAGTCTGGCTTTGTCGTCCGAAACGTTCTATACCATTAATATTGCGGCGAAACTCTAATGTTACTGTTGCTGCATCTTTCCCAAAGGTTACAACCTTGAGATTCAAGATTTCTCGCTCTATTTTCGGGTTTGGTCGAGAGGCGCGAAAGTTACGAATTTCATCACCGCCATAGAGGTTTTCTGTGATGCCAAACCGCACTACTTCGGGTGCATCCCAAAATAAGCTATCCATCACCTCCAAATTGTTATCACCAAGGGCTTCTTCATACTTGAGGTACAAATCAGTTACTTCAGTTACAACAGCAGGATCATTTATAGTTGTCATTGTTGTTAGCAATTTTTGGTGTTATGGCTGATTATGCACTCTTTCAAATAGTCAGAGCTATTTTTCTTTTAAGCTCTTTCAGTACGTAGATTCAGACGAACTAGATCGCGGAAGGTGGAGATTTGCTGTATAAAGAAAATTGAGCCTGCAATACAAATACTTGCACCCAGGATGACAGTATTGCTACTACCAATTTTACTTGCTAGTGCGCCAGCCCAGTTCTTAACCGTGAATAAAAAAGTAGGCAGTCATGCTGAAGGCAACAATCATGACAAATTTCCGAATTAAGTGGGGTTCAAGTTTACGAGCATAATGGGCGCTTAAATAACCACCAAGAGAGCCACCTACGGCCATCAAAATAGCTTGATGCCAAGCAATCACACCTGCAAAAATAAATGGAACGATCGCAATACCATTAATACAACTCCCTAAAAATGTCTTAAAAGCATTCATTGTGTGAATACTTTTGATACCTAAAAATGTCAGAGTTGCCAGCATTAAAATCCCTAAACCTGCGCCGAAGAAACCGCCATAGATTGCGATCGCTAGTTGAGCCACTACCAAATTAAATAAGGGTACAGATTTCGGTGATGTATTCTGGTTTTTACGCTGCAACCACTTTTTGAATGGTTCGCCAAAGGTAAATACCAGAGTTGCCAGCAGCAACAGATAGGGAATTAGCTTCTTAAAGATATCTGGCGATGTATATAACAAAGCTATGGAGCCAATCATGCCACCAACTAAACTGACACCACATAAAAGTAAAAAATCTTGCCGCTCGATGCTTAAATCTTGACGATATGCTCCAGCACTTGCTAGAGCCGCCACCCACATCGCTGTATTATTCGTGGCATTAGCTGCGATCGGAGATACACCAGTAAAGATGAGAGTTGGAAACGTGATAAAGCTTCCACCACCCGCTACAGCATTTAAGCCGCCTGCAATGAAAGCGGTACTAAAGAGAAGTAAGCTATGAAGAAGTGTTAATGATGGTGGCATTATTTACGAATTACAAGTTTGGGAATATCGCTTGGAGAAAAAGAAGAAAGGTATCAGCCGTCAGAATTGGGCATGAATTGGAGTCCGACTGAGGTGTAGCTGCGTAATCAATAGCGATCGCGTTGCTAGAAAATGGATAAAGAAGAATTCAGAAGTCAGAATTCAGGAGTCAGAATCAAGACGCGACGCTCGTTCGCCCTTGGCGTCTCTCCTTGGGAGAAGACTCGCTCTTCCGTGTCGCTATCCGCCAGTCGTACAGAAAACATTGCTGAATTCTGACTCCTGACTCCTGAATTCTGTTTCGATAAAGTCGAGCTAAAAGGTCATAGCTGTGAGAGTCTTTTACATTTTTTAACACCATGTTTGCACAACATGACCCTTCAACTGTTGTCCTAACCAAGGTGTATTTTGTGAAAGTGTATAAAGACTTTTCCGTTCGACTTTCCAGGTTTGCTGGGGATCAAATAAAGTAAGTTCGGCTGGTTGATGAGGTAGAATCGCACTGACTTTTTGCCCCAAACACTCTGCTGGACTAGTACTCAATGCCCGCCATAATTCTAAAGCTGTAAATTCCTCAGTTTCAACGAGATATTGCCACAGCAAGGGTAATGCTAACTCTAAACCAATTGCCCCTGGAGGTGCTTCGGCAAAGGCTTGGACTTTTTCTTCGTAGCTGTAGGGTGTGTGATCAATAGCGATCGCATCTATCACACCTGCACGCACCCCTGCACGCAACGCCGCCACATCACTAGGATTTCCTAACGGCGGGTCTAAATGCAAGCTAGTGTTATAACTCTTAACTGCTTTTGTATCAAGTAAAAGGTGCATCCAGGTGGTGCTGGCGGTGATGGGTAAACCAGCAGCCTTGGCTGAAGCGATTAATTCCACGCTGCGAGATGTGGAGACGCGCATAATATGGACTGGTGTACCGATGGCTGCAACTAATTCAAGCATTGCTGCGATCGCAGTAGTTTCTGCACTGGCGGGTATTGGGGGTAAACCGAAACGCAGAGCATCTGGCCCTTCTCTCATTACACCATTTGCTGTTAACTGGCGATCGCTAGGCCAAAATGCTAATGGTTTACCCAACGGCTGGACATATTCTAACACTCGCCGCACCAGCGCCAAATTCTCTAAGGGGTTACCATCGCTAAAACCAACAACTCCAGCAGACGCTAAATCTGCCAATTCCGTCATTTGCTTCCCAGCAACATCTAGGGTGATAGCACCCCAGATATGAAGCAGGGGGAGAGGAGAAGCAGGGGGAGCCAAATTAATTTTTTCCCTCTGTTTCATTTTCCCGTGTCTCTTTTGCTGCAATTGTGCCACAAGTGCAGGGTTATCAATAGCTGGGGATGTATCGGGTAAGATGCTAACTCTGGTAAAGCCGCCAGCAGTAGCAGATTGCAAGAGAGACAACAGAGTTTCCCGTTCTTCAAACCCTGGTTCACCGGAATGGCTGTATAAATCCACTAACCCCGGCCCGAGAACTAATCCCCGACAATCTCTGATTTGAGTATCGGGGCTGATGTCAGCAATGTGCGAAGCCACTTCTTGGATATAACCATCAGCAATCAGCACATCAAAGAGTTCATCGATTTTAGAAACTGGGTCAATTACCCGTACTTTTTGCAATAGTTCAGTCATAAAAGTTTTTAGTTATGAGTTAAAAGTTAAGAGTTATGAGTTATTTGTTCCTCAGTCATTGCTTCTAAACTTTATTCCTCACTTCTAAATTCCTCGCTTCTAACTTTATTTCTCATAGACGCGATAAATCGCGTCTCTACTTTTGTACAGACGCGATTCATCGCGTCTCTCTTGTACGCGATTCATCGCATTTCAGCACTCTATCACAACGCCCCTGCTGCTGTTTTATCTAGTACGCCTCCACCGAAGTGAGTGGTAATGTTCATCGCTTGCAATACTGGTAAACCATCGATTCCAGAAGGGTAGTCAATAACGCTAACTGCGCCATTACCTTGGCGGAAATTCCAGAAATTTTCTAGCGATAAACCCAGAATGTGACAAAGTAAAGTTTTATTAGTTGCGTCGTGAGCTACTACTAATACAGTTTTGAATTGATTCGTTGATGCAGATTGTACAATTGATTGCCAAGCTGCAACGCTACGTTCCCACACCTCTTGCAAATTTTCTCCTTCAGGCATTTGCACTTGGGCTGGTACTAACCGCCAGCGCTGCAATTCTCCGGGAAATTCTTGCTCTATCTCTGTTTCTAATCTTCCTTCCCAGAGTCCGTGACTGATTTCTCTTAAACCATCTTGCAAGTCTAACTTTACATTAGGATGTTGTTTTAGAATAATCTCTGCTGTTTCTTTAGGGCGCAGCATTGGGCTACTGCAAGCATTATCAATCGCTACCTCTTGGAGAAAATCGCCTGCTTTTTGCGACTGTTGTCTACCGTTGTCGTTGAGGGGGACATCAATTTGCCCTTGAAACCTGGTTTGGCGATTCCAGTCAGTTTCACCATGACGCACCAATAATAACCGTATTCCTTGATGATCCGGCCGCAATGAGGGTAGACTTTCCCCAGTGTGTTGCGTCTGATTTAAGGATTCTAGCTGAACTGGTTCCCCCAAGCCTCCAGCAAAATTTAGTACGCTGATGCCACAGTTAGATTGCTGTATTGAATGGTAGCGACTTGGGGGGATTCCCAAGGCTGTGCTAATCAAGGCGCGATTAATGCCGTTATGTCCCACGATGAGAATAGTTTCGCCTTGATGTTGAGACAAAGTTTCTTGCCAAAACTGCCGTGCTTGTTCGTATAAAGCAAGAACGGGAAAATGTTCTCTTGTCCCTTGTGCATCATTCAGCAGCATCCGTAGTTCGTCGGGGCGTTGATGCCAAGTGCGGTAGTCTTCGGCAAATTTCTGCTTAACTTCAGCAGTCAGCAGTGCTTCCCATAAAGGTAAATCAATTTCTAGCAGCAAATCAGAAACTTGGATTACAGCAGACTGTTCAGCATGAGTAGCTAACTCACTATGGATAATATCTGCTGTGTGTTTCGCTCGTTGCAGGGGACTGCTATAGATAGCATTAAATAAAATATTGCTGAGGGCTTTGCCAACAATACTTGCATCGTTACGACCTTTTTCGGTTAATGTTGACGCATCAGTGCGTCCCTGAATACGCCGCTCGGTATTATAACCACTTTGACCGTGGCGCACAATGATGACACGAGTCATCTAAAAGCCCTCCTCTTATCTAGACGATTAATTCTACTGCAAAATGATTGCACATTTAGCGACTTATACCATTTCACTTTAATAATGATACAAATATGCTGGTAGGGGCATGGCATTGCCATGCCCTTACGATAAATTTATATCTATCAGGATTTTCGTGAATTGGTATTAGGAAGGCGGATTGAGTCAAGTACGAAACTTTATTCTTGTAGGGGACGTAGAATGAGCAGCTAAAAGCGCCGTTGTGTTAACAATGTTTGCTAACCAAACTGTTTTAATTCTAATATTAAATTTGGTTTAAGTTAAGTAACTAAGAACAATTAAATGTATATATAGCAGCCCTAAATCATTTGTGAAAGTTTCTGTTGATTCTTCTCTCTGTGTTCTCTGCGCCTCTGCGGTTCGTTATACCATTTAGACATAGCATTGAAGATGCAGGCACAATTTATCAATTGTGCCTAAGTAGGTAGGCGTAATTAAACACAAGATCAAACCTCACCCTCAATCCCTCTCCTTGTTAAGGAGAGGGATTGAGGAGGCAGGGTGAGGTTTTATATTTAATTTGACCCACTTACTTACCAAGTATTTTGAGCAACCCGTAATTAATTAAAACTACAGCATTAACCTTGGGAGCATTCCAAATGTGTAAGTTATATCAAAACCACGTTATAAATTGTCATTGCGATCGCAACGTAGTTGAGTGAAGCAATCGCAAGATATACAATTGCTTCACTACGCTACCGCTTCATTCGCAATGACAAATACCTTCGGGCAAAATTTGGATGCTCCCATTAACCTTTATATCTATTATCTGATTATTCTCTTTGTAAATCCAACTGTACTTGCAATCCATCATTGTCACTTCCAGACTGAGCCGGTGCTAAGAAAACAGAAGTGTCTGGCTGTGATAATGATTCGTTAAACTGTATTCTGGCTGGAGTTTTATTGTCTCTTCTATTATTGTTGGAGATGCTTGCTGGATTAGTTTGCTCAAAAAAGCTTTTAAAGTCTTCTTGGGCTGTTCTATGATCAATTCCAACTAAAGAATCACCAGTTAATCTGTATTGTTCTAAATTTGAACTTGATGCTGGTGACTGTGCGTATACTTGGCTTCCTAAGCTTACAAAGGCTGCCGTAATCGCTAAGAAAGCAATAGTTTTGCTGTTCATTTGTTTTATCCAAATTATCTTTAATATTGCTGGTCTATTATTCTCTGAGAAAATTATTTTGATGAACTCTATCTTTTGGTTCTACAACAATAATTGTATTGCGTATCTACTTAGAACGTCAATGATTCCGGCTCTATCTAAAGTTACTTATACTGTCATCGTATTGCTTAGATTTGTACAAGTTAGACAGTAGGGTTATCTGGTTCAGTTTCCGAGCGATCGCAGTTAAGTTTGTTGAGATATGCCAGGATTAAATTAAGGATATTTAACAGTCGCAGTAGAGCGATGCCTACGGCGGGCTACGCCAACGCACTCAACACAGAAAGCCACATTTTTGTCAGGGTAAAACTGTCACACTTACCCATATCCCGCCCAGAACTGAAGTTCAGGGCTGATAGCTGAAGTCCACTTAAGTGGACTAAATTAATTATTCAGTCCACAAAGCGTGGACTTCAGCTATGAGACTCGGAATTCATTCCGAGGCGGGATAGAAACGTAGTGCAAGATTTATTAATGATATGGCTGCGACAAGACTTGTGTGTACACCGTAGCTAACGTTAGTAGGGAAGGGATTGGGGGTTAGGTCTTTATTGGACTCAACAAAGAAGCGCTATTATATTGATGCGATCGCACTACTTGCCAATCAGTGCCGTGTTGCCGTTGAGTATTGCATCGCCGTGTTATCTCAATGCAACCTCTTGCAATGCGGTTGTATCGACTAACAATGCGATTGTACCAACTTGCTACGCCTGCCTAATAAGTATGATCTGGTCGCGCCCCTGTTAAATGCCATCACTCCATCACTCTGGTAATCTTTCTAACGCCTCCCGTGCGATCGCCCCCCGATATTCATCCTTATACTCAACATATATCTCCAACGCTGTCTGTAAATTAACCCTCGCCTCTGCGTAGTTTTCTTCTGCTTCTGCAAGTGTTCCTAAACCGTGGTAGGTGAATGCTTGGGAATAGCGATCGCCAAATTCGATTTTGATTGCCAAAGCTTCTTTGTAATTGCGCCGCGCCTCCTCAAATTCCCGCAATTTTTGGGCAACTCTTCCCAACTCGTGGTAGGTGACAGCTTGAGAATAGCGATCGCCAAATTCGATTTTGATTGCCAAAGCTTCTTTGTAATTGCGCCGCGCCTCCTCAAATTCCCGCAAATCTTGGGCAACTCTTCCCAACTGGTGGTAGGTGCTAGCAGAAGAATAGCGATCGCCAAATTCGATTTTGATAGCCAAAGCTTGTTGGTAATTGCGCCGCGCCTCCTCAAATTCCCGCAAATATTGGGCAACTCTTCCCAACTGGTGGTAGGTGCTAGCTTGAGAATAGCGATCGCCTACTTGTTGTTCAATTTCTAGACGCTGTTGATAGAAAGTTGTCGCCTGTGTAAATTGTCTCAATTCTAAGTAAGCATTGCCAAGTTTCAACAAAGCAGCAATTTCGCCGCGAGGATTTTGAAGTTGCTGTGAAATACTTAAAGATTTTTGATAATAAGTAATTCCTGTATCAAATTGCCTTTGTTGAGAATAAGACTTTCCTAATGTGTTGAGAACTTCAGCATGGAAGGTGGAATCTTGAAACTCATTAGCTATTTTTTCGGCTTCTTCTAAATATTCTCTAGCTTTGATAGGTTCTCTTTTACTCAGATAAGCAACTCCTAACTGATGCAAAATATTACTACAGTTGCGGAGGTTTTCTCCTATCGGATGATGTCCAGTAGGTTTATATTCCATTAGCAGACGGTGTAATAAATCGATCCGCTCTTGCTTTTCTGGAGGTTCTAATCTGTCTATAATTCTCTCAGTATTTTGAGCCTCATTAATCGCATGATCTTTAGTAATTTGAGGAGTTTGAAACCTAAACATCCCCGATTGCCAAGCCCAAAAATCAGGAGCAAATTTGGCTAACCGAGTCAGGGCATAATCTGGCAGAATAAACAGAATCGGATGAGGAACAGTTCTTTTATAAGCATCTCGGACAAAGTTGAGGTCTTGTAAAACTGGCGGGTAGTCTCCATAAACGCCAATAGACTTTTCTAAACCTTGTATAATCAAGACTAATTTTTTGTTAGATTCTATCTCAAGAGTTGGTAATATTTGGACAATTTCATCCCTAAGAAACCGCAAATTTTCATCAGAGAAATTCAGAGTCACAAACTGAATATCCCGACACTCAGGATTTGTCTTTAGTGCCTCAACTAATATTTCTGCATCTGGGGGAAAATTAATTTCTACAAAACCGATGGTAAACTTTTCTGCAAAGTCTACAAAGGTGAGTAATTCAGCAAATATCTCTTGATTAAGCGCGATAAATGCCCCGATTTCTGAGCTAAGGTTGCGCTGCGAGTGCGGATGCGAGGGCTTTCTGGAAGAATTCATTTTGCTTCACCACTGGATTGGGGTAATTCCACCGTTTATCGCCGTTGTATTCCAAAACTGAAGTGTTAAACAGCATTAACTGACCAATATCATCTTTGCTGACATTCTTGGTGATGCACACTTGGGCTAAAAACGCATAATGTTCTTCAGGAATAAACCTTTCAAAATTAAATTGCTGTTGTTTCACAGCATAGATAATATCTTCGGCAATAACTTTGGGATGTTTGCGAGTACTAGCAGTTAGGCAAGCAGTCTGTATCATCTGCATTAATTGGCGGACATGTCCTCCACTGGCTTTTGCTAAATCTAGCAATTCCTGGCGAGATTCAAATACAGCATCAATATCTACCCGCTTTTCAATGAGGCTGGCGACAGCTTCTAGTCCCGTTTGATTGTAGTTTAAATGGCAGCGATCGCGTTCCAATTCATAAATATTCACCATTGGGACAATATGAGGATTCCCATCAAACTGATTGAGTGGGTTTTTAGGCGAACAAAGCACAGAAATTGGAACTGTATAAATTATCGTACAGTCTAGTTCTTGTAACTGAGCCGCATAGTCAAAAAATAAATGTTCTGCAATCGTCGGTGGTACACGATCCATGTTGTCAAAAATAATCAATAAACCCTTACATTTAGGGAATTTTTTTCGGAGTTTAACGTAGGCATCTCCTAATAAAAGGTTAATATCTGCCTTCAGACGTGATAGGTCTTTTTCTAAAGTTTGGCGAATAGTAGTTTTTTGCTTATCAGAACCTTTAATTTGTGCCAGTAATTTGACCATCAATTTAGCGATAAATGGAGCTTCTGGTTTCAGAGTCGCTTCTCCCTGAATACTCACAGACTTTTCTACACTTTCTTCAGTTTATTTGGTAATATCCTTAAACCAAGATTCAAAGTTTTCCAAAAGTTGAGCATCAAATTTTAAACCTAATTTACGCAACTCAAATTCTACTTGTTTGATGACGATTAAATATAAGTCTGTATAACGAGCATCATTAATATCTGTTTCTTCGTTAACTTCTAAATAAATTACGTGGTATTGTTCTTCCCATTGCTTCTGAATGCGTTTTAACTCTGTACTTTTGCCACAGCCGCGATGTCCAGTAAACAAAATTGTGCGGAAATCTGCGGGTTCTTGAAAGTCTAAAATTCTACTAACTTCTTCAATTGCTGAAGTTTTGCGGACTGCTGATAAATCAACATAGTACCGCTCCATGTCTGCACCCTCTAGCGGTTCAACATTACAAACTTGAAATGCAGCTTTGAGAGTATTAGCACGCTGGTGATTCATTGGGTTTTGACTAACTTTATAAATATGACTTTCTCAACTTTAAATTTTAGGCGATCGCAGTGCAATCTTACATTTAATAAAAGTTTACTTTTTTAGCTAGCAATCCTTTGTAGTATATTATACTTTAATAAAGTGGATAACAATATACCTTTCAGCTTTACACAGCACTGGATTGCATAAGAGTGGTTTTGTTAAAATAGCGATCGTTTATAAACCGCGCTATTAAGTAAGTATAATATGTTAACAAAATTCAGAATTGTATTTAATTGTCAATCCTCCAAAAGGTAGAATACATGTTATTTTCCCTGACTTAGTTAATTTCGCTCAACCAGACTGGGTTGATGTGAAAAAATAGCACACTTTATCAATTAATATCAACTTCAGTAATAAAAGTGAGTATTAGTAACTTCTAAAAAATTTACCCAAACAAGCTTGTATATTGCTCAAACATTTGAAAGAATAACTAAAATAATCATCAGTGACACTAAAATATTAATTGTTATTTCTAATTACTAAGTTATTAATTTTCAGTGTGATGATTGCCTCATATCGTGAAAAGTTTAACTTTGCTATTACTATGGCTTGCAAATTTATCTTTTTTAATTTAATACAAAAACTACATGGATCAAGTAATTACTGCAATGGCAGATGCTTTGTTTATAACCAATAATTTAGGGAAAATAAAAAAAGTAAATCGTGCCGCTCAAAAATTATTTGGTTTTAATGAAGAAGAATTAATTAATCAACCAATATCAATAATAATTGATGATGAACAAGTCTTAATGCAAGCTATTCACCAGCCTTCTTTTTATCAGCAAAATCTTCAGAACTTAGAGTTAGTTTGCCGAACCAAGACTAGAGAAAAGCGGTTGATTGCTTTTTCTTGTTCAGTAATTCCGAAAAAAATAAAAGGATTAGAAGAGATTATTTACATTGGTCGGGATATTACTGCTCGGCAGCAACGGGAACAACGTACAAGCGCCCAGTATGCTATCACTCGGATATTATCAGAATCCCAAAGTGTAAAACAGGTAATTCCGCAAATTTTGCAATCGATTTGTCAAAACTTGGGATGGGATTTAGGCGAACTTTGGACACCAAGTCAATATATTGGCACTTCGGTACAGGGAAATAGCCTTAATGCAGTACTAAGGTGTGTGGAAATTTGGTCAAGTCGAGTAATTTCTGCGCGAGAGTTTAAAGCAGTCACCTGGCAAACTACATATACACCCGGTGTTGGCTTACCTGGCCGAATTTGGATCAGACGTTTGCCTCTGTGGATTCAAGATATCACAGAAGGTGGAGACACTCGGCGATCGCAACCTGCTGCTGAGGCTGGATTACACGCAGCTTTTGGCTTCCCCATCTTAGACGATAGTGAAATTTTAGGAGTAATGGTTTTTTTTAGCCGGGATGTACAACCAAAGGATAAAGAGTTATTGCAAATGGTGGGTTCTATTGGTAGTCAAATCGCCCAGTTTATCAAACGCAAACAAGCAGAAGATGCTCTTGTAGAAAGTGAAGAACGATATCGAGATTTATTTGAAAATGCTAATGATTTGATTCAATGCGTTAATGCATCTGGTCGTTTTTTGTATGTCAATCGTGCATGGCAAGAAGCTTTGGGATATAGCGAATCTGAAATTGTGAATATGAATGTTTTCGATATTATACATCCAGAGTTTAAACAAGGCTGTTTGCAAAGGTTTTATCGGGTGCTGTCAGGAGAAAAGATCGGGCAAGTAAAAGCCGCATTCGTTACTAAAGACGGTCAGACAATCTTTCTAGAAGGTAATATTAGCTGCAAATTTGTCGAAGGTCATCCAGTTGCGACTCGCGGCATTTTTCGCACTATCACCCAGCGACTAGTAGCAGAAGAAGCGCTGCGCCATCAGCAGGAAGAAACCGAACGTTTATTGCTGAGTATTTTGCCAACAGCAATCTCCAAACCTTTGAAAAAAGAACCAGCTAACATTGTCGAAGACGTTGCTGATGTCACAGTTTTATTTGCAGATATTGTCGGCTTTACCGAAATTGCTGCTTCTATAAGTGCCATGCAACTGGTAAACTTACTCAACTCGATTTTCTCAACTTTCGATCGCCTCACTGAACAATATGGTTTAGAGAGAATCAAAACCATTGGCGATGCTTATATGGTAGTTGGTGGTTTGCCCACACGCCGCCGGGATCATGCTCAAGCGATCGCTCAAATGGCACTCCAGATGCAAACTGCGATCGCTCTATTTAATACTGAGAATAACCAAAACTTTAGCATCCGTATCGGCATCCATAGCGGTTCAGTATTTGCGAGAGTAATTGACTTCAAACAAATTACGTATAATCTCTGGGTAGACACAGTAAACATCGCTAGGTGCATCGAATCCCAAGGTATTGTTGGTAAAACCCAAGTTACAGAAGATACTTATAAGTCATTGTGTAATGAATTTCTATTTGAAAAGCGGGGCGAAATCGAAGTTCAAGGCAAAGGCAAGATGATCACTTATTTGTTGGTTGGGCAAAAGTGAGAAAAGGAGAGAGGTCAGCTATATGCACCACTCCCCACTCCCTACTCCCTACGTATTCGGAATCAACCGCCCACAAGGATAAGTCGCTGTTTGCTTTTGGGCACTGTCAGCCACTGCTGCTGGAATCTGATCCGATGATTGGGTTTTGGCTGCTAGATAGTCTTTTTGCAGTTTATCCAAAATAGCTTCTCGCCTGTCGTACACGCGCTTCAGGGGACGAGGCTGGCACTTGTTCAAGACGTATGCTGTCACCAGTGGTAGAGCGATCGTGCTATCGGTATAACAAACAATTGTGTTAGGTAACTCTTCCGGGTCAATCTTACCCCAACTGACAGCTTCCGATGGGGTTGCTCCAGACAAACCGCCTGTATCTGGACGCGCATCGGTAAACTGTATAAAGTAATCGTGTCCTCGTTCTTCTAGCCCCAACACTTCGTGAAGTTGCGGTTGGGTTTGGAGCAAAAAGTTTTTGGGACTACCGCCACCAAGAATTACAGCCGCACTTTTACCTCCTGATTCACGGGCATTATATGCGATCGCAGCCGTCTCATTTACATCGATTGATGGATCTAAAATCAACTGCGAACCTTCCAAAGCTAAAGCTGCCACGTTCATCCCAATTGAGCTATCTCCTGGAGAAGACGTATATATCGGTACTCCACACTCATAAGCTGTCGCCAGCAAGCAGGAATGCTGCACACCCAGCTGCTTTTCTACTTCCCGAACATACTTACCCAATAAATAGTGAAACTCAGCAGTTCCCATCCGCTTCTGAAACGCTTCCCCTTGCAGAATCTTGCGGATAAACGCATCAGTTTCTAGCAGCACATCGTAAGCAAAGATAATGTCATAAATGCGAATAGTGCCTTCCTGGCGCAGTTTCACATCATCCAAAAACGGATTACCAGCAAAAAGTTCAAAACCCAAACCGTAGTGCATATCGTGGTAAAGATTTGCACCAGTGCTAATCATCCAGTCAATAAAGCCGTTGCGAATTAAGGGTGCAAGCGCTGAAACCCCGAATCCTGCTGGCGTCATCGCACCAGAAAGGCTAACTCCCACCGTCACACCTTCTGTTAGCACATCACGACTCAGTAGTTGGCAGATTTCCCGCAACCGCGCTGAGTTGTAAGCGGTAAAGTATTGATCAATCAAATCCACCACATTGATATCATTTGATATAGGTGTAGGTGCGATTTTTTGACCCAGTTGTTTTGACATTTTGGCACTCCCGAACTAGTAAACACGCCGAATCTAATGTTATCTAGCTTTCAACCAAAGTGACAGCAATTTATAGCTATTTTTAGGTAAATAAACCACGCGGTAGGGGCACAGCAATGCTGTGCCCTTACGACAGATATGGTTCAAATACTTGAATTCTGCTGTAACTAGCTCTTTTCATCAAAAAACAGTACAACGGCTGAGATTAAATCGTGTCACCTACCTCAACGCCTACAAATGAGTTTCCGAAAATATTAAATTTAATGGAAGATTTAATAGATCGAGACAGGTGTACGCTACCTACATGGAAATGTGTCAATAGAGGACTCAACCAATGGGATATGTAATTGCTACTGCAAATATGAAAGGTGGCGTTGGTAAAACCACCCTCACCGTCAACTTAGCTACCTGTTTAGCTAAAAATCATGGCAAGCGAGTGCTTGTCCTTGATTTAGACAGCCAAATTAGCGCTACACTCAGTTTGATGTCGCCTTTAGATTTTGCCAAGCGTCGTAAACAAAGTAAGACATTTAGGTATCTGATAGACCAAGTTATCAATCCAGAACCAGAAGCAAAATTGACAATTAAAGATATCATTCAATCCCAGGTTTGTAATCTTCCTGGGCTAGATTTATTACCAGGAGATATCGACTTATATGATGAATTTGTTGTTTCAGAAATGCTGCATAAACAATCAACTGCTTTGGGTGAACAGGACTTTGAAACAATTTGGAATCGCTTTGAAAGAGTATTGATAAATAATATTTTAAAACCTGTACGTCAAGAATATGATTTTATCCTCTTGGATTGTGCGCCTGGATATAATCTATTGACTCGTAGCGCTTTAGCTGCCAGTGATTTTTACATACTTCCTGCTAAACCAGAACCTTTATCTGTAGTGGGTATTCAACTGCTGGAAAGACGGATTGCCCGATTAAAGGACAGTCACGGACATGAAAGCAAGATAGATATAAAAATGCTGGGAATTGTATTTAGTATGTCTAGCGCTAACCTTCTCACTGGCAGATACTATAAACAAGTTATGCACCGCGTTGTTGAAGATTTTGGTGTAGAAAAAATTTGTAAGGTACAAATACCAGTTGATGTCAATGTTGCTAAAGCTGTTGATAGTTTTATGCCAGCTGTTTTAATTGCTCCCCAATCAGCTGGTTCAAAAGCGTTCTTTCAGTTAACTCAGGAGTTGTTGCAAAAGCTTTAATTTAAAGTTATGAGTACACCCGTAGGGGCACGGCAGTGCCGTGCCCCTACACCTCGCAATATAATGTTGTACCTCATCTGAATGGGAACCGCTATATGGATTTTATTCCTAACTCCTGTACAGACGCGATTAATCGCGTCTCTCCTAACTTTTAGAAGTTTCCGGCTAAGGCTGCAACACACCGATCGCAAATTAAGGGATGTTCTGCTGATTCTCCTATACGAGTAGAGTAGTTCCAACAGCGATCGCACTTCGTGTAGCAATACGGTTCAGTTAAGCCGACATTCCGCACTTCAAGATGTAACACATTGATATTCAAGAAGATTTCCTGATAATGCTCAATGCTTAAGTATTAATACTGACAAATGTTGGTAATTTGTGATTGCTATTTAACCACCATTAGCCAGACATTGGAAATCTTCGTGTATTACACGATGAAGTGCGGAATGTGGGTTAAGGATAATTGTAGGTTGGGTTGAGGGACGAAACCCAACAAAGTACCGAAAATGTTGGGTTTCGTCCCTCAACCCAACCTACGCTGGTTTTGGTTTTTGACTTTAACCCAAGCGTATTGCTTCGTGTAGGCTTTGCCAACGCATTTTTCCCCGTCTGCATTCACTCCACCAATTACCCAGTCTTCTGTTTGTGCTGTATATTTTAATTTTTGTAGTACATCAGCAGAATCTAATAATTCCACTCAACTAATTGTTTTCTCCACTCTCAATTGCACAAAACCAATATTTTAATTACGAATTAATTTTTTAATAAATCGCCACAGCAGGGAAAAGGGTAAAATTAATATCGCCTTTAATATTTGCATAAAGTGACTTAATCGACCTTTGCGAATAGCGGGGGGATTAGACTGGCGTTGCAGGATTGCTAGATTTTCTTGAACTGTCGCTGTAGTGGGATGATTAACGCCTAACACCCGTTGGCACATTGCCAGGGCTTCAATGTACAGAGGTTCGGCATCGCTGTACCGTCCTTGCCTATCGTAGAGGTAAGCTAAATTGTTCAAGCTAGTAGCTACATAGGGATGCTCCCCAGCAAACAGGCGCTTTCTCATTGCCAGGGCTTCAATGTACAAAGGTTCGGCATCGCTGTACCGTCCTTGGCTATCGTAGAGGGAAGCTAAAGTGTTCAAGCTAGTAGCTACATCGGGATGCTCCCCAGCAAACAGGCGCTTTTTCATTGCCAGGGCTTCAATGCACAGAGGTTCGGCATCGCTGTACCGTCCTTGGCTTTTGTAGAGCAAAGCTAAATTGTTCAATCTATTAGCTACATTAGGATGCTCCCCAGCAAACAGGCGCTTTGTCATTGCCAGGGCTTCAATCAACAGAGGTTCGGCATCGCTGTACCGTCCTTGG